>NZ_CP087203.1:1842490-2149572 GCF_026016325.1 Pseudomonas sp. B21-056
AGCCGGATCAACTCGCAGAAGGTTGGGATCGGGACCGGATTCTTAACGAGATCAGCGCTCGCGGCGTCCCTTGCTTTTCGGGCTCATGTTCAGAGGTCTATCTGGAGAAGGCTTTCGACAATACGCCCTGGCGACCCGAAGAGAGCTTGCCAGTGGCAGCGCGACTTGGAGAAACAAGCCTGATGTTCCTGGTTCATCCTACGCTGACGGACGCCGAAATAGCCAAGACTTGCGAAGTCTTGGCAATGGTCATGCGCGACGCCGCTGGAAAATGAAATCCTGGGTGGTATCTAGCGCATGGAAACATTTGATACCGCCCAAGTTCAATTTGTCTGTCTTTTGTCAGGAGGGACGAATACGTGGAGTAGGAAGGGGCCGGTCTGATCCTACGCGAGGTGAGTTTGGCAGCCGCTTACATTTCGGTGGCAATATAAGCCCGGAGCGGCTGTTGATGAGGTGCGAGACATACGCTGGATGACCGGGGGAACTATCCGCAGCAAAGGCGCGACGCTGATCGTCAGACAACGGAGGTAGCCTCTAAAAAACGAAAAAGTGGCTTATGTATGTTTCGCCGGGCATCTAATCAAGCTGTTTCACCTAACCGCCTAATCCATTCTTTAATGGCGCCAATGACCAACGCTACGAAAAGAGCGGTGAGCGTGGTGCCAAGCAATATTTTATACATGTTACCGCTGTAAGGAAGCTCAGTGGTTGTAATCTCTGACGAATAGGTCATTGACGAGCGGGATGCATTTTGCAACATGCTTAGGATTTTTATTTCTTTCGTATCTGCCATTTCTAACAAATCTAAGTATTTAATAAATTTTATTTCTTGCTGTTGATAGAGATGGTTCTGCGTCGAGGTTATCTCATTGATAGCGAGCTTAAGTTTTTTAATTGACTCTTTGCGATTCGCTGCAACAGTCGAGACCTCAACGATATTCGTTTTCTTTATAGGGTCTATTGTGGCGAGTTGAGCGTATTTATACATCATCGTTTCTGGACTTTCGAGTAGGTTGGAAGCGCTAGAATCCACGTTTAAGCTATCGCCTATCGCTACGTTCGCAATGCTCATGTGCAGCGTCGGTCTGGTAATCGCATAGCCAAGGCCTATGGCAAATATCACAACGAAAATCAATATAATGGTTCGTATCTGCGGAGCCAGAAAACAAAAAAATTCACGCAATGAAATTTCGTCTTTAGAAAAACTTGCCGCCGTCATTCTTCAACTTTCTCCGCAGTATGGAAAAGCAATAACTATTAAATAAATTTTAAAGTTTTCGTCCAGTGTAAGCTTGATTTTATAAGTCTGGTGTTTGAAGTGTTTGGATCCTTATGTATAATGCATATAATAGTTGATATTGTTTTGATATTATACGCGGTGCGGCTCGCCAGCACAATGCTTGGTCATTTTATGCTTGAGGGAATTAATTGTTGTCATGGAAAATCATTGGCACTGTTCGTCGGTATTTAGAACAACGACAAATAGAGGTGTAGAACTTACGAGTCGTTACTGCCGTGGAACTGCATATCAGAGATCCTACGGTAAACCGAAGTCTTACGCTGGGAAAGGTGGGGTTATGGATCCCGTTCGTCGGCATTCTCCTAAGCCTGTTGTCGCTACAGACGGCTCGGGAGTCATCGAGGCTGCTTTGGGTCTGGTTGATTCTGCTAGGGGTCTTTATTGTCGATGCAACCGTTACTTTATTACGACTGCTGCTGCGAAAAGAAATCTACGAGGCTCATCGAACCCTATGCTTATCAGTCTGCCTCCCACCAATATGGTCGGCATCTGCCGGTGACGCTGGCGGTGGTGTCGATTAATATGTTCTGGTTGTTGCCGTTGGCGGCATGTGTCGTATTGTGGAATGTGGATAGAATGTTGGCTTTAATCATTGCCTACGTGCCTTAGGTACTGCTGGCCGTCAGCATCTCGTGCTGGCGCGCTTGAGAAGGCATGATTTAAAGGTAAAAATTCGCGTTTTCTGTTTATGGGTTGTCCAACGGTCGATGACAGTGCCGCGTCTATCGGGATCGATTGGGTTTAGGAGCTGGCCGAGGTGCATGAAGGATTTATGGGTAAATTAAGAACAGCGTTGCTGGGATTGCCAAGACGCCACAAGCGGGCGATTCAGGTGGCTACAGACGTAATCCTGGTCTGGGTCGCGCTATGGCTGGCGTTTGTTGTTCGCCTCGGAGTCGAGGCATTGGCCACTCCGATCGAAACGCATCTTTGGCTTTTCGCATCCGCCCCACTGATCGCCATTCCGATTTTCATACGCTTTGGCATGTATCGCGCCGTCATGCGTTACTTCGGCAACGATGCATTGATTACCATTTGCAAAGCGGTCAGTCTCTCTGCCTTGCTGCTGGCCCTCATAGTGTATTGGTACAGCAACCATAAAACCGTGGTACCTCGCTCGATCATCTTCAATTACTGGTGGTTGAGCCTGATCATGATCGGTGGCCTTCGGCTGATGATGCGTCAGTATTTCCTGGGAGACTGGTTCACCGCTGCCCAACATGTCCCGTTTACCAACCGTGACGACGGTTTGCCCAAGGTTGCAATTTATGGCGCTGGGGCCGCTGGGAACCAACTGGTAGCAGCATTGCGCATGGGGCGGGTAATGCGCCCAGTCGCGTTCATTGATGACGACAGCAGCATCGCAGACCGCGTCATCGCCGGGCTTCAGGTCTACGAGCCCAAGCAGATTCAAAAAATGATCGATGCAACGGGGGCGCAGGAAATCCTACTGGCGATACCGTCATCGTCCCGTGGTCGTCGTCGGGAGATCTTGACCTTGCTTGAGAGGTTTCCGCTGCATGTACGTAGCGTCCCGGGTTTCATGGACCTGGCCAGTGGGCGGGTCAAGGTGGATGACATCCAGGAAGTAGATATTGCGGACCTGCTTGGACGTGACCCAGTACCTGCGCAGCCAGATTTGCTTGAGCATTGCATCACCGGGCAATCGGTTCTGGTCACCGGGGCAGGCGGGTCAATCGGCTCGGAACTCTGTCGTCAGATTCTGGCGCTCAAGCCCACCACGCTTTTGTTGTATGAGCATAGCGAATTTAACCTTTACAGTATTTTGTCCGAACTTGAACCACGAACTACCCGTGAATCTCTATCTGTTCGTTTACTGCCCATACTGGGGTCGGTGCGGGATCAGGCCAAGTTGTTGGATGTAATGAAGACCTGGAATGTCGATACGGTCTATCACGCTGCAGCTTATAAACATGTCCCCATGGTCGAGCATAATATTGCCGAGGGGGTTCTGAACAACGTGATTGGGACGCTGAACACCGCTCAGGCTGCATTGCAGGCGGGTGTATCGAACTTCGTCCTGATCTCTACTGATAAAGCCGTGCGCCCCACCAACGTGATGGGTAGTACCAAGCGGCTCGCGGAGTTGACGTTGCAAGCCCTTAGCCGTGAGCTAGCGCCCGTATTGTTCGGCGATAGTGCCAATGTGTCTCGAGTCAACAAGACTCGTTTTACCATGGTCCGGTTCGGCAACGTGTTGGGATCGTCCGGTTCGGTTATCCCCTTGTTCCATAAACAAATCAAATCCGGCGGGCCGTTGACTGTTACACACCCGAAGATCACGCGTTATTTCATGACCATTCCCGAGGCCGCACAGCTGGTGATTCAGGCCGGCTCCATGGGGTTAGGTGGCGATGTGTTCGTTCTGGATATGGGCGAGCCAGTAAGAATTGTCGAACTGGCAGAGAAGATGATTCACCTGTCTGGTTTGAGCGTCCGCTCGGAGAGGAACCCTCAAGGTGATATTTCAATCAAGTTCACGGGCCTGCGACCCGGTGAGAAGCTTTATGAAGAGTTGCTGATTGGTGACAACGTCGTTGCTACCCAGCACCCCATGATCATGAGCGCCAACGAAGATCATCTTCCCTGGGACGTGCTCAAGGCCAGGCTGGCTGAGCTGTTGGCTGCGATTGAACATGATGACTACACCCGGGTCCGCCAATTGCTTCGGGATACTGTCAGCGGGTATGCCCCGGATGGGGAGATTGTTGATTGGATCTACCAGCAACGGCGCCTTGAACCCTGATTATTACATAATCTGTAACGTACACATTTTTGACAGCGACTCATCATCGCCTAGGTTTGAGAGGCAGCTTCGGAAAAGCTGCTTCTCTCTTAACGATGTCATGGAGCGTCACTTATGCGTACAGGCTATTTCTACTCCCTGGTTTTTGCCCTGCTGACCAGCGCCTCTATTGCCGCCATTGCTGCACCTTCAGCCAAACCCGAGACACCGACACCATCACAGACGATGGACATCTCGGTGAAGGCCCAAGACGTTAAAGTGAACCTTAACGAGGCAGATGCCCCTACGCTGCAGCGCGAGCTGGCGGGTATAGGCGAGGCCAAGGCGAAGGCGATTGTTGCATACAGGGAAGCAAATGGGGCGTTCTCCTCGGTCGAGGAGTTGTTGGAGGTCAAGGGAATAGGCAAGGCGATCCTGGACAGGAATCTCGACAAACTGGAAGTGAATTGAGATGAGATAGCGAAAAAAGGCCGGTCGAATGACTGGCCTTTTGCTTTGTTGACGGACACGAAACCATGGCGATGATTCGACGCCGGCCGAGAAAAATGACATCTGGCACAAATCATGATTACTCACTACCAGTCGATTGTTGAACAATCTGAGGCATTGAGCATGAACACGGGACTTTCCCTCGCCGACCAGATCACCCTGGAGCTCCGCGCCGACATCATCGGTGGCTGCTTGCTACCCGGGATGGCCTTGGTGGAAAACGACCTGGTCTCAGCCTACAACGCCTCGCGCAACACCATCCGCGAGGCATTGCATCGCTTGGGACAGGAAGGACTGACCCGTTATGTGCGTAACAAAGGAGTGATGGTCCGCAGGTTGGGCGGCGACGATGTGCGGGATCTGTTCAAGGTCCGCCGCACCCTGGAGCTTCAAGCGATCCTTACCAGCCAGCCATTGGGCGTGTATCGATCCAACCGAATGCTGGAAGCGCTCGAGGCGGCCGAGCTGGCCCGAGAGCGTGAAGATTGGCGTGCGGTAGGAACTCACAGCCTGGCGTTTCACCAACACATTGTCGGGTTGATGGGCAGCCCTTTACTCGATGAGTTTTTCACCAACGTGGTTGCGCAGTTGCGCCTGGCGTTTTTCTCGGCGCCTGATGAGCCACGCTTCCAGGCACCGTGGCTGGCCCGCGACCGGCAGATTCATGACTGGCTGGCTGAAGGCGACAGGCAATCGGCGCATGAAGCGATGAGCCTCTATCTCGACGATTCCGAGCAAATGCTCCTGCAGTTGCTAACCCCCGTCAAAAAAACCTGATCAAGGACCCGTGCCATGTACAAAGACTACCCAGCCGCCTACCAGGTCAGCAAAGGTTCAGCCTTGCAGGTGGACAAGCCGTTCTACGACCGGATCCGCACCCAACAGGACAAGCGCACGCTGATCGAGCAGTTCGAAGTGCCGATCCGCACAGGTCGTGCCTGGCACGTGCCGGCCGGTCATGTGTTTCGTGTCACCACTCCGGTAGGTCCGCAGGTGGGCGATTTCAACGTCTGGAATGCCCACGATCCGCGGGAGCGCCTGTGGGCGGCGCGCACTCGGCAGTTGCAAGGAGCCCATGTCAGCACCCATGACCGGCTCTGGTCGAACCTGCCTTTCTTAAGACCACTGGTGACCATTACCGATGACAGTCTGGCCGGCTACGGCATCGACGAGCATGGCGGACGTTTGCACGATCTGCTGGGGACCCGTTGTGACCCCTATGTGAACAGAATGCTGACCGGAGAGGATTTCCACCATCATTGCCATTCGAACCTGACCCGTGCGGTGCTCCCCCACGGGCTGACAGAATTCGATGTGCACGATGTACTGAATATTTTCCAGTGCACCGGGCTCAACCATGACGACATGTATTTCATGAAAGCCTGTCCGGCGCAGAAGGGCGATTACCTGGAGTTTTTTGCCGAGATCGATCTGCTGTGCGCGTTATCCACTTGCCCTGGCGGAGACCTGTCATTGGCAATGTGGGGGCCGGACGCACAGGATCCGCTCAGCGTCTGCCGTCCCCTGGGTGTGGAGATCTATCGGTTGGAGGATGCGTTGCTGGAAGGCTGGAGCCAGCCCGAGCGGGCGGCCTACAAGGGCTTGCATGGCCTGCAGATTGCCAAGGCGGACTGGGAGAAATAGGCACAACATTTTTCTATGTGAGGGGATAAATCCTCTCACCACACAGAAACGATGCGCCCAAGCCGTCAACGATCCTTGGCCTCCTTCGCATCCATCTCCGCATTCCTCTCGGCCACGCGCTTGCGTTGCTCGTCAGTCAGTTCGACCTTGTTGGCGGTGTCGCGCAACATCATCAGGCCTCCGACGATCGAGCCGATTGCAACTATCAAGATCAGCCAGGCATACCAGGGCATAGGACTCTCCTTGAGGGCGGGCCAGTGGGCGTCGTTCACCCAATCCGCCACACCTACCACTTATGAGCGAAGGTTGCTCGCAGTGGTTCAATACTACCCCTGTTCTACCGATGCATCTCATAGCGGTCAGCAGGCAATCGCTCACTCTTTACGAATTCTTTATCCCCCGACCCCATCTTCGATCTCGTTCCTTTACAGCCTTCCTGCCGACAATCACTCCACACGCGGCACGACGCCGCACCACGGAGAAGTCCCATGAGTGTCCTGGACGGGGTGTCATTGCTGCTGGCAGTGGCGCTGTTCATCTATCTGCTGGTTGCGCTGTTGCGCGCGGGCCGGAACTAGGAGCGGTTATGCACGGTTATGACTACGGGCTGATCCTCGCCTTTTTCGCGTTGGTGCTGATTCCAGCGCCATTTCTCGGACGGTTCTATTACAAGGTCATGGAAGGTCAGCGCACCTGGCTTTCCCCGGTTCTCGGGCCGCTGGAGCGAGGCTGTTATCGGTTGGCGGGGGTGGACCCGCAGGTCGAGCAGAGCTGGCAGCAATACACCCTGGCCTTGCTCGCCTTCAACCTGGCGGGTTTCGTGTTGCTGTTCGCAATTCTGCTGTTGCAGGGGCATTTGCCGCTCAACACCGAGCAACTGCCCGGCATGGAGTGGACCCAGGCCTTCAACACGGCCGTCAGCTTCATGACCAACACCAACTGGCAGTCCTACAGCGGTGAAGCGTCCCTGAGTTACCTGAGCCAGATGATTGGCCTCACCGTGCAGAATTTCGTCAGTGCCGCCACCGGCCTGGCTGTGCTGGTAGCGCTGTGTCGCGGGATCGGGCGTAAGTCGGCCAGGACCCTCGGCAATTTCTGGGTCGACATGACCCGCGCCACCCTCTACGGGTTATTGCCACTGTGCCTGTTGTTGGCGTTGTTCCTGGTATGGCAGGGCGTGCCGCAGACCTTCGCGCAATACGTGCACGGCGTGACGATGCAGGGCGCTGACCAAGTGATCCCACTGGGCCCGGCCGCCAGCCAGATAGCGATCAAGCAACTGGGCACCAATGGCGGCGGTTTCTTCGGCGTCAACTCGGCGCATCCGTTCGAGAACCCGACGGCCTGGAGCAATTTGTTCGAACTCGCTTCGATCATCCTGATTCCCGCAGCGCTGGTGTTTACCTTCGGCCATTACGTCAAGGACCTGCGCCAGAGTCGGGCAATCATCGCCTGCATGCTCGCGCTCTTTCTGATCGGCGCCGCGACTTCGTTGTGGGCCGAATACCAACCGAATCCGGCATTGGCCGATGCGGCCGTGGAGCAGAGCGCGCCGCTGGAAGGCAAGGAAGCGCGTTTCGGCACCACCGCCACGGTGCTGTGGTCGGTGACCACCACGGCGGCGTCCAACGGCTCGGTCAACGCCATGCACGACAGCCTCAACCCCCTCAGCGGCATGGTCGCGCTGGTGAACATGATGGTCGGCGAAGTGATCTTCGGTGGCGTCGGGGCCGGGCTCTACGGAATGTTACTGAACGTGCTGATCGCGGTGTTCCTGGCCGGCTTGATGATCGGCCGCACGCCGGAATACCTGGGCAAGAAACTCGGTGCCCGGGAAGTGCAGTTGCTGGTGGTGACCCTACTGGTGATGCCGGTGAGTGTGCTGGTTCTGGGTGCCATCGCCGCGAGCCTGCCCGGGCCGGCCGCTGCGGTGAGCAATCCCGGCGCCCATGGTTTCAGCCAGTTGCTGTACGTCTACACGTCGGCGGGGGCGAACAACGGTTCGGCATTCGGCGGATTTGGCGCCAACACGCCGTTCCATAACCTGATGCTGGGCCTGGGCATGTTGATCGGCCGTTTCGGCTACATCCTGCCGGTGCTGGCGTTGGCCGGCAGCCTGGCGCTGAAGAAAACCGCCCCGATCGGCCAGAACAGTTTCCCCACCCACGGTCCGCTGTTCGTGACCTTGCTGACCGTGACCATTCTGCTGGTGGGCGGCCTGACTTTCCTGCCGACCCTGGCCCTTGGCCCGATTGCCGAACACCTGAGCATGGGCTTCTGAGGATCCGATGATGAATATGCCCGCACCCGAAGCGGTCGCCACCCAGGCACCGCAAGTAGCGAAAACCGCCATCTCCGCCTTGTGGCGGCCGGCGTTGCTACAAGCTTTCATCAAGCTCGACCCGCGCCAGTTGCACCGGGCGCCGGTGATGCTGGTGGTGGAACTGACCGCGATGCTCACCACTGCGCTGTGCTTCGTTCCCGACAGCGCTGTACCGACGTTCGTTGCCGCGCAGATCGCGCTCTGGCTGTGGTTCACCGTGCTGTTCGCCAACTTCGCCGAGGCGCTGGCCGAAGGACGCGGCAAGGCCCGGGCCGACAGCCTCAAGGCCGGCAGTGAAGGCCTGAGCGCACGTCGCCGGATCGCCAATGGTTTTGAAGCAATACCCGCCACCCGTTTGCGCAAAGGTGATGTGGTGCGCGTCGAGGCAGGGGAGATGATTCCGGGCGACGGCGAGGTGATCGAGGGCATTGCCGCGGTCAACGAGGCGGCGATCACGGGGGAGTCGGCACCGGTCATCCGCGAATCCGGCGGCGATCGTTCGGCGGTCACCGGCAACACGCGGCTGGTCTCCGACTGGTTGTTGGTGCGCATTACCAGCAATCCCGGTGAGTCCACCCTGGACCGCATGATCGCTTTGGTCGAAGGCGCCAAGCGCCAGAAGACGCCGAACGAAGTGGCGCTGGACATTCTGTTGATCGGCCTGACGCTGATCTTCCTGTTGGTGGTGGTGACGCTGCAACCGTTCGCCCATTTCGCCAACGGCAGCCTGCCCCTGGTGTTCCTGGTGGCGCTGTTGGTCACGTTGATTCCTACCACCATCGGCGGGTTGCTGTCGGCCATCGGCATCGCCGGGATGGACCGGCTGGTGCGCCTGAATGTAATCGCCAAGTCCGGTCGTGCGGTGGAAGCGGCGGGGGATGTGCACGTGTTGATGCTGGACAAGACCGGCACCATCACCTTTGGTAATCGTCGTTGTGCAGCGGTTCATGCAGCCCCCGGTGTGAACGTCAAGGCGCTGGCCGAAGGTGCGCTGTTGGCCTCGTTGGCCGATGACACCGCCGAAGGCAAGTCCATTGTGGACTACCTTCGAGGTTTGCATTCACAGCCCGAGCCCGCCGTGGAATCGCTGACGGCGGTGCCGTTCAGTGCTGAAACCCGATTGTCCGGCGTTGATTATCAGGGGCGGGTTTATCGCAAGGGCGCGGTGGATTCGCTGCTGGACTTTATCGGTCTGTCGCGCAACGAGCTGCCGCCGATGCTGGCCCGGGAAGTCGACAAGATTGCCCAGAGCGGCGGCACGCCTTTATTGGTGAGCGTTGACGGCAAGCTGCTGGGCGCCATTCACCTCAAGGACGTGGTTAAACCAGGCATCCGTGAGCGCTTCGCCGAGTTGCGCAAGCTGGGCATCCGTACCGTGATGGTCACTGGCGACAACCCGCTGACCGCTGCCGCGATTGCCGCTGAAGCGGGCGTCGATGACGTGCTGGCCGAGGCCACCCCGGAGAAGAAGCTGGCGCGTATCCGCCATGAGCAAGATGACGGTCGGCTGGTGGCCATGTGCGGCGACGGCGCCAACGATGCCCCGGCCCTGGCCCAGGCCGATGTCGGCATGGCGATGAACGACGGCACGCAAGCGGCGCGGGAGGCGGCCAACATGGTCGATCTCGACAGTGACCCGACCAAGTTGTTGGATGTGGTGCAGATCGGCAAGGAGCTGTTGGTGACCCGTGGGGCGCTGACCACCTTTTCCATCGCCAATGACATCGCCAAGTACTTCGCAATCCTGCCGGCGTTGTTCGCCTCGATTTATCCACAGCTCGGCGTGTTGAACGTGATGCACCTGAGCAGCCCGCAGAGCGCCATCCTCTCGGCCATTGTGTTCAACGCGTTGATCATCGTGGTGCTGATCCCCCTGGCCCTGCGCGGCGTGCGGGTGCAGGCGGCGAGCGCGGCGGCGTTGCTGCGGCGCAACCTGTTGATCTATGGCCTGGGTGGGATCGTGGTGCCGTTCGTGGGGATCAAGGGGATTGATGTGTTGCTGACGGCGTTGGGGCTGGTTTGAAGTTTGAAGCGTGCAGCTAACCCTGTGGCGAGGGGATTTATCCCCGCTAGGCTGCGCCGCAGCCCCAAACCTGTACCCAATGTGTCAGGCAAACGGTGGCGAATGCTCTGGGGTCGCTGCGCAACCCAGCGGGGATAAATCCCCTCGCCACAAATAGGTTTCAACTGAGGATCTCTGTATGTCTATGCTAATTCGCCCGGCCCTGAGCCTGTTACTGCTGATGACCCTGATCACCGGCATCGCCTACCCCCTGCTGGTCACGGCCGTAGCGCAAGTCGCCTTTCCCGTCCAGGCCAACGGCAGCCTGGTCCAGGATGCCGACGGCAAGGTCCGTGGCTCGCTGCTGATCGCCCAGGATTTCCAGGGGGATGCCTGGTTCCATCCACGTCCCTCGGCCGGCACCTTCGCCACGGTTGCCAGCGGTGCCAGTAACCTTTCCCCGAGCAATCCGGCCCTGGCCACACGGATAATCGACGATGCCTGCACGCTGCTGGTACCCGGCCAGGGCCCGGTGCCGCTGGCGCTGTTGACCACTTCCGGCAGCGGGCTGGATCCGCACTTGCCACCGGCGGCGATTGCCTATCAACTGGCGCGAGTCGCCGCAGCGCGCAACCTGCCGGTCCAGACCTTGCAGCATTTGCTCGACACCCACATCGAGCAGCCTCTGGTGGGGCCGCCCGTGGTGAATGTGCTGGCGTTGAACCTGGCGCTGGAAAAACTGTAATCCCTTGTGGGAGCGAGCCTGCTCGCGATAGCGGTGTATCAATGACACAGCCGCAAGCTGACACATTGCCATCGCGAGCAGGCTCGCTCCCACCAGGGGTTCATACAGCCTGTGAGAATGGGCATGCCATCAATATCTGAAAGCACGAGATCCACACCATGAGCGACTCCGGCCGCGCCGACGCCCTGTTAGCCAACCTGCCCCGCAGCGGTCGTGGCCGGCTCAAGGTCTTTCTGGGCGCGGCACCGGGTGTCGGCAAGACCTACGCCATGCTGCAAGCGGCCCACACCCGGTTGCGTCAGAACGTGAAGGTCATCGCCGGCGTGGTGGAGACGCACGGTCGCGCCGAAACCGAAGCGCTGCTCGGCGGCCTGGTGCAACAGCCGTTGGTGCGCTCCCGATACCGTGGCGTGATGCTCGAAGAAATGGACCTCGACGGCCTGCTCGCCGCCCGGCCAAGCCTGGTGCTGGTGGACGAACTGGCCCACAGCAATGCCCCCGGCAGCCGCCACGCCAAGCGCTGGCAAGACATTCAAGAGCTGCTTGCCGCCGGCATCGACGTCTACACCACCGTCAACGTCCAGCACCTGGAAAGCCTCAATGACCAGGTGCGTGGCATCACCGGTGTGCAGGTTCGCGAAACGCTGCCGGATTGGGTCCTGCAGGAAGCCGATGAACTGTTGCTGATCGACTTGCCACCTCGCGAGCTGCTGGAGCGCCTGCGCGATGGCAAGGTCTACGTGCCGGAGCAGGCCCGTGCGGCGATAGACGCTTTCTTTACCCAGACCAACCTGACGGCCCTGCGTGAACTGGCGATGCAGACCGCCGCCGCGCAGGTGGATAACGACCTGGCCCTGGGTTATCGGCAGCAGGGGCAGGCTGCCCCGGTGGTGCGGGGGCGATTGTTGGTGGGTGTGGACGGTGATGATCAAGCCGAGCGCCTGGTGCGCCATGCCAGCCGCGTCGCCCAGCGGCGACATCTGCCGTGGAGCCTGGTGCATGTGGACAACGGCGGCGCCCGGGACGAGGCCTTGCGCCAGCGCCTGCAAAATGCCCAGCAACTGGCGGAACGTCTTGGCGGCGAAGTGGTGCTGCTGCGGGCCGGCGAGGTGGCCAGGACCCTGATCCAGCATGCCGTCGAACGTCGCGCCACTCTGGTCCTGGTAGGGCAGTCCCGGCCGCGCCTGCGCAGGCGATTGTTCGGGGGTGGCCTGGCTTCACGCTTGTTGCGCGATGCCCGGGGGCTGGAGATCAACGTGCTGGACAGCGATGAACAAACGCGTCCTGCCCGCGTATATACCAGTAGCGTCCAGACCGGTTTCGACTACGTCCTGGCGTTGCTGGCGACCGTGGCGGCCAGTGCATTGGCCTGGGGAATTTCAGGGCTGCTGGCGTTGCCCAATATCTCCCTGGTGTTTCTGATGGCGGTCCTGCTGGTGGCGGTGCGCAGCAGCCTCGGCCCAGCGTTGGCCTGCGCGGCACTGTCGTTCCTGGCCTACGACTTTCTGTTCATCCCGCCGAACTTTTCCCTCGCCATCCAGCGTGACGAAGACGTGCTGACGCTGGTGTTCTTTCTGCTGATGGCGGCCCTGACCGGCAACCTGGCCGCTCGCCAGCGCCGGCAGTTGCAGGCGCTGCGTGAGACTCAGCAGGAAACTGGCGAGCTACTCGACCTGTCACGCAAGCTCACGGCTGCCACCGACCGCCAGGCAGTAATCAGCGCCGCCGCGCAGCACTTCAACGGCTGGCACGACTTGCAGTTGTGCCTGCTCAATCGAGAGGGGCAGAGTGGCTGGAAGGTCGAGACCACGGAGCCGCTGACGTTCGTCGAGGCCGAACGTGCGGCAGCCGACTGGGCCTGGCAGCACGATCAGCCCGCGGGTGCCGGTACCGGGACGCTGCCGTCCGGGCGCTGGTGGTGGTGGCCGTTATCGGTGGAAGGTGGACCGCTGGCTTTGTTGGGGGTGCGCTCGAAAGACGATAAGCCTCTGGACGGTCAGCGTCGTCGCTGGTTGGCGGCCCTCAGCCAGCCACTGGCCCAGGCGCTGGCCCGGGCGCAATTGGCCCAGGATCTGGAGGCGGCGCGCCTGCATGGCGAGACCGAGCAACTGCGTAGCGCCTTGCTGGCCTCGGTGTCCCACGATCTGCGCACACCGCTGACCGCCATGCGCGGCAGCATCGACAGCCTGTTGGCGCTGGGGGAGGCGATCCCGCTGGCGGATCGTCGCGAATTGCTCGAAGGCACCCGCGATGAGGCCGAGCGTCTGGATCGCTACATCCAGAATCTGCTGGACATGACCCGCCTCGGTCACGGTGCCCTGAAACTGGCGCGGGACTGGGTGGCGCCGGCCGATATCGTCGGCAGCGCGTTGAACCGCCTGAGGGCGGTGCTGGCGCCGCTGATGGTCAGCGTCGAGGTGCCTGCCGAATTGCCATTGCTGCATGTCCACGCGGCGCTGATCGAACAGGCCCTGGTGAATGTGCTGGAAAATGCCGCGCGTTTCTCGCCGGCCCACGGGCGCCTGTCGTTGAGCGCGGGCGCGACCGACAGCGAAGTGTTTTTTGCCGTGTCCGATGAGGGGCCGGGGATTCCTGAGCAAGAGCGGGAGAAAATCTTCGACATGTTCTACACCGCGGCACGCGGCGACCGGGGTGGGCAGGGCACGGGGTTGGGACTGGCGATCTGTCAGGGCATGGTGGGCGCCCATGGCGGGCGGATCAGCGTGGGCGATGGCCTCGATGGACGTGGCACCTGCATCACCTTGCACTTGCCCTTGCAGACACAACCGGGCATGGACGATGAAGCCTGAGCCGGGCTGGGATATTCTTGCTCCTTCCCTTGTATTGAACCGATCCCATGAGCCAGACCGCGACCATCCTGGTCATCGATGACGAACCGCAGATCCGCAAGTTCCTGCGCATCAGCCTGGCCTCCCAGGGCTACAAGGTGCTGGAGGCCGGCACGGGGGCCGATGGCCTGGCCCAGGCGGCCTTGAACAAGCCTGATCTGCTGGTGCTCGACCTGGGCCTGCCGGACATGGATGGTCAACAGGTGCTGTGCGAGTTTCGCCAATGGTCGACGGTGCCGGTGCTGGTGCTTTCGGTGCGGGCCAGTGAAGCGCAGAAAGTCGAGGCGCTGGACAATGGCGCCAACGATTACGTGACCAAGCCGTTCGGTATCCAGGAGTTCCTGGCCCGCGTTCGGGCCCTGTTGCGCCAGGCCCCGGCAGGCGAGGCGCGGGAAGCTGCACTGACGTTCGGCCCGTTGACGGTGGACCTGGCGTATCGCCGGGTGCTGCTGGATGGCGCCGAAGTGGCCCTGACCCGCAAGGAATACGCCGTGCTGGCGCAACTGGCGCGGCACCCCGGACGGGTCATCACCCAGCAGCAATTGCTCAAGGACATCTGGGGCCCGACGCACACTGAAGACAGTCATTACCTGCGTATCGTGGTCGGCCACTTGCGTCAAAAACTGGCCGACGACCCGACTCGTCCCCGGTTCATTGTGACCGAGGCGGGGGTGGGGTATCGGTTGTTGGGGGAGGGTGGGCTTTAGTTCATCTTCACCTGGGCGATTGCCATCGCGAGCAGGCTCGCTCCCACATTGGACGAGCGGTATCCACAAACAGGTGTCCGGCCTCGATCCAAATGTGGGAGCGAGCCTGCTCGCGATGAGGCCCTAACACCCGCTGAAAATCTCAGTTCTGCTCACTCTCATACCGATCCAAAGTATCACTGGCAATCTCCCGCCCCAGGGCGATCAACTCCGGCGCCTTGTAGAACTCGAAGAACCGGCACACCCGTTTTGGCACGTTGATCAGTACATCCGGCGGATACCCGGCGATCTTGTACTGGGCCAGCGAGGTCTGCATCACCTCGAAACTCTGGTTGATCAAGTCCAGCAACGAGGCCGGGCCGACGTTATCGATGATGAACGAACCGGTGGCGGACTTCGGTGCGCCTTCGGCCTCGGGCGCGGCGGCCGGTTGCTGGCCTTCGGGCTCGGCGGATTCGAGCCAGGGGTTGATGTCGGCGGCCTCGGCCTTCAACGCTTCCTGCTCCAGCAGCAACAATTGTTCGGCCTGCTTGCGCCGAAATGGAAATTTCGACCCCAGGGAACTGATCAGGTTGTCGAAGCGACTCCTGAATGCGGCGGGGCGGGGGATCACCGGCAGTTTGTATTGGCGCTGGTTGGTGGCATTGAGGTTGACCGCGATAATCAGGTCGCAATGACTCGACACCACCGGCACGATCGGCAGCGGATTGAGCAGCCCACCGTCCACCAGCATGCGATTGCCCTGCATCACCGGCGTGAACAGGCTGGGGATCGCCGCCGAGGCGCGCATCGCCTGATGCAGGCAACCTTCCTGGAACCAGATTTCCTGTTGGTTGGTCAGGTCCGTGGCCACGGCGGTGTAGGGGATGCGCAGGTCTTCGATATTGAGTTCACCGACGATCTTGCGAATCTGCCCGAAGACTTTTTCACCGCGAATCGCCCCGAGGCGAAAGCTGACATCCACCAGCCGCAACACGTCCAGGTAGTCCAGGCTTTCGATCCAGTTGCGGTAATCCCTGAGCTTGCCGGCAGCGTAGATGCCGCCCACCACCGCGCCCATCGAGCAACCGGCGATGCAGGCAATGTCGTAGCCGCGTCGTTCGATCTCCTCGATCACGCCGATATGGGCATAGCCCCGGGCGCCGCCCGAGCCCAATACCAATGCGACACGTTTTGTCATGACCCGGCCTCTTGTCGAACAGACTTCAACAATGCACTCATCGACGGCCCGGCTCAATCGTTGTGGCACAGGCGTCGTTTATTGACACGCTGGTGTGACATTTTTGTATGCTCGCCCACACTTGAAATCAGGCGGTCCAGCCAAGGCACTTTTCGCCTTTGCGACCGTCTTACCAGCACGACTGTTTGACCTGACTGAGGTGTAATGATGAAAGCCCGGATCTGCCTGCCCGTAGTAGCATCCCTGATGGTTCTGGCCCTGGCCGGTTGCGCAGGCAAAACAGCTTATCGTGACAGCTGCGGCACCCAGCTCGACGCCGCCTGGCATGAACTGGACCTCGCCAAGGCCGAAGGCTTTGCCGGTACCGTCAGCTACTCCAAGGCCCTGTCGCTGCTGACCGGCGCCAAGACCCAGCAGCAATTCGAAGCGTTCGAGGGCTGCTCGAGAAAAGCCGAGAAGGCGCGCTTCTACATCCGCGAATCCCGCGCGGGACGATAACAGCAGCGGCAAGTTGTAAGCGACAAGCTGCAAGAGAGAAGCACGCGACACACCTCTACTTGCAGCTCGAAGCTTGAGGCTTGCAACTGCGTACGGAGTACGCCCCATGATCGATCGGCTGGTGGCCCGGATACTGGGCCTGGAAGTCCGCCTGCTGGCCTGCCAGGCCCGCTTGGATGCCCATACCGACAGCGAAGCGCTGCATGACCTGCGGACCACGGTCCGTCGTTTGCGCAGCCTGCTTCGCCCGTTGCGCGGCTTGCCAGGCGTCGAACAGCTGGAAACGGCCGCTTCGGCGGTCGGCACCCTGACCACGCCGTTGCGTGACCGGGAAGTGCTGGCGGCCTACCTTGAGCAGCACGGCAACACCGACGCGGCGCAACGGCGCCGGCTGCAGATGGCCGAGGCCTATCCAGCCGTGGCCGCCAGTCGGGAGTTGCTGCAGCTGTTGATGATCCTCGATGCATTTCCACGCTTCATTCGCGCTGCCCAGCGCCAGGGCCTGCTCAAGGGATTGCGCAGACGCATCGAAAAACGTCTGGGCAAACAATGGGAAAAACTCGGTGAAGCCTTGCGTGATCCGGCCCATGACCGCCACCGGTTGCGGCTGCTGATCAAGCGCGTGCGCTACGCGATCGAAGCCTACCCGGAACTCGATCGCCTGCCGGAAGCGGCCATGCCCCGACTCAAGTCCGCCCAAGGCGCCCTGGGCGATTGGCACGACTGCTGGCAATGGCTGGCGCGGGCCGAACAGGAACAGGATCTGCAAGTGTGTGTGCCGGTCTGGCGCAGCACCATGGCCAAGGCCGAAGCCAAGGCTGACAAGGTGCTCGATAAGTTGATTGCCAGCTGCTTTCACAAATCCTGAACTCCACACTTATCCCCCTGTGGGAGAGCCTGCCCGCGATAGCACCGGGTCAACTTGCATCCATGCTGCCTGACCCTCCGCCATCGCGAGCAGGCTCGCACAATAGTCTTTCGGTGGATTCCAGCGTGGCGGCCTATCTGTCAGCCTCTTTGGCCGGAATGAGCGCTGTGCCGTTCAGCCCGGCTGGTTAAGATCCCTTCATTCTTTTCCCACGCTTTCGAGGTTGCCATGCGCTTTTCCGATTTGATCGATGCCGTGCGCCGTCAGCCAGACGCCGTGACCATCGCGCCTGAATGGGGCCAGGGGCGCGCCACTTTTGGTGGGCTGGTGGCGGCGCTGCAATATGAGGCGATGCGTGCGCGGGTGCCGGCGGATCGTCCGGTGCGTTCGCTGGCGATCACCTTCGTCGGCCCGGTCGAACCGGACGTGCCTGTCAGCTTCGAAGTCGAGGTATTGCGTGAAGGCAAGGCGGTCAGCCAGGTGCAGGGGCGTGCGGTGCAGAACGGCCAGGTGGTGACTGTGGTGCAAGGCAGCTTCGGTGCATCGCGTGCCTCCGTGGTGGCGGTGGAGGCCGACCCTGCGCCTGAGTTCAAAAGTGTCGAGCACTGCCAGGAGCTGCCGTACATCAAGGGCGGCACGCCGGAATTCATGCGTCACCTGGCGATGTGCTGGAGTGTCGGTGGCCTGCCGTTCACCGGCAATAAATCCCGCAGCATGGGCGGCTGGGTGCGGCTACGTGGGGATATAAAGCAAGAGCCGCTCAACGAAGCCCACATTCTCGCGCTGGTGGATGCCTGGCCGCCGGCGTTGCTGCCTCACCTGACGCAAATGGCGCCAGGCAGCACGCTCACCTGGACCATTGAGTTTGTCCAACCTGTGTTGGCGTTGACGACGCTGGACTGGTGCAAATACCTGGCCGAGATCGAGTACGCCCAGGATGGCTACGGTCATGTCGCTGCGAAGTTCTGGAGCGCCGATGGCCGCCTGATTGCCATGAGCCGGCAGACCGTGACGATTTTCGGCTGAGGTACGCGGGCGCTCAGTGAGCGTGGTGCAGCAGTCCCAGCGAAGCGAATACCGCGATGATGCCGATGCTGATGTCCGCCAGGTTCAGGCTGAGCACGCCCGAGATGATCAGCAACGATGCGATGATGAGCAAGGGTACGGCGATCAGGTGCAACGCCAGTTGAGTCGGATGGCCGGTGTGCCATTGCCAGGCCGGAAGGGTGGGGTGACGTTTGTGCATGATGCGGTTCCTTATTCCTGACATCGATTGATACAAGAATAGGCATGGCGGTGCAGGGCGGCGAATCGCGGTTGGCTATGGACGCGATAGCTGGCCGTGACTGTGGAGGTGAGAGTTACTTTTGTGGCGAGGGGATTTATCCCCGTTGGGGTGCGAAGCGCCCCTCTCAAAAGCAGCCTTCATAAGACTTGAAACTTTGGTCGGCTGTGTTGGGGTCGCTGTGCGACCCAGCGGGGCGGTGCGACGTTTCGCTAAATCCCCTCGCCACAGGGGAAGCGCAGTCGAGGCCCCCCGTACGCAGTTCTAAAGTCTGAGCTGCCCGATCGCCTTGCTCAACTCGCCCGCGAGGGTCGCCAGTTCATGGCTGGTGGTAGCCGAATCCACGGTCTGGCGCACGGTGTTTTCGGTCACGTCGCGAATGCCCACCACCGCCCGGTTCATTTCCTCGGCCACCTGGCTTTGCTGCTCGGCTGCGACAGCGATCTGGGTGTTGCTCTCGCGCATCTGCGCCACCGCCCCGGTGATCTGCTCCAGCGCCTCGCCGGCCTCGCGGGCCTGTTGTACGCAATCGTCGGCCTTGCAGGAGCTTTCCTGCATGAAATCCACCGCGTCCTGGGTACCCGCTTGCAGGGCCGACACCATGGTGGTGATTTCATCCGTTGAGGTCTGGACCCGTTTGGCGAGGTTGCGCACCTCGTCGGCCACCACGGCAAATCCCCGTCCCATCTCCCCGGCCCGCGCCGCTTCGATGGCCGCGTTGAGGGCCAGCAGGTTGGTTTGCTCCGCGATGCTGTGGATCACATTGACCACGCTGTTGATCTTCTGACTGTCTTCAGCCAGACGCTGGATCATCTCGGCGGTCTGCTGCACCCCGGAGGACAACCCGGTGATCGACTGCTCCACACGATTGACCACTTCGCGGCCATTGCCGGCCAGGGTGTCGGCGGTTTTCGACAGGTCGCGAGTAGCTCCGGCGTGCTGGGCGATGTGATACACCGTGGCGGACATCTCGTTGATCGCCGTCGCCGCCTGGTCGGTTTCGCTCTGCTGCCCAAGCATGCCGTGGCGAACCTCGCTCATGCTCGAGGCCAATCGTGCCGCGCCACTGTCCAGTTGGCGGGCGGTGCTGGCCACGGTATCGACCACCCGTTGGTACCCGGCCTGCATGGCATTGAATGCTGCGGCCATCTGGCCCACTTCATCCTTGCAGGCCAGGGGCACGCGGGCGGACAGGTCACCGGTTTTTTCCACGTGCAGCATCACGTCCTTCAGGGTGTTGAGCTGGCTCAGCAGAAAGCGGATCAACAACTGCGATGCACCCAGCATTGCCAGCATCAGCACGAACACCGCCACGGCGTACTGGCTGAAACGCTCGCCGAATACCTGGCTCAGGCTTGCACCCTGGGCCAGGACGGCGAGTTGTTGGCCGTTGCCACGTCGGATGATGTCAGCGCCCAGCAACGGCTGATTCCCGACGAGTGGCTTGGGATCCAGATCGACCCAGCCCTGCGCCTGCGACAGTGAAGGCAACGACTGATCGTTGAACACGGGCACCTGGCCTTGCTGGAAAGCCAGCAGGTTATCGGCCCTGGGCAATGCTTGCCCGGCGGGCCAGGCGCTGAGCAGGCGCGCCTGGGCCTGGGCATTCACCCGGGCCGCATCATTGCGGGCCTGTTGTTCAAGCTGTACCGCGTAGAGCACCAGCAGCAAGGTGGTCACGAAGGCGACCGCGTTGACCGCCCAGAATTTGTATTTCAGCGAGATATTGCTAAGCCAGGCACCCATGGAAGGTCTTCTCTGATAGCGGAAACAGTTTTGGCAAGGTGCCATTATTCTGCCGCTATCCGGGGGGCTGGAGTTTTGATGTGGGTCAACAGATGGAGCCGAGGGCTGGCCAGAAGCTTTTGTAGAAGGGCCCCTGTGGGAGCGAGCCTGCTCGCGATAGCGGTGGGTCAGTCACCTATCTGCAAGCTGACTAACCGCCATCGCGAGCAGGCTCGCTCCCACAAGGGATTCGGGGGGCTCAGGAGATCGTGGGCAACCCGAAGAAGGCCCGTGCGCATGCCGTGCTGTGAGCTGCCAGGTCTTCCTGGGTTTCGCCTCGATGCAAGGCGACTTCGCGCAAGACTTCCGTCAGGTAGGCCGGCTCATTGCGACCGTTCTTCGGTTTGGGGCGCAGGGTGCGGGGCAGCAGGTAGGGTGCATCGCTTTCGAGCATCAGCCGGCCGCGAGGGATCTCGCGTACCAACGGATGCAGGTGCGTGCCTCGGCGTTCATCGCAGACCCAGCCGGTGATGCCGATGTGCAAATCCAGGTCGAGGTAGCTGAACAGCGCCTTTTTCTCACCGGTAAAGCAATGCACCACCGCGGCCGGCAGCCGGTCGCGGAAATCCCGCAGGATCTCCAGCAAGCGCTGGTCGGCGTCGCGTTCGTGAAGGAAGACCGGAAGCTGCAACTCCGCCGCCAGGGCGAGGTGTTCCTCCAGGACTTTCTCCTGTTGTGGGCGAGGGGAGAAGTCCCGGTTGAAATCCAGTCCGCATTCTCCCACGGCACGGACGTGGCTTTGCTTCAGCAGGTCCTTGAGGTGCCGGGCGCTGTCGGCGGTCCAGTCGCTGGCGCTGTGGGGATGGATGCCGGCGGTGGAGAACAGGCGCTCGCCGGTCTCATCCAGTTGTTGGCACAGCTCAAGCGCCTGCTCGCTGCCCTCGACGCTGGTCCCGGTCAGGATCAGTTGGCAGACCCCTGCTTCATAAGCGCGCTCAAGCACCGCCTGGTGTTTGTCGGCGAAACTGGGGTTGGTCAGGTTGACGCCGATATCGATGAGTTGCATGGTGCTACCTCGGCCCAAAGGCCGGAAAGCATATCAGAGCTGTAGATTTATAAGAAAAGCCAAGAACTACAACGAGTTGAGGCTGTCTGTTGAGGCCACGAGACAGGTCGGGTTGGTATAAACGCCATCACTGTGCCAGTCTTGCGCACTTTTCAGCGCCCCAGGTGCTCTGTTTCTGTCGACCCAAGCCTCATTTTTCAAGAAGGCGGGTCGCGGTATTCCTTCCGGAGAGTGGATGACACGTCCCCAGGTGTTGCTACTGCTGTGTTGTTCGCTGCTGCTGCCGATGCCGGCCGAGGCGCGGCTGCCCGGGCCGGTGCAGGCCGTGGCGCCGGGCACGGTGCGTGACCTGGCGCAGATCCGCAGCAGTCGCGTACTGAAAGTATTGGTCAATCAAAGCCGCAACAGTTCCGGTGAAGTCCAGGGGCAGCCCATCGGCGTCGAATACCATCGGTTGCGGGCGTTCGAACAATACCTCAACGGCCATGCCCGGGATGGCCAGGAAATCACCCTCAAGATCATCCCCAAGGCCAAGGACCAGTTGCTCGGTGCCCTGCAGCGCGGAGAAGGCGACCTTGTGGCCCCGGGTGAGCTGCTCGAGCCCCTGGCCAGTCACGCGGTCAGTGCCAGCGATCCGATTCGCAGCGGCGTGCCGTTGATGCTGGTGGGCATCAAGGGCGAGAAACGCTACACGCGGGTGGAACAGTTGTCCGGCAAGACCCTGGCCTTGCCCAACGGCAGTGCGGCGGGGGATGCGGTGGGCCAGATCAACCAGAAGCTGGCGCTGCTCAAGTTATCGCCGGTGAAGATCGAATGGGTCGACCCCACCCTGGCGGTGGAGGATGTGCTGGAAATGGTCCAGGGCGGCATTTTCCACCTGACCATCGTCGAGCAACCCATCGCCGAGCGCTGGGGCAAGATCCTGCCCAAGCTGCGTTTCGACCGCCAGGTGCTGATCGGTGAGCCGGATGACGAGCACTGGTTCGTTCGCCGCGACGCCGCGATGTTGCGGGCGAGCATCAACGGCTTCCTGACGACTTACAAGGTACCGTCCAACGAGGACGCTGCGTTCCTGCGCATCTACCGGCGTTTGTACCAGGTTCATTATCCGCTGGCCCGGGCCGACCGCCAGCGGCTGGAGAAACTGCGCCCGGTGCTGCAAAAGCATGCCGAGGCCCAGGACATGGACTGGCTCAACCTGGCGGCCCTGGCCTTCAAGGAGTCCGCCCTGCAACCCAGCGCCCGCAGCGGCAGCGGTCCCACCGGGCTGATGCAGATCACCCCGGCGGCGGCCCAGCGGGTCGGGGTCGGCAACATTCAGAACCTGGACGCCAATGTCCAGGCCGGTGCCAAATACCTGGCCATGATCCGCCGCAAGTTTTTCTCCAGTCCCAAGCTCAACGAGCGCGAACGCATGGCTTTTGTGCTGGCTGCCTACAATATGGGACCCGAGCGTGTTCAGGGCATGCGTGCCGAGGCCCGGCGGCGGGGTTTGAATCCCAACCAGTGGTTTTTCCAGGTCGAGCGCATTGCCATGGAGCAGGTGGGAATGGGCGCCGTCAGCTACGTTAATAGTGTGAACAAATACTATCTGGCGTTTGATCGGGAGCGGGAGTCGTTGGAACCGAAGAGTCAAAAGGTTGCACTGCGCAAGTGATCGAATAAATAGATTTGTATAACGGATTTTTTGCGCTTTTCACATGAGTTTTACTGATTAATATGGCGGCCAACCCTACATTCCCAAGGAAACGAACCTATGAGCTCCTTCATCAACAAAATCCTGTCTACCCGTGCCGGCTACGGCCTGACCGTCCTGCGCATTGCGGTCGGTGTCATTTTCGCTGCTCACGGCTCGCAGAAACTCTTCGGTCTGTTCGGTGGCTATGGCCTGGCGGGCACCGCGCAGTGGATGGAAAGCATCGGCCTGACACCGGGTTACGTGATGGCCACATTGGCCGGTGGCACCGAGTTTTTCGCCGGACTGGCCTTGATCATTGGCCTGCTGGCTCGTCCGGCGGCACTGGGGCTGTCCGTCCTGTCCCTGGTGGCAATTTTTTCCGTGCACATCGGCAACGGCCTGTTCATGGCCAACAACGGTTATGAGTTTGCCCTGGCGTTGCTGGCCGCGAGCATTGCGGTGTTGATCGAAGGGGCAGGCAAGCTGTCGGTCGACCGCGCCATCGCCGGCTGATCGTCGCGTCGAACCGCCGAAGGGCCCGTCTGGTACGGGCCTTTTTTGTGAGCGCAGATTCTTGACACTGGCCCGTCGGCTTCTCTAGGATGCTGCTCATGCGCCGATTTAAACAGCTACTTGCGGGGCGCCAGGTGACTCATCCAGTCACCGTCAGAAGCCTGGAACAGGCTTCGAAATACCGCTAAAGCGCTGGTTCGGTGTTGCCTCTCACCTGCCATGCAGACTTTTTGAGGCAGAGACACGACACGATGAACGCACCCAGCCCCCTTGTACGTCTTGCGCCGATCACGGCGAGCCTTCTGCAACGCAATCCAAAAATCCTTTTGGGCGGTACCCATCAGCCAACGCTGTTGCGCTATCTCGACGGCTGGCCGCGACGCAGCCACGGGCCCGCGGCGTTCCTGATCCAGTTCGTCGAAGACGGCGAGTCCCTGGCGCGTTTTGCCAACGACAGTTTCGATCTGGCGGTCATTCAGTCGCCCAGCGCAGCGGATGCTCCTGAGATGATCCGGCAGTTGACCCGTGTGGCGCGGCAAGGGCTGATCACCCGGCGTTGAGGCTGTCTGGCCTGGTCATCGCCCTGAGTCCGTTGGCGTGCATGCAGTTGAATACAATTCGGCTGCGGGTCGACCAGTCGGTGTTGATGATGTGGAAGCGCTGGATATAGCTGTTGATATCCCTGGACTCGAACCATTCATCTATCTTCTGACTGAAGTCGTCGGGAAGATGAAAGGGCAGCACATATTTGGCGCATTGTATCGAGCGCAACAGGAAGTCGGGTTTCTTCCTGCTGGATTGCTCGTCCATGAATGTCTTCAAGTCCGCGGTGGTGTTCAGATTCCGACCGCTCCATTGATGCTCCACGCCTTTCCAGTACTTTGCCCTGACGCGATGGTTATAGGAAATAACAACTGTTCTCTCTGGACGATGGGTCCATATATCGCCCAGTGTTGAACGCCGCCAGTTTCGCGGGATCAATCGTTGCCCGATTTTTGAATTGATCAGCCTGTGCAATTCCCGGTGGATGGCTCGATTGAAATGCTTGAACTTATGAAAATTCAAGATAACGATTTCTTTTGCCCTGGCGGCCTTGTTGTCGGGGTCATCGTAAAAAGCATTCAACGACGCCAGAACGTCGTCGCCCACCGTGCGTCCGGAGGAGGCGAGGTGAAACAATTGAAAGCGTTTGTCGCTGCCGACGGGAGCATTGGCGGAGAACACCACGCGCAGGTCGAGCACGCGAAAGCCTGCCAGGATCTGCTCGATGATCGGCACGTCCTGGGTTTTTTCCTGGGGTAACGTAAAGTTGGACGCTTTCTTGTCTGCGCCGGAGTCATGGGTGCCGGGCAGAATAAGTTCGTCGATACGCAGTTTGTACAACTGAGGGGTGTTGTACATCCAGCAGTCCAATCCATGGTGGGTAACTTTCATGATTATTCATCCTTGAATAATGTTCTGGGCGAAAGGCACGACGCAGCGTGCGCCAGTCATTTTGCGCAGCGCTGTAAGCTTGTCAAAGATTCAAGTTTGCTGGGATGTTTCAGGCGGGCGGCTTATGGATAACTGATATCCACGATGTACACCAGTTTCTCGCCCGTCGGTGTCTGCACCCTGACTTCAGCGTCCAGGGCCTTGCCAATCAGTGCTCGCGCCAGCGGCGAATCGATGCTGATCAGGTTCTGTTTCAAATCCAGCTCGTCAGGCCCGACGATGCGATAGCGGGCCTCATTGCCGTCCTCATCCTCGACCGTGACCCAGGCGCCGAAGTACACCTTGTTCGGGTCGCTGGGTTTGTCACTGACAACTTTGAGTGCTTCCAGGCGCTTGGTGAGGAAGCGGACGCGGCTGTCGATTTCACGCAGCATTTTCTTGCCGTAGGTGTATTCGGCATTTTCCGAGCGATCCCCCTGGGCCGCCGCTTCGCTGACGGCCTGGGTCACTTGCGGGCGGCGTACATGCCAGAGCTCATGGAATTCGGCGCGCATCCGCGCCTCGCCCTCGGGGGTGATCAGCGCGGTGCCGGCGGTGCGAGGTGGGCGATAACGGCTCATGGCAACTTCTTGTGGTGGTGAGGACGGGAGTCTATCAACCCTCGCGCAACACTGTCAGCGGGCTGGCGTTGAGCGCCCGACGGGTGCCGAACACCCCCGCTGCGCCGATCAGCAAGGCGCCTGCCAACGGCAGCATCAGCAGCCATGGATGCGGATGCCAGGGCAGGTCGAAGGCGTAACGGTAGAGCACCAGGCTGACCAGTTCCGAACCCAGGGCCGCCAGCAACCCGCTGACCGCACCCAACAGGCCGAATTCAATGCGTCGGGCTTTCACCAGCAAGGGCCGCTCGGCGCCCAGGGCCCGCAACAGCGCGCCTTGACGAATCCGTTCATCCAGGGTGGCCTGCAGGCCGGAGAACAGCACGGCCATGCCCGCCGCCAACACGAACAGCAGCACGTACTCCACCGCCAGGGTCACCTGGGCCAGAATGCTGCGCAGTTGCTGCAGCAAGGCTTCGACCTGCAGGATCGTCACCGCCGGGAAGGCCCGGGACAGGTCGACAATCTGCTGATCGTGACCGGCGGCCAGATAGAAGCTGGTGAGGTAGGTGGCCGGCAGGTCCTTCAGGGTGCCGGGTTGGAAGATCATGAAGAAGTTGGGCTGGAAGTTGTCCCAATTGATCTCCCGCAGGCTGGTGACCTTCGCTTCGCGGTTGACGCCCCCCACGCTGAACACCAGCCGGTCGCCCAGTTTGATCTGCAGGTTTTCGGCCACTTTGCCCTCCACCGAAACCCCCGGTATATCGTCCGGTGGTTGCTGTGGCCACCAGTTCCCGGCCGTGACGACGTTTCCTTCCGGCAAGTCCGCGGCCCAGGTCAGGCTCAGGTCGCGCTGCAGTGCCCGGTCCCCGGCCGAATCCTTGGTGACAAACTCCTTGGCCGGTTCGCCGTTGATGCTGATGAGCCGCCCCGGCACCACGGGATAGAGCGGGGCCGATTGTGCCGACAACTGCAACAGCTTGTCGGTGAAGGCCTGCTTGTCATTGGGCAGGATGTTCAGGGCGAAGTAGTTCGGGGCATTTTTCGGCAGTTGGTTTTGCCAGGTGTCCAGCAACTCACCGCGCAACAGTGCGATCAACGCCATGGACAACAGGATCAGGCCGAATGCCAATGCCTGGCCGGCCGCCGCCAGGGGATGGCGCAGCAATTGGCCGAGCCCCAGTCGCGAGGGCAGGGAAGCGCGGGCGAGCATCCGGCGCAGGCTTTGAAGCAGCAGCAACAGCAGGCCGCCGAGTACCAGCGCGGCAACGACGCCACCGCCGAGCAGGGCGAAGGTCAGCACCAGGTCCAGGCTCAGGCGCCACATGATCAGGCCAAGGGCACCCAGCGCGGCACCATAGACCGCCCAGGTACTGGACGGGATGGGCAGCATGTCCCGGCGCAATACGCGCAACGGCGGCACCCGCCCTAACGCGGCCAGGGGTGGCAGGGCGAACCCCGCCAGCGCCACCAGCCCGGTGCCGATCCCGGCGATGGCCGGCAGCAGGCCGCCGGGCGGTACGGTGGTGGGGAGCAGGTCATGGAGCAGGGCGAACAGTCCCAACTGGGCGATCCAACCGAGCAGGGCGCCGCTGAGGCTCGCCAGCAGGCCCAGCACCGTCAATTGCAGGCTGAACAGCGCCATGGTTTCCCGACGTGACAGGCCCAGGCAGCGCAGCAGCGCACTGGCGTCGAAACGGCGGGTGGCGAAACGGTTGGCGGAGAGGGCGACCGCGACGCCGGACAGCAGCACCGCCACCAGGCTGGCCATGTTCAGGTAGCGCTCGGCCTTGCCCAGGGCGCCACCGATCTGCCGGTTGCCGTCGCGGGCATCCTGCAGGCGCTGGTTGGCTTCCAGGCCTGGTTTGATCAGGTCGCGATAGGTTTGCAGGGCGGACGCCGGGCCTCGCCACAGGTCACGATAGCTGACTCGGCTGCCGGGCTGTACCACGCCGGTGGCCTCCAGGTCCTTGAGGTTGATCATGACCCGGGGCGTGAGGCTGTAGAAATTGCCGGCACGATCCGGCTCATAGGTCAGCACCCGGACCAGGCGCAAGGTGGTATTGCCGACGTCGATGCTATCGCCGATCTTCAGGTCCAGGGCGGTCAGCAGCCGGGCTTCGACCCACGCCTCGCCCGGGTTCGGTCGTCCACCGGTTTCTTCCGGGGCGAAGGGGGAAGGGGCGCTTTTCAACTCGCCGCGCAACGGGTAGAGGTCATCGGCAGCCTTGACGCTGGAAAGCTGGATGCCGTTGTCGGTGGCGACGACGCTGGAGAACTCCACCACACGGGCATGCTCCAGGCCCAGCTCGGTGCCGCTGCGGATCTGTTCGGGACGGGCAGGCGAGCTGCCTTCGAGCAGCAGGTCCGCGCCGAGGAATTCGGTGGCGCGCATCATCATCGCGCCATTGAGGCGGGCGCCGAAGTAACCGATGGCGGTGCTTGCCGCCACCGCCACCAGCAAGGCGAAGAACAACACTCGCAATTCGCCGGCGCGGGCGTCGCGCAGTAATTGACGGACAGCGAGACTGAACAGGCGCAACAGCGGCAAGCGTGCCATCAAGGCTCCAGGGGCGCGACCATCTGGCCGGCTTCAAGTCGGATCAGGCGCCGGCAACGATGGGCCAGGCGTTCGTCATGGGTGACCAGCACCAGGGTCGTGCCGCTTTCCTTGTTCAGTTCGAACAAAAGATCGCTGATGCGCTCGCCGGTGTGGCTGTCGAGGTTGCCGGTGGGTTCGTCGGCAAACAGCACGTCGGGCTCGGCGGCGAAGGCGCGGGCAATCGCCACGCGCTGCTGCTCGCCACCAGAGAGTTGGCGGGGCGAGTGGGTCAGGCGCTGGCCCAGGCCGACCCGTTGCAACAGTTCCGTGGCGCGTTCGCGGGCGTCTTTTCGGCCGTCCAGCTCCAGCGGCAGCATGACGTTTTCCAGCGCATTGAGGCTGTCGAGCAGTTGGAACGACTGGAAGACGAAGCCGACGTGCTCGGCGCGGATCCGCGCCCGCTGGTCTTCGTCCAGCGCACTGAGGGCCTGTCCGGCAAGGGTCACTTCACCGTTGCTGGGCAGGTCCAGGCCGGCCAGCAGGCCCAGGAGAGTGGATTTGCCGGAACCGGACGCGCCGACAATGGCCAGGCTGTCGCCCTTGTTCAGTTCCAGGCTGAGTTCGTGCAGGATGGTCAGTTCACCTTCCGCGCTGGGAACCACTTTGCTAAGGTCCTTCGCGGTGAGAATGCTTGAGCCCATGGAGAATCCGATGCGTGTGTGGTTTTTGAGTGCCGGCCTGGCCTTGATGTGCATGGCCCAGAACGCAGCGGCGGGTACAGTCCTGATCGTTGGCGATAGTATCAGCGCGGCTTTCGGCCTGGATACCCGGCAAGGCTGGGTGTCATTGCTCGAACAACGGCTCAAGGCCGAGGGTTTTGACGACAAAGTGGTCAATGCGTCCATCAGCGGCGACACCAGTGCGGGAGGCCAGGCGCGGCTGCCGGCGCTGCTTGCAGCCCATAAGCCGGACCTGGTGATCCTGGAGTTGGGCGGCAACGATGGCTTGCGCGGGCAGCCGCCAACACAATTGCAACAAAACCTTGCAGCGATGATCGACAGCTCCCGCGCCAGCGGTGCGAAGGTGCTGCTGCTCGGTATGCAACTGCCACCCAATTACGGTCGGCGCTACACCGACGCTTTCGCCAAGGTCTACAGCACCCTGGCCGATGAGAAAAAAGTGCCGCTGGTGCCGTTTTTCCTCCAGGACATCGGTGGGGTCCCGGGGATGATGCAGGGCGACGGATTGCACCCGTCCGTCGCGGCTCAGGGCAAGTTGCTGGAAAATGTCTGGCCGACACTGAAACCGCTGCTTTGACGCTTTTCTACAGGCGGTCTTTCGGCTAATGTGGCGCCCCCGATCTGGAGCCCCCGATGCCGCGTCCCGCCTGGTCCCTGTTTGCCTATCAACTGATCGAGCCTGACGAACAGCTGGACCTGTTCGCCTGCCAGGAAGTGCGGGTGCATCTGGTGACCCGGCAACTGGAACTCGGCGGCTCGGCGGACCGGACGCTCTGCGGCAGCTTGCTGCCGGCCCAGCCGCGCTGGTCTGGCGTTGATCGCCGGATATTCCAGGACCATCGCCTGTGCTCGCTGTGCCGGGCGATCCTCGAGTCCCAGAAGCGCGGCACCTCACCGATCTGGCCGGAGCTGCGGTTCGAGCTGTAGTCCCCAGGATTCAAACATGCCCCCTGTGGGAGCGAGCCTGCTCGCGATGACGCCTGCACATCCAACATCGATGCAAGCTGACCCACCGCTTTCGCGAGCAGGCTCGCGCCCACAGGTTTTTTGGTGGACGGCAGTGTATCGGATGCCCCATCGCCGCTCTCCCCGTAATACCGGGCTGCGGTGTACAATCGCCGTTTTCATACCCTCTGTTCGATCTGCGAAGGATGTCCCGGATGTTGCTGCGCTTGCCTGCCGTCGCCCGCTGCCTGTCTCTTGCCGCCCTGTGTGTGGCGGGCCCTGTTGCCGCATTGGAGCTGCCTCTGCCACCACCGGGCGAAGACATCGTCGGCCAGGTGCAGGTAATCAAGGCCAAGTACGAAGACACCTTCGCCGACCTGGGCACGACCTATGACCTGGGTTACAGCGAGATGGTCGCCGCCAACCCGGGCGTCGACCCCTGGTTGCCGGGCGCTGGCACCGAGGTTGTACTGCCGACCCGTTTCATCCTGCCGCCAGGCCCGCGCGAAGGCATCGTGATCAACCTTGCCGAGTACCGCCTCTACTACTTCCCCAAGGGCAAGAATGTGGTCTACACCTTCCCGCTGGGGATCGGCCGTGAAGGTTGGGGCTCGCCCATCGCCCACACGACCATCACCGCCAAGACACCTAACCCGACGTGGACCCCGCCGGCCTCGATCAAGGCCGAACATGCCGCCGATGGCGACCCGCTGCCGAATGTAGTGCCTGCCGGCCCGGATAACCCGCTGGGCCCCTTCAAGTTCACCCTGGGCACCCCGGGTTACCTGATCCATGGTTCGAACAAGAAATTCGGCATCGGTATGCGCACCAGTCACGGCTGCTTCCGGATGTTCAACAACAACGTCCTGCAAATGGCCGGCATGGTCCCGGTGGGCACGTCGGTGCGGATCATCAACGATCCGTACAAGCTGGGCCTGAGCGGCGGCAAGGTTTACCTGGAAGCCCATACACCGCTGGACGACAAGGGCAACCCATCGGTGGTGGACAAGCACACCGCGGTGATCAACGCGATGCTCAAGCGTGAAGACATCACCAGCAACCTGCGCATGGACTGGAATGTGGTGCGTGACGTAGTGGCCGCCGAAGACGGCCTGCCGGTAGAGATCGCTGTTCCGAATGCTTCGGCGCCGATGGTCTCGAGCGCACCGATCGACCTGCAGCAGTAAGGTCCTGTTTCGACCCGCCGGCGTTTTGCGATGCCGGCGGGTTTTTTATTGCCTGGGGAAAACACCGGGCAATAAAAAAGCCGACCCAAAAAATGGGTCGGCTCGATAACAATCCCGAAGGACTATTACTTGCGGCTAGCTTTTTCCAGCATGCGCAGAGCACGCTCGTTAGCTTCGTCAGCAGTCTGTTGTGCTTTTTGAGCAGCAGCCAGAGCTTCATCAGCTTTACGGTAGGCTTCGTCTGCACGAGCTTGGGCGCGAGCTGCTGCGTCTTCGGTGGCAGTCAGACGTGCTTCGGTTTCTTTCGATGCGCTGCTGCAACCGGTAGCCAGAACTGCGGCCAGGGCCAGAGCAGAGAATTTCAGAACGTTGTTCATCGTGTTCCCCTTCAAGGACTTTCTATTTAGTGACTGTCTCCTCAGAGTGAGGAGTTAGCCGGCGTACATACTACCCATTACTTGTAGTAAGTAAACTGACGTAGCGCAAGAAGCAAAAAAATTGTAGGCGGTGATTCTTTTTCAAGCAACTTTTCTTGCTGTTGTTTAAAAAATATACAGGGCCAAGCCCTTGAATGGAGCGCGTCAGTGCAGAAAAGTTCCGCTGGCGAGAGGAACTCTACCGGGGTCGCTAAAGTCGCGGGTTATTGATTCGTCTACACTTTTGTTCATTTTTTGCGCAGCGTCCCGGGCATCTTTATTGGTAGGGCAGGTGACTTTAACTACGCACGCTCGTCTCAAGACTCAACAACTGGCGATGTTCAGCTATTGCGCCTTCGCTGACTTCAGCGCAAAGGTAGCGTTCAAATCGCTAAATCCGACGGGTCTGCCCTCCGATGACAGGTGTACCTTGAGCATTTGCGTCATTGGTGCCTACTATTCACGACGTGCTCGGGTTTGAGTGATTGGTTTTTTGCGCTCGGTGACCGGACAGGCACGGGGTGGCGTAGATGTTCCTTCGCCGGAAAAACATCGGTAAGGTAGGGGTCAGCATTCAGACCCGCGAGGAGTAGTGATGAGCGAGGCGTTGTCCATCCACCATGACCAGGCTGGTCATCAGTTCGAGACCACTGTGGACGGTCATCGTGCCTATCTGACCTATATGGACCTGGGTAAACAGACCCTGGATATCTATCGGACGTTCGTGCCCAACGCCCTGCGCGGCAGGGGGATTGCGGCAGCACTGACCGAAAAGGCGCTGCAGTACGCCGAAGACATGGGCTACACGGTGATCCCGTCCTGCTCCTACGTGGAGCGCTATATGGAGCGTCACCAGCGGCACGCGGCAAAGCTCTGACGCAACGGATTCCACAATAAAAAACGCCGGGTCGAAAACCCGGCGTTTTTTTTGGTGCGGTGGAACGGTCGATCAACTGCGCTGACGCTTTGGCAGCACGTCCTTGAGTTTGGCGTGCATGCTGCGCAGGGTGTTCTCGGTCGCACTCCAGTCGATGCAGGCGTCGGTGATGGAGACGCCGTACTGCAAATCCGCAAGGTCTTTCGGGATCGCCTGGCAGCCCCAGTTCAGGTGGCTCTCGACCATCAGGCCGATAATCGACTGGTTGCCTTCCAGAATCTGGTTGGCCACGTTCTCCATCACCAGGGGTTGCAGTGCCGGGTCCTTGTTGGAGTTGGCGTGGCTGCAGTCGACCATGATGTTCGGCTTGATCTTCGCCTTGTTCAGCGCCTGTTCACATAGCGCGACGCTGACCGAGTCGTAGTTCGGCTTGCCGTTGCCACCGCGCAGCACCACGTGACCGTAGGCGTTGCCCTTGGTGGTGACGATCGACACGCCGCCTTCCTGGTTGATGCCGAGGAAGCGGTGAGGGCTGGAAACCGATTGCAGGGCGTTGATGGCGACGGTGAGGCCGCCGTCGGTGCCGTTCTTGAAGCCCACGGCCGAAGACAGGCCGGAGGCCATCTCACGGTGGGTCTGGGATTCGGTGGTGCGCGCGCCGATGGCCGACCAGCTGATCAGGTCCTGCAGGTATTGCGGGGAGATCGGGTCCAGGGCTTCGGTCGCGGTGGGCAGGCCCATTTCGGCCAGGTCCAGCAGCAGTTGGCGACCGATGTGCAAGCCATCCTGGATCTTGAACGAGTCGTCCAGGTACGGGTCGTTGATCAGGCCTTTCCAGCCGACGGTGGTCCGCGGTTTCTCGAAATACACCCGCATGACCAGATACAAGGTATCGGAGACTTCCGCTGCCAGCACTTTCAGGCGCTCGGCATATTCGTGGGCAGCCTTGATGTCATGGATCGAGCAGGGCCCGATGACCACGAACAGGCGATGGTCGGTGCCGTCGAGAATGTTGCGAATGACTTCCCGCCCCTTGGTCACGGTGCGCAGGGCAGCGTCGCTCAGGGGAATATCGCGCTTGAGCTGGTCAGGCGTGATGAGGGTCTCGTTGGAGGCGACGTTAAGGTCATTGATCGGTAAATCAGCCATCGTGTTACTCGTCAGGTCACGGGTGCCGGCCGCCAGCGATCCCCGCGCGGCGGTGCACAGCGGATTTAAGCGCGTCGGGGAGCCGAACCTTATCGCGTTACGAGGCTGCTCGACAATGGGCAGGACGGGGTTTAATCCCCTATTGGCTGGGGAAAAGCGCCGGAAGTGAGTCTTGCAGGGTCGTTCTTCGACTCCGTCTGGATTTACATTGTGGCAAGGGAGCCTGCTCCCTCACCACAAGGGTGCTGTGTAATGATGGGGGCGGACAGTTCCACCTGAGGAGTCGTAAAGATGCAGGCAGGCGTAAAACCGCGGATCGGGATGATCGGTACCGGGGCAATCGGCGGGTTCTACGGGGTGATGCTGGCGCGCGCCGGCTTCGATGTGCACTTTTTATTGCGCAGCGAATTCGGCGCGGTGGCCGAGAACGGCTTGCGTATCGATAGTGCGGTCCACGGCCCCTTGAGCCTCGACCCGGTCCAGGCGTATTGCAACGCGGCGGACATGCCGCCCTGCGACTGGCTGCTGGTTGGCGCCAAGACCACCAGCAACGCCGACCTGGCCCCGGCCATCGTCCAGGCGGCGGCTGACGGTGCGAAGGTCCTGCTGCTGCAGAACGGCCTCGATGTCGAAGAGGCGCTTCGGCCCTTGCTGCCTGAGTCACTGCATCTGTTGGGCGGCTTGTGCCTGATCTGCGTGCACCGTGTCGGCCCGGGCGTCATCGCCCATCAGGCCCTTGGTTCGGTCAACATCGGTTATCACAGTGGCCCTTGCCGCGATCAGGCTGAGCGCATGGCAGTGGTCGAGGCGGCGGCAGGGCTGTTCCGTGCCGCCGGCGTGGATTCCCAGGCGATGCCCGACTTGCAACAGGCGCGCTGGCAGAAACTGGTGTGGAACGTGCCCTACAACGGTCTTTCGGTGCTGCTGGGGGCCAGCACCACGCCGCTGATGGCGGACGATCACAGCCGCGGTCTGATCCAGGCACTGATGGCCGAAGTGGTGCGCGGCGCCCAGGCTTGCGGCCATCACATTGCACCGGATTACGCCGGATATTTGTTCGCGATGACCGAAAAGATGCCCGATTACTGGCCGAGCATGCATCACGATTATTCCCACAAGCGCACGCTGGAACTGGAGGCGATCTATGGCCGGCCCTTGGCGTCGGCGAAAGCGGCGGGGTGTGAGCTGCCGAAAATCGAAGCCTTGTATCAGGCGTTGGCGTTCATGGATCGGCGCAACCGCTGATCGGGCGAAGGGGGGGAGCGACATGGCAAGCAACATCGATGACAAACTGGTGCTGGCGATTTCGTCGCGGGCGCTGTTCGACCTGAGTGAAAGCCACAAGGTGTACCTGTCGAATGGCGTCGAGGCCTATCGGCAGTACCAGATCGAGCATGAAGACGAAGTCCTCGAACCCGGCGATGCGTTCGCCCTTGTACAGAAACTGCTGAGCCTCAACGAGCACCTGGGGCGTGCCCGGGTCGAGGTGGTCCTGGTGTCGCGCAACAGCGCCGACACGGGCCTGCGGGTGTTCAACTCGATCCATCACTATGGCTTGGCGATCTCCCGCGCCGCGTTCGTCGGCGGGCGCAGCCCTTATCCTTATCTCAAGGCGTTCGGCTGCGATCTTTTCCTGTCCACCCACGCCGAAGATGTACGCAGTGCCCTGGACGCCGGCTTTGCCGCGGCCACCATTCTGTCGGGCGGTGCCAGCCGCGCCGCCAGTGAGGAGCTGCGCATTGCCTTCGATGGCGATGCGGTGCTGTTCTCCGATGAGTCGGAGCGCATCTATCAGACCGGTGGTCTCGAGGCGTTCCAGGCCAGCGAACGGCAGTCCGCCCGCGAGCCATTGCGGGGCGGGCCATTCAAGGGCTTCCTGGCGGCGCTTAATGCCTTGCAACGCGAGTTCCCGGAGGATGCCTGCCCGATCCGCACGGCGCTGGTCACCGCCCGTTCGGCGCCGGCCCACGAGCGGGTCATCCGGACCTTGCGCGAGTGGGACATCCGCCTGGACGAATCGCTGTTTCTCGGCGGCCTGACCAAGTCCGCGTTCCTAGAAGCGTTTGCTGCCGACGTGTTTTTCGACGACCAGACGGGCCATTGCGAACTGGCTCGCGAAGTGGTCGCCACCGGCCATGTGCCCCATGGCATCAGTAACGAAGTGAAGCCCTGACCGTCCGGTTTTTCAAGGCCCGTCGCACTCCCCAAGGCACTGCTAAGCTGAATCCATCTCCGCCATTCTGGCACGCGAGGAGGTCACATGATTCGCTCGATGCTGTACGCCACAGACTTGGGGCTCTATGCCCCTTATGTGATGCAGCATGCCTTGGCGTTGGCACGGACGTTTGAAGCCGAGTTGTATGTGGTGCATGCGGTGGAACCGATGGGGCTGTTCGCCGAATCGGTGTTACAAAGCTATCTCGACGAGCAGGCGCTGAACGAATTTCATCGCCAGGGTCTGAATACGGTGATGGCCAATATCGAGCAGCGGGTTCTCGACAGCTTTCGCGAGGAGCTGGGGGAGGGGCAGCAGGATTTGAAGCTGATCAGGTCGGTCAGGGTGTTTCAGGGCGATCCTTCCCAGGTCATTCTCGAACAGGCGGCGAAACTCTCTGTCGATTTGCTGATCGTTGGCAGTCATTGCCAGGGGGCAAGCGGTGAAACGCCCCTGGGCAGGACTGCCGCCCGGGTTTTGCAGTTGGCCCGGGTGCCGGTCTATCTGGTGCCGCTGGTGCAGCGTCGGCGCCAGGGAGAAGCTTGAGGCCAAATGATGGCCTTTTATAAAAAAGTTCTAGATTTATTGTCACGACCATTCATATAGTTATATACCGTCGCTGATGCCCGTGGCGTCCAACTGCTTTGAGGGATACATATGAAGCTTCAACAACTGCGCTACATCTGGGAAGTGGCGCACCACGACCTCAACGTTTCCGCTACCGCACAAAGCCTCTACACGTCGCAACCTGGCATCAGCAAGCAGATCCGCCTATTGGAAGACGAGCTGGGCGTCGAAGTCTTCGCCCGCAGCGGCAAGCACCTGACCCGCGTGACCCCGGCCGGTGAGCGCATCATTACCACGGCCGGCGAGATCCTGCGCAAGGTCGAAAGTATCAAGCAGATCGCCCAGGAGTTCTCCAACGAGAAGAAAGGCACCTTGTCGATCGCCACCACCCACACCCAGGCGCGTTATGCGCTGCCTCCGGTGATCAGCAACTTCATCAAGCAATACCCGGACGTGGCGCTGCACATGCACCAGGGCTCGCCGATGCAGATTGCCGAAATGGCCGCTGACGGTACGGTGGACTTTGCCATCGCCACTGAAGCCCTCGAACTGTTCGGCGACCTGGTGATGATGCCCTGCTATCGCTGGAACCGTTGCGTGGCCGTGCCCCAGGGCCATCCGCTGACCAAGCTGCCGAAGCTGACCCTGGAAGCCCTGGCCGAATACCCCATCGTGACCTACGTGTTCGGCTTCACCGGCCGTTCGAAACTCGATGAAGCCTTCAGCCATCGCGGGCTGACGCCGAAAGTGGTGTTCACCGCCGCCGACGCCGACGTGATCAAGACCTACGTGCGCCTCGGCCTGGGCGTGGGCATCGTGGCGAAGATGGCTGTCGATGCCAAACTCGACAGCGATCTGGTGGTGCTGGATGCCAGCGAGTTGTTCGAGTCCAGCGTGACCAAGATCGGCTTCCGTCGCGGCACCTTCCTGCGGGGTTTCATGTGCGATTTCATCGAGAAGTTCGCGCCGCACCTGACCCGGGAAGTCATGGCCAAGGCCATCCAGTGCCACAACAAGCAGGAACTCGAAGAACTGTTCGAGGGTGTCGAGTTGCCGGTGCACTGATCTTCGCTATATCGCCTCGGTGACAGCGAACTGTTGCCGGGCGCCCGCCACGACGATCTCCACTTCATCCCCTTCGAACTTGCCCAGCAAGCCACGGCCCAGCGGCGAGCGGGGGGTGATGACCGTGATCGGTTGCCCCACCAGCGACACTTTCAACCCCGCTGCGTCCGGTCCCAGGAACAGCCATTGCTGGCGCCCGTCTTCATCCTCCAGCCCGATCAGGGTTCCCACCTGGATGCCGCGCTGCTCGTCGTAGGGCCTGAGGGTCAGGTTCTGGCAGAGGGCGAGGGCCTGGCGGATTTCTTCCACGCGCCTGGCCTGCCCGGCGGCGAGGTAGGACGCTTCGAGGCCCAGGGTGTCGTATTTGTTCTCGGCGATGTTTTCTTCGTGGGTCGCGGTTTCGTAGGCGGTCTGCGCGGCGCGTTCGGCGATGTCGAGATCGACCTTGAGCTTGTCGAGGATCAACTGGTGGACGGTTTGTTTATTCATGATCAATCGCAGAATTGCAGGACGTTGGCGCGGGTCTTCTCGCTCGGCGCGTTCCGGTCCTGTTCCAGCCAGAACTGGCACTTGGGGTTGGACTGATTGCGCGGATTGCTGCGCGCCTGGTCGAGGGCCTGTCGCTGCTCGTTGCGCTGAAGGTTCTGCTGGTATTGCTCGAACATGGGGTTCTGCGGTTCGGGAGGCGGTTGCACGGCCGGCGGTTGCGCCAGTTGGTGCACGGCGGCGGCCACCGGAGCGAGTTGTTCACCCAGGACGAATTTCGACAGCAGCCAGCCCGTCAGCACAATGGCGAGAAAACCCAGCCACAGCCCCAAGGCAATGCTGACGGTCAATTGCAAGGCTGTAAGGCGCGGGGCGGGAGGCTGATCAGGCATGGCTGCTTCCTGGCAGGGGCACGGGTAGGCGGTGATTGTCGCATGAAGATTAATCGCCGTCGGCTCTTCTGCATCATCGGTTTATTCGGGACAATCGGGCCTTTACCACAGGGAGTCGGGAATGGCTGTGCGTTGGGATATTTTTTGCACCGTCGTCGATAATTTTGGCGACATCGGCGTCACCTGGCGCCTGGCCCGGCAATTGGTGGCCGAGCACCGATGCGCGGTCCGGCTATGGGTCGATGACCTGCGCGCCTTCGAACGGTTGTGTCCGGAAATCGACGTCACGCTGACCGAGCAATGCCAACAAGGCGTGGATGTACGCCATTGGCCCAGGGAATGGCCGGGCGCCGACGCCGCCGATGTGGTGATCGCCGCGTTTGCCTGCCAGTTGCCAGGCGCCTACATGGACGCGATGGTGGCGCGCCAGACCACCCCACTGTGGATGAACCTGGATTACCTGAGTGCCGAGGACTGGGTCATCGGTTGTCACGGATTGCCCTCGGTCAAATACAAGCATGTCCAGAAGTATTTCTTCTTTCCCGGCTTCCGCGAGGGGACTGGAGGCTTGCTGCGTGAGTCCGGATTGCTGGAGCGACGTCGGCAGTTTCAACACGATAGCGCGGCGCAACGGACGTTCCTGCAAGGGCTGGGCGTCGAGCGGGCACCGGATGCACGGCTGATTTCGCTGTTCGCCTACGAAAACGCCGGGCTGGCGAGCTGGTTCGATACGATGGCCGGCGATGCCCAATCGTCCCATGTGCTGGTTCCCGAAGGGCGGGTGCTGGGGGATGTCGAGCGTTGGCTCGGGGTTGCCGACCTCAAGGTCGGTGCGTTGCATCGACGCGGTGCCTTGACGGTGCAGGTGCTGCCGTTCGTCCGGCAGGATCAGTACGATCGGTTGCTCTGGTGCTGCGATTTCAATGCTGTGCGGGGCGAAGACTCCTTCGTGCGCGCCCAATGGGCCGGTCGACCTTTCCTTTGGCATATCTACCAGCAGGAAGAAGACGTTCATCTGGAAAAACTCGACGCATTCCTCAGGCTCTATACCCAAGGCCTTCCAGATTCGGCGGAAAAAGCGATGAGCGGTCTATGGCGGGCGTGGAATGCCGGCCAGGACATGTCCGGACACTGGAAAAGCACCTGCGAACAGCAACCGGCGCTGGCTGAACATGCCCGTTCGTGGTGTCTGGAACAGGCCTCGCGACCCGATCTTGCCGCGGCGCTGGTGAAGTTTTATGGAAATTGGATATGATACGCGGCCTAGATTTTTGTCACTCCCATCCAAATTCGGATATTCGCAATGAAAACTGGTAAAGAACTCAAACCCGGTACCGTGATTCGTATCGACAACGATCCTTGGCTGGTTCAGAAAGCTGAATTCACCAAGTCGGGTCGTAACAGCGCGATCATGAAGACCAAGCTGAAGAACCTGCTGACCGGTTACAAGACCGAAACCGTTTACGGTGCGGACGACAAACTGGACGACGTGATCCTCGACCGCAAGGAAGCGACTCTGTCCTTCATCAGCGGCGATTCCTACACGTTCATGGACACCACTGACTACACCATGTACGAGCTGAACGCCGAAGACATCGAAAGCGTTCTGCCATTCGTGGAAGAAGGCATGACCGACGTCTGCGAAGCCGTATTCTTCGAAGGCCGCCTGGTTTCCGTAGAGCTGCCGACCACCATCGTGCGTCAGGTTGACTACACCGAAGGTTCCGCTCGCGGCGACACTTCCGGCAAGGTGATGAAGCCTGCCAAGCTGAAGAACGGTACCGAGCTGTCGGTTGCTGACTTCATCGAGATCGGCGACATGATCGAGATCGATACCCGCGAAGGCGGTTCCTACAAAGGCCGCGCTAAGTAAGCGAAGTCTTGTGTATGAAAAAAGCCCGACCATTGAGTCGGGCTTTTTTATTTCCGCGGGATCCTGTTACCCGGATGCATCGGCACAATTTATTTCAAGTGCTGCTTCAGCTCTTCGGACACCTGCAACATCGCCGAGCGCACCGCCGGCACCTGGCTGACCACGTTGAGCAAACCATAGTCGTGAATCATGCCGTTGTAGCGTACCGCCGTGACCGGCACGCCGGCCGCATCCAGTTTGCGGGCGTAGGCTTCACCTTCATCGCGCAGTACATCGGCCTCGGCGGTCTGTATCAGGGCAGGCGGCAGGCCCTTGAGCTGTGCGGTGCTGGCCCGCAGCGGCGAAGCATAGATCTCGTTACGCTGCCCGGCATCGGTGGTGTAGTTGTCCCAGAACCATTTCATCATGTTCTTGCTGAGGAAGTGTCCCTCGGCGAATTGGTTGTAGGACGCGGTCTCGAAGCTCGCATCGGTCACCGGCCATAACAGGGCCTGGAAGCGGATCGCCGGCGTGCCCTTGTCCTTGGCCATCAGGGCCACGACGGCCGCCATGTTGCCGCCGACGCTGTTACCCGCCACGGCCAGGCGCTTGCCGTCGACATTGATCTGCTTGCCGTGCTCGGCCACCCATTTGGTCGCGGCGTAGGCCTGGTTGATCGCCACCGGGTAATGCGCCTCGGGTGAAGGCGTGTAGTTGACGAACACCGCCACGGCCCCCGATCCCGCCACCAGATCCCGCACCAGACGCTCGTGGGTCGGGAAGTCTCCCAGGACCCAGCCACCGCCGTGGAAGAACATGAACACGGGCAACTCACCCTTGACCCCGGCCGGGCGAACGATGGTCAGGCTGATCGACTGGCCATCGACCTGGATGGTCTTCTCGCTGACATCCGCTTTAGGCAAGGTCAGTTTCACCCCGGCCTGGGCGCCGACCAGTACCGCGCGGGCATCCTTCGGCGACAGTTGTTCCAGAGGCTTGCCGGTGCCGGCATTCAATGCATCGAGAAACGCCTGGGTGTTGTGCTCGACGATGCCGTCGGCGAAGGCGTTGCTGACGCCAAGTGCGAGCAGGGTGCCGGTCACGGCCTTGGTGAATGTGTTCATGGAAATCTCCTTGGGTTCGATCCGGGTCGGTGGGTTAAACGGTTACGTGCAAGCGCACATCAACGTTGCCGCGGGTGGCGTTGGAGTACGGGCAGACTTGGTGAGCCGCGTCCACCAGGCTTTGCGCGTCGCTCTGGTCCAGGCCGGGCAAGCTGATGTGCAGGTCGATGTCGAGGCCGAAACCGCCGGGAATCTGGCCGATGCCGACATGGGCGGTGATCGAGGCGTCGTCCGGGATCTTGCGTTTGCTTTGGCCGGCGACGAATTTCAAGGCGCCGATGAAGCAGGCCGAATAACCGGCGGCAAACAGTTGTTCCGGGTTGGTCGCCGCACCGCCGGCACCGCCGAGTTCTTTCGGGGTAGCGAGTTTGACGTCGAGGATGTTGTCACTGGAGATCGCACGACCATCACGGCCGCCGGTGGAGGTTGCGATTGCGGTGTAGAGAGTTTGCATGATGAGAGCCTCGTTTCTGGGTTGTTGTTATTGCGCTAAATGTTTGCGCGCTAAGTAGGTGTGAAGCGAATATAGTTCGCTAATATTTTGTGCGCAAGATAATTTTTTGATGTGCTGCTTGTTCTTGAAGCTCATCAGGCATGAAAGCCCTGAGCTAGAGCCGTTTGATCGGATGAAATTTTTTGAAAGGAGGGGGCTGGAACGACGCCATCGCGAGCAGGCTCGCTCCCACAGGGGGACTGCGGGGCGCAGTGATCTTGCGTCTCGCCGAAATCAGGGGTGGGAGCGAGCCTGCTCGCGATAGCGGTGGGTCAGTTGAAGAGGGGGGTGGGTTTACAGACTGTCCTGCAAGTGGCTGCGCAGTGCCTGCAGTTCCAGTTGTAGCTTCTTCAGCTGTTCCATGGTCTGGCCGCTGGCACCCAGGATGCATTGAGGAATATCGAGGGCTTTTTCCCGAAGGGCGCGGCCCTGCTCGGTGAGTTCGACAATCACCACCCGTTCATCTTCACGGCTGCGGGTGCGGCTCAGCAGGCCCTCGGCTTCCAGGCGTTTGAGCAGTGGCGTCAGCGAGCCGGGGTCGGTGAGCAGACGCGTACTGATTTCACCGACGGTCAAACCGTCTTTTTCCCACAACACCATCATCGCCAGGTACTGGGGATAGGTCAGGCCCAGGGCTTGCAGCAACGGCTTGTAGACCTTGGTCATCATCAGCGACGTGGAATGCAGGGCGAAGCAGACCTGATTGTCGAGCAACAGGGCTTCGCAGGGTTCGGGGGTGTCGCGCTGGGGGCTCATGGCAAAACCTTCAATCGATAATCCTGACGAATCTAGCGGGCGAACCTTTAAGGCGCCAGATAATTCTGACGTTCTGATCAGATGTTACGTTCCCCCACTGACGCCGACTGCGTAGGATAGACGCCTTGGTGAAGGGGGAATCGTCTGTGATCGAAGTGGCGTTGTATCTGGTGTTGGGTGCTGCGTTGGGCACCTTGGGGGGATTGTTCGGTATCGGTGGTGGGCTGATCGCGATTCCGGTATTGGGCGTGTGGTTCGGTCTTGACCAGCAGATCGCTCAGGGGACCGCCCTGGTGATGGTGGTCCCCAACGTGATGCTCGCGTTGTGGCGTTACCACCAGCGCAATCGCATCGAGTTGCGTCATGTGCTGCCATTGGCTTCCATGGGTTTCTGCTTTGCCTGGCTCGGCTCGATCTGGGCCGTAGGTGTCGACGCTGAAAGCATGCGAATCGGCTTCGTCGCGTTCCTGGTCGCCCTGGCGGCCTACAACCTGATCCGCATGTTCGCCGCGACCGCACCGGCTTCCGCGCAAATGCGCCATGGTTGGCCATGGCTCGGTGTGTTGGGGGCGGCATCCGGGACCATGGGCGGTCTGTTCGGTGTCGGCGGCGCTGTCGTTGCGACGCCGATTCTGACGAGCCTGTTCGGCACCACCCAGGTGGTCGCCCAGGGATTGTCGCTGTCGTTGGCGTTGCCCAGTACCGGCGTGACCCTCGCCACCTATGCATTTCACCATCAAGTGGACTGGTGGATTGGCCTGCCGCTGGCCGTGGGTGGTTTGCTGAGCATCAGTTGGGGAGTGAAAGTCGCCCACGCCATGCCGGAGCGACTATTGCGCGGCCTGTTCTGTGGTTTCCTGGTGCTGTGTGCGGTGCTGCTCGCCTTTAAAGTTTGAAGCCTTCGACGATGTGCTCGGCCAGGCACTCGGTGATGGGCGACGGATTGTGCAGGTTGCGGATCAGCATGATGCTGGCCTCGGGCAGTTCCGGCAGGTTTTCGGCCTCGCCAAGCACGCGCATGTCCGGTGTCAGCAGGCTTTCCAGTTGCGCGGTGATTGCCAGTCCCGCGCCCACTACCGCCATCAGTGCCGACAGGCTGGAGCTGTTGTAGGCCACGCGATATTCGCGGCCCATGGCATCCAGCGCATTGCAGGCCCATTGCCGGCAGAAACAATCGCTATTGAACATCGCCAGCGGCAGTGGCGTTTTCTCGTGGGCGTTGAAACACGCCGCCTCGGCCCAGACAAAGCGTTCCTTGCGCAATAACTGGCCGATCTCATCCCCCGGTTTACGGGTGACGATGGACAGGTCCAGGTCCTGGCGCAGCAGCAACTGCTTGGACGATTCGCAGTGCAGCTCAATTTCGATCAGCGGATAGAACTGGGCGAAGCGCTGCAGGATGCCGGGCAAAAAGCGCATCACGTAGTCATCCGGCGTGCCGATGCGCACGGTGCCGACCATATGCGGTTCACGCAGGGTATTGAACACCTCGCTGTGCAGCTTGAGGATGCGCCGGGCGTAACCCAGCAGCACCTGGCCTTCGGCGGTGAGTTTGACCTGGCGCCCGTCACGCTCGAACAACCGTCGCTGCAATACATCTTCTTCGAGGCGCTTCATCTGCATGCTGACAGCGGACTGGGTGCGGTTGACCAGTTCGCCGGCGCGGGTAAAACCGCCCTGGTCGGCGATGGCGACGAAGGTCCGCAGCACTTCCGTATCGATGCTCGGGTAACTCGACAATTGATCAATCTCCGAGATGTATTGCATAAGAAACATTCGTTGGATTGATCTTAGCCTTGGGGCGAGACTTGAACCACCCCCAACGGAGGACATCACGATGAAAGGTCAGAAAGGATACGTATCGCTAGATAGACATTCATTCCATTTTTCCCTCAGCGATCTGCTGCACAAGTTTAGTCGCTGGTATGAATTGCACCACGAGCGCGAACTGCTCGCCGGTCTGAGCGACGAGGCGCTCAAGGACATCGGCGTCAGCCGTGCAGATGTAGAGCAGGAAGTGGTTCGGCCATTCTGGGATGACCCAATGCACAAATGAACCATCCCTCCCTACACAAATCGACCACTGGTGAGGTAGGTTGCGAGCAGAGAAGGAGATCTCCATGCCCGCGACTGTATCCTTTACCCTCAAACAGGCCCGGCGTCTGGCGTTGGCCGCCCAGGGATTCAATGGGCGGCTGCCGCCGGCTTCGGTGCAACCCGCGCGTCTCAACCGCCTGATCGAACGCCTCGGCGTCTTGCAGATCGATTCGGTCAATGCGTTGGTCCGTTCGCATTATCTCCCGCTGTTTTCCCGCCTCGGCCACTACAACCCCGAACTGCTTGATCAAGCCGCCTGGAGCCAGGGGCGACGTCGCACGTTGTTCGAATACTGGGGTCACGAAGCATCGTTGTTGCCCCTGTCGATGTATCCGCTGATGCGCTGGCGCATGGCTCGTGCGGCCCGTGGCGAAGGCATCTATCAACAATTGGCACGGTTTGGTCATGAGCGGCAGGATGTCATCCACCGTGTCCTGACGGCGGTCCGGGAACAGGGCGCCGTGGGCGCTGGCAGTTTATCCACCCGCGCGGAAAAGGCCGGCCCCTGGTGGGACTGGAGTGCCGAGAAGCACGCGCTGGAGTGGTTGTTCGCCGCGGGCGAAGTCACGGTGGCGGGGCGGCGCGGCTTCGAGCGGCTCTACGACTTGCCGGAGCGGGTGCTTCCGGCCTCGGTCCTGGAGCAACCGGTTCCGGACGAGGCCCAGGCCCAGCGCGCCCTGTTGTTGCATGCCGCCGAGGCGTTGGGCGTAGGCACCGAGAAAGATCTGCGCGACTACTTTCGCCTGGGTCCGGCCGACAGCCGTGGGCGTCTGGCCGAGCTGGAGGAAACCGGTGAGCTGTTGCGCTGCGAGGTGCAAGGCTGGAAGCAACCGGCCTGGTGTCTGCCGGAGGCGAAAATTCCCCGCAACGTGACAGCCAGCGCCTTGCTCTCGCCGTTCGATTCGCTGGTCTGGGAACGCAATCGTACCGAGCGGCTGTTCGACTTCCATTATCGACTGGAAATCTACACCCCGGCCCACAAGCGGGTGTATGGCTATTACGTGCTGCCGTTCCTGCACAACGAACGCATTGCCGCTCGGGTGGACCTCCGGGCAGAAAGGGCCCAGGGCCGGTTGGCGGTGCATGCCGTGCATGAGCAGGAGCCGGGGTTGGACGAGGAGGGGATGCGCGCCTTGGCGCTGAACCTGCGGCGCATGGCCGACTGGTTGGGGTTGGAGCGGGTTCAGTTGAATTGTCGGCGGGTGGGTGGGGCTCGGTTGGCGGGGAGCCTGGCTGTAATCGGTGGTGGCTGATCTGGCCCCATAGCGAGCAGGCTCGCTCCCACAGGTCATTTACGGTGAACACAAAATTTGTGAACAACACGGTCAATGTGGGAGCAAGCCTGCTCGCTATGGCGATCTGAAAGAAGCTAGCGCCGAACCTGCTTCAACGTCTCGGCAATCAAAAACGCCAACTCCAATGACTGATCGGCATTCATCCGCGGGTCGCAATGGGTATGGTAACGATCCGACAGCCCATCCTCGGTAATTGGCCGCGCACCGCCGATGCATTCGGTGACGTTCTGTCCGGTCATCTCGATGTGGATGCCGCCGGCATAGGTGCCTTCGGCTTCGTGGACCTGGAAGAACTGCTTCACTTCGCCGAGGATCTGCGCGAAATCCCGGGTCTTGTAGCCGCTGCTGGCCTTGATGGTGTTGCCATGCATGGGGTCGGAACTCCACAGCACCTGCTTGCCTTCGCGTTGCACGGCACGCAGCAGTTGCGGCAGGTGATCGCCGACCTTGTTCGCGCCCATTCGCGCTATCAGGTTCAGCCGGCCCGGGTCGTTGTCCGGGTTGAGCACGTCGATCAGGCGGATCAGGTCGTCAGGGTTCATGCTCGGGCCGACCTTGACCCCGATCGGGTTGTTCACGCCGCGCAGGAATTCGACATGGGCACCGTCCAACTGACGGGTACGGTCGCCGATCCACAGCATGTGGGCCGAGCAGTCGTAGTAGTCGTTGGTCAGGCTGTCACGGCGCACGAAGGCTTCTTCGTAATTGAGCAGCAATGCCTCGTGGGCGGTGAAGAAGCTGGTTTCGCGCAGTTGTGGCGAGGTGTCCATGCCGCAGGCGCGCATGAATGCCAGGGTTTCGTCGATGCGGTCGGCCAGGTGGCTGTACTTTTCCGCCAGGGCCGAGTTGGCGATGAAGTCCAGGTTCCACTTGTGCACCTGGTGCAGGTCCGCAAACCCGCCCTGGGCGAAGGCCCGCAGCAGGTTCAATGTGGCGGTGGACTGGTGGTAGGACTGCAGCAGGCGTTCCGGGTCCGGCACGCGGCTCTGCTCGTCGAAGCCGATGCCGTTGACGATATCGCCCCGGTAGGCCGGGAGGGTGACGCCGTCGATGGTTTCATCATTGGCCGAACGCGGCTTGGCGAACTGCCCGGCCATGCGCCCGACCTTGACCACCGGGCAACCGGCGGCAAAGGTCATGACGATTGCCATCTGCAACAGCACCTTGAAGGTGTCGCGGATCTTCGCTGCGGAGAACTCCGCGAAGCTTTCGGCACAATCGCCGCCCTGCAGCAAAAAGGCCCGGCCCTGGGTGACTTCGGCGAACTGGCGGCGCAGTTCCCGGGCTTCCCCGGCAAACACCAGTGGCGGATAGCTGGCGAGGGTCTGCTCGACTTGCAGCAGGTGCGCCGCATCGGGGTAGCGGGGTTGTTGCTGGATCGGCAGGGCGCGCCAGCTGTCAGGGCTCCAGGGTTGGCTCATCGTGATCTCTAGGTGGTTGACGCTCGGACGGCCATGTTATCAGCAAAGTTATCAGCAAATTAGTGCGTGACCTGTTCCCGTCGCTTGGCCGACAATCGCGCTTTTGCCGCAGCCCGCCCGGCAACCATCAGGAGATGAAATGACAGAGGAGCGCGTCGAGCATCTGCTCGCCGAGGTGCACGACGAGTTCGGCATGATCCGGGTCTTCGAAGTGGCCGATTACCGGTTTCTCGAATTCGGCGACGCCATCGAGCAGAGCTGCGTGTTCACGGCCGATCCGAGCTGGCTCGAATATGACTACACTCGCGCGATGCTGATTGGCGCTTTGTGCCACGAACAGCCGGAAAGCGCGCTGTTCCTGGGGTTGGGCGCCGGTACGCTGACCCAGGCCTGTCTCAGATTCCTGCCGCTGGAAGACGTCGAGGCCATCGAACTGCGCCCCGATGTGCCGCGCCTGGCCATCGAGTACCTGGGGCTGGATGACGATCCGCGGCTGTACATCCGCGTTGGCGATGCCCTGGAGTTGTTGGAAACCGCAGAGCCTGCGGACCTGATCTTCGTCGACCTCTACACCGACGTCGGTCCCGGCGTCGGCCACCTGGCCTGGGGGTTCCTGGAAAACTGCCAGAAGCGCCTGAACCCGGGTGGCTGGCTGGTGATCAACCAATGGGCCACCGACGACGGCAAACCCCTGGGCGCTGCGCTGCTGCGTGGCCTGTACCACCGGCACTACTGGGAACTGCCGGTGAAGGAGGGCAACGTGATCCTGATCGTGCCGGCGGACCTGGAGCAGGCGATGGACATGGAAGGACTGATCGCCCGTGCCGAAGCGTTGGCGCCACGGCTGGGCTATTCGTTGCTGCCGTTGATCAAGGCGATCCGGCCGGCAACCTGATACAACCGAGAACCCTGTGGCGAGGGGATTTATCCCCGCTCGGCTGCGAAGCAGGCGTTGGCTTTAAAACCCTATGGGCCTGCTTCGCAGTCCAGCGGGGATAAATCCCCTCGCCACATAGGTGAACCGGTTTAGCCGCTGTAAAAAAAGCTCCCTTTTGGGCCGAATTCCGGTATAGTGCGCGCCGGCCTTTAGACGGGCCGCGTCAAGGTAGCGCAATTTTCGAAGCCAGCTTCGGTTGCATGTCCCCACAACGGATGCTTCCACGACGTTCTTTTTCATTCATTCGTTTTCGCAAATCCCCGCCGACAAAGCTGCCAGGGCGACTCTTGAGTCTCAACACGGCATGTGCAGCTTTGGAGCATGGGTCTTTGCGGATGCACTTAGAGGCAGACCCATGACCCAGGAAATCGGCGGCTTCGCCGCTCTTGAACTTCATCCCAATATTGTCGCTGCAGTAGTCGCTACCGGCTATGAAGAGCCTTCGGCCATTCAGCAGCAGTCGATCCCGATCATTCTCGCCGGTCACGACATGATTGGTCAGGCGCAAACCGGTACGGGTAAGACCGCCGCGTTCGCCTTGCCTATCCTGCACCGCATTGATCCGTCCAAGCGCGAGCCGCAAGCTCTGATCCTGGCCCCAACCCGTGAGTTGGCGCTGCAAGTTGCAACTGCTTTCGAAACCTACGCCAAGCAAATGCCGGGCGTGACTGTTGTGGCTGTCTACGGCGGCGCGCCGATGGGCCCACAATTGAAAGCCATCCGTAATGGCGCACAGATCGTTGTCGCAACCCCGGGCCGTCTGTGCGACCACCTGCGTCGCGACGAAAAAGTCCTCGCCACCGTGAACCACCTGGTGCTCGACGAAGCCGACGAAATGCTCAAGCTGGGCTTCATGGATGACCTGGAAGTGATCTTCAAGGCCATGCCGGAAACCCGCCAGACCGTCCTGTTCTCGGCCACCCTGCCGCAGTCGATCCGTGCGATCGCCGAGCGTCACCTGAAGGACCCGAAACACGTCAAGATCCAGAGCAAGACCCAGACCGTCACCGCGATCGAACAGGCCCACCTGTTGGTTCACGCCGATCAGAAGACCTCCGCGGTCCTGAGCTTGCTGGAAGTGGAAGACTTCGACGCCCTGATCATGTTCGTGCGCACCAAGCAAGCGACCCTGGACCTGGCCAGCGCCCTGGAAGCCAAAGGCTACAAAGCCGCTGCGCTGAACGGTGACATTGCCCAGAACCAGCGCGAGCGCGTGATCGACTCCCTCAAGGATGGCCGCCTGGACATCGTTGTGGCGACTGACGTTGCGGCCCGTGGCCTGGACGTTCCGCGTATCACCCACGTGTTCAACGTGGACATGCCGTACGATCCGGAGTCCTACGTTCACCGCATCGGCCGTACCGGTCGTGCCGGTCGCGAAGGTCGCGCACTGTTGTTGGTGACTCCGCGTGAGCGCCGCATGCTGCAGGTGATCGAGCGTGTGACCGGGCAGAAGGTGGCTGAAGTTCGCCTGCCGGACGCCCAGGCCGTTCTCGATGCCCGCATCAAGAAACTGACCAACAGCCTGTCGCCGCTGGTAGCTGATGCCGAATCGACCCACGGTGATCTGCTCGACCGCCTGACTGCCGACATCGGTTGCAGCCCACGTGCCCTGGCCGCCGCCCTGCTGCGCAAGGCCACCAATGGTCAGGCGCTGAACCTGGCTGCCATCGAGAAGGAACGTCCCCTGGTGCCGAACAGCGCGCCACGTGGCGATCGTCCCGAGCGTAGCGGTGACCGTCCGGACCGTGGCGACCGTGAGCGTCGTGCGCCGATCCCGCTGGCCGAAGGTCGTGCCCGTTGCCGTACCGCGCTGGGTGCCCGTGACGGCATCGCCGCCAAGAACCTGCTGGGCGCGATCCTCAACGAGGGTGGTCTGGCCCGTGAAGCCATCGGTCGCATCCAGGTGCGTGACAGCTTCAGTCTGGTGGAGCTGCCGGAAGATGGTCTGGAGAAGCTGCTGACCAAGCTCAAGGACACTCGCGTAGCCGGTAAGCAGCTCAAGCTGCGTCGCTACCGCGAAGATTGATCGGCCTTTGGGCTGATTGATCGAGCATGAAAAATCCCCGACTGGTTCGGGGATTTTTTATGCCTGTCGTTTGGTGTTCGGTCGGTTGGTAATGTTGCCCCTTTCGCGAGCAGGCTCGCTCCCACAGGGTTTGGGGTGGCCACAGAGATCCCATGTGGAAGCGAGCCTGCTCGCGAAGGGAGCGACTCGGTCCATCGATCAATCGAACCGGTAGATGTCCATCCCCAGTGTTCCCATCGTAAACCCCTCATGAGCCACGCTGAACCTGGCGCCGGCACCCCGGGCGAAATACAGCGGCAACAGGTGCTCGTCGCTGGGATGGCTGCGCACCGCATTGGGTGCCTGGCGGCGGTAATCATGCAGGGCGGCCTCGTCGTCGGCTGTCAGTTTCTCCACGATCCAGTCGCGAAAACTCTTCGCCCAAGATTCGACGCTCTCGGGGCCGGCGTTCCAGTCCAGGTCGCGCAGGTTGTGGGTGATGCTGCCGGAGCCGATCAACAGGATGCCCTGCTGGCGCAGGCCCGCAAGCGCCTGGCCGACCCGCGTCTGCAACGCCGGCCCTTGTGCGCTGGGCAGGGAAACCTGCACCACCGGGATGTCGGCCTGGGGATACATCAAGGATAACGGCACCCAGACGCCGTGGTCGGATGGCCGCTGAGCATCGAGACGCGCCGGCAGGTGCGCGGTATTGAGCAGGTCTGCCACCCGGGCTGCCAGTTCCGGCTCCCCCGGGGCGGGATATTGCACCTGGTACAGGGCCGGTGGGAAGCCGCCAAAGTCGTGCCAGGTGCGTGGCTGCGGATTGGCGCTGACCAACAGCTCGTTGCTTTCCCAGTGAGCGGACACGATCACGATGGCCTTCGGCTTGGGCAATTGCGCGGCCAGGCGAGCCAGCGCCGGGCCGCTGTCGCCGGGCTCGAGGGCGAGCATCGGTGAGCCGTGGGAGATAAACAGGCTGGGCAGCATGGACGAGCTCCTGAACGTTAAGATGGAGTCATCTTCCGTCAGGTCAATGATCTGAATCTAATATAAGTTTTAACCTGTTTTGATCGAATTTTTGGAGCGAGTCATGGAACCCGAGTTTTGGCATAAGCGCTGGTCAACCAATCAGATCGGTTTTCATTCGCCGGACGTGAACCCTTACCTGCAACGTTTCTGGCCGCAAATGGGATTGGCGCAGGGCAGCCGGGTGCTGGTGCCGTTGTGCGGCAAGACCCTGGATCTGCTGTGGCTCGCTCATCAAGGGCATTCGGTATTGGGGGTAGAGCTGTCGGAAAAGGCCATCACCGATTTTTTCGACGAGCATCAGTTGAAGCCAAGCGTGAGCGAGGAGGGGGCTTTCAAGGTCTTCCGTGCTGGCGACATCGAAATCCGTTGCGGTGATTTTTTTGCCTTGGGCCCGGATGACCTGGTCGATTGCGTGGCGCTTTACGATCGGGCAGCGTTGATTGCATTGCCTGGGCAGATGCGTGAGCGGTACATGGCGCATCTGCAGAACATCCTGCCAAGCTGCGTCGGGTTGCTGATTACCCTTGAGTACAATCAGGCTGAAATGCCCGGCCCGCCATTTTCCGTAGGTGATGATGAAGTGCAGCGGCTGCTGGGGAACAACTGGAAGCTGGAAGTCGTACAGGAGCAGGACGTGCTGGGGGAAAGCTGGAAGTTTTTGCAGGCTGGGGTGACCAGGCTGGATGAGCGGGTTTATCGGATTTCCAATCGCTGAGTAGCGGGTGATCGTTCCCACGCTCTGCGTGGGAATGCCTCAACGGACGCTCCGCGTTCGGCCTTTAGGGACGCGGAGCGTCCCAGGCTGCGTTCCCACGCAGAGCGTGGGAACGATCATCGCATCATCGATCAGCCGCGGCGACGCAGTGCGTCGATACGCTCTTCCAGCGGCGGGTGGCTCATGAACATGCGAGCCAGGCCCTGCTTGATGCCACCGTTGATGCCAAAGGCATTCAGGGTGTCGGGCATGTGTACCGGCAAACCTTGCTCGGCACGCAGGCGTTGCAGGGCACCGATCATGGCGCTGGTGCCGGCCAGGCGTGCGCCGGCGTCGTCGGCGCGGAATTCGCGTTTGCGCGAGAACCACATGACAATGGCGCTGGCGAGGAAGCCCAGTACCAGTTCGGCGAAGATGGTCGCCACGTAGTAGGCGATGCCCTGGCCTTCCTCGTTCTTGAAGATCACCTTGTCGACGAAGTTGCCGATGATGCGGGCAAAGAACATCACGAAGGTGTTCACCACGCCCTGGATCAGCGCCAGGGTCACCATGTCACCATTGGCAACGTGGCCGATCTCGTGGGCCAGCACGGCCTTGACTTCATCGGGGGAAAACCGTTCGAGCAGGCCCTGGCTGACAGCAACCAGTGCGTCGTTCTTGTTCCAGCCCGTGGCGAAGGCGTTGGCCTCATAGGCCGGGAAAATCCCGACTTCCGGCATCTTGATACCGGCTTCACGGGACAACTGCTCGACGGTCTGCAGCAGCCATTGTTCATGGCGAGTGCGCGGCTGGCTGATGATCTGCGTGCTGGTGCTCATCTTCGCCATCCATTTGGAGATGAACAGCGAGAACAGGGAACCGGCGAAGCCGAACACCGCACAGAAGATCAGCAGCTGATTGAGGTTGAGGTCAACCCCGTTGGCCGCCATGAACCCGTTGAAGCCGAAGAGGCTCAGGGTGATGCTGGCAATCAGCACGACCGCCAGGTTAGTGGCCAAAAACAGCAGGATGCGCATCATGGTGGTAGCAATCTCCTCATGCTAAAGATGTAGCGTTATGCGGGGTATATAAGGTGCTGCCGCTGGCTATTCAACTCACCGACTATTTCAAACTGTGTCCTACAAGCGTCCCAAATGAATGAAAGACTTTTCTGAAATTGACTGGGAAAACGCAGAAGGCTGTCCTTGCCCCGTGAACGTGGGGCCGCGTCGTCCGTCCGCTGCTGAGGGTTGAGTGTAGAGGGCCTGCTGGGGCCGACGGAACGGATATGTTGCTGAATCAGACAGCGCGCGAGGCGAGGCGCCTCGCGCGCCGCGGCTTACTGTCGGTAGGACTTGAGGAAGTTGCCGATCCGGCCAATGGCCTGCTCCAGATCGTCGACCCGTGGCAGGGTCACGACGCGGAAATGGTCCGGCCACGGCCAGTTGAACGCCGTGCCCTGGACGATCAGCAGTTTCTCCGACAGCAACAGGTCCAGTACGAATTTCTCATCGTTGTGGATCGGGCAGACCTTCGGGTCGATCCGCGGGAAGGCATACAGCGCACCCATCGGCTTGACGCAGCTGACGCCGGGAATGTCGTTGAGCAGTTCCCAGGTACGGTTGCGCTGTTCCAGCAACCGGCCTTGCGGCAGGACCAGGTCATTGATGCTCTGGTAGCCGCCGAGCGCCGTCTGGATGGCGTGCTGGCTCGGCACGTTGGCGCACAGGCGCATGTTGGCGAGCATGTCGATGCCTTCGATGTAGCTCTGGGCATGGTGCTTGGGGCCGGAGATGGCAATCCAGCCGGAGCGGAAGCCCGCCACCCGGTAGGATTTGGACAGGCCGTTGAAGGTCAGGCACAGCAGGTCCGGCGCCAGGGACGCGGTGCAGATGTGCACGGCATCGTCGTACAGGATCTTGTCGTAGATCTCGTCGGAAAACACCACGAGGTTGTGCTGGCGGGCCAGTTCGAGCATGCCCAGCAGTACCTCTTTGGAGTACACCGCACCGGTCGGGTTGTTCGGGTTGATGATGACCAGCGCCTTGGTGTTCGGCGTGATCTTGGCCTTGATGTCCGCCAGGTCCGGGAACCAGTTGGCCTGTTCGTCGCACAGGTAGTGCACCGGGTTACCGCCGGAGAGGCTCACGGCGGCAGTCCACAGGGGGTAGTCCGGCGCCGGCACCAGCACTTCGTCGCCGTTGTTGAGCAGGGCCTGCATGGACATCACGATCAGTTCGGACACGCCGTTGCCCAGGTAGATGTCTTCGATGCCGACGCCTTCGACCTGCTTCTGCTGGTAGTACTGCATTACGGCCTTGCGCGCGCTGAACAGGCCCTTGGAGTCGCTGTAGCCCTGGGCGGTCGGCAGGTTGCGGATGACGTCCTGGAGGATTTCATCGGGCGCTTCGAAACCAAAGGGCGCCGGGTTGCCGATGTTCAGCTTGAGGATGCGATGGCCTTCCTCTTCCAGGCGTTTGGCGTGCTTGAGCACCGGGCCGCGAATGTCGTAGCAGACGTTGGCGAGCTTGTTCGATTTGCTGACCTGCATGGCGATGTGTTCCCGAAGATGAACGATCCAGGCGGCGTATGAACGGCCGTACTGGTGATCCTGCGTCTGTGGCGAGCCTGACGCGGCATGGGCGTCACAATCCGTTTGAATCCCCATGGCGCGACTGCCAGACTGGCGCTGACGAGGCGCAATCATACGTGCCGCCCGACCCGCGGAAAAGCGTCGGATCGGGCTTTTTCAATTGCCGAGGTGGGACGATGGAAAAGTTGGAGAAAACCCTTGAGGAATGGCGCGCCATGCTCGACCCGGAACAGTACAACGTCTGTCGGTTGAAGGGCACCGAACGGCCATTCTCGGGTAAATACAACGGCACCAAGACCGACGGTGTATACCACTGCATCTGCTGCAACGAACCGCTGTTCGACTCGCAGACCAAATTCGATTCCGGCTGTGGCTGGCCGAGTTTCTATGCGCCCATCGAGGGCAGCGCGGTGGTGGAAGTCCGGGACGTCAGCCATGGCATGATCCGCACCGAAGTGGTCTGCGCCAAATGCGATGCCCACCTGGGTCACGTATTCCCCGACGGCCCGCCGCCCACGGGCTTGCGTTATTGCATCAATTCGGTGTGCCTGGATCTCGTGCCACGCGAGTAGATCTGTGGCGAGGGGATTTATCCCCGCTGGGCTGCGCAGCAGCCCCAATAGGCGTCCCCTGAAGGGACAGATGCATCCCTTCTTGGGGTCGCTGCGCAACCCAGCGGGGATAAATCCCCTCGCCACAGGTTTGTGTCAGGACCTATGGAGGTGTCTGGATAATTAAATTGCACACAATTGAATTGCTCGCTATCTTGCACGTCAGTCCCATTTCTTTGGAGCCTTGCCATGAGCGACAACCTGCTGAGCATTCCCTGCACCACCATCAAAGGTGAGCAAAAGACCCTGGCCGATTTCGCCGGCAAGGCCGTGCTGGTGGTCAACACCGCCAGTCAGTGCGGCTTCACCCCGCAGTACAAGGGCCTCGAGCAGTTGTGGCAGACCTACAAGGACCAGGGCCTGGTGGTGTTGGGCTTCCCCTGCAATCAGTTCGGCAAGCAGGAGCCCGGCAACGAAGGGGCGATTTCCGAGTTCTGCGAGCTGAACTTCGGCGTGAGTTTTCCGCTGTTCAAGAAAATCGACGTCAACGGTGCCAACGCCCATCCGCTGTTTGTCCAGCTCAAGCAGCGGGCGCCCGGCGTGCTGGGGTCCAAGGGCATCAAGTGGAATTTCACCAAGTTCCTGGTCGGCAAGGACGGTCAGGTGGTCAAGCGTTTCGCCCCGACCACCAAACCCCAGGACCTGACCCATGAGATCGAAGCCCTGCTCAAATGAATGACCTGCCCGCCGATTCGCTGAAGCTCGACAGCCAGTTGTGCTTCAAGCTGTACGCCGCTTCGCGGGCGGTGATCCGGGGCTACAAGCCGATGCTCGACCAGCTCGGCCTGACCTACCCGCAGTACCTGGTGATGCTGGTGTTGTGGGAGTGGCAGGACACCGCGCCGGAACAACCCACGGTCAAGGCCCTGGGCGAACGGTTGCTGCTGGATTCCGGCACGTTGACGCCGCTGCTCAAGCGCCTGGAACAACTGGAGCTGGTCCAGCGCCAGCGTTCGGTCCGGGATGAGCGGGAGGTGCACCTGAGCCTGTCGCCGGCGGGTCGGGCGTTGCGTGAGCAGGTCGGTCCGCTCAAGGCCCGCCTGCTGTGCGACAGCGGGATTGACCTCGACCGCCTGGGGGATCTGCGTAACGGTCTTGATCACCTGCTGGGGCAGATCAAAGCGCTGATGTAGTCGGCACCCACTGATCCAGCATCGCCGCCAGTTCTTCGCGGCGGAATGGCTTGGACAGGTAGTCCGTCATGCCGGCGCCCCGACAGCGTTCCCGCTCCTCGGGCATGGCGTTGGCTGTCAGCGCGACAATCGGCAGGTCCGACCAGCGACCGCTGCGACGAATCTGCCGGCTGGCTTCGTAGCCGTCCATCACCGGCATGTTGCAGTCCATCAGCACCAGGTCGAAAGTCCGCCGCTCCAGTTGATCCAGGGCCTCTGCGCCATGGGCGGCAACAGTCACTTCGCAGCCGAGCTTGACCAGCATGCCCTTGGCGACCAATTGGTTGACCGGGTTGTCCTCCACCAGCAGCACCCGCGCGCGCCTGGACGGCGGCAGGGCTTCGATCTGCGTGTCATTGATGGTGGTCGTCTCGCTTTGCAGGGCGCGACGCAGGATCTGATACAACGCATGACGCGCCAATGGCCGGGCCTGTTGCAGCAGCGGGGCCAGGGCGGCGGCTTGTTCGCTGGGCATGAAGCTGCCGTAGGCGGTCACGAGCAGGATCGGTGCGTTGAAGGTGGGTCGCAGGTTGAACAGGCATTCAGGGCAGTCGGTAATCAGGACATCAGGGGTGAGCCCCAGCAACCTGTCATCCACCGAACGTCTCAGGTAGTCCAGCCCCCAATGGGGCAACATCATGTCGAGCAGCTCGGCCAGCCCGCTATTGCTGGCGGTGATGGCGACGATATTGCCGCGCAGGGGCTCGACCGTTGCCGCGGGGGTATGGCAGGGCAGGGGCAGGTCGGCGCAGAACTGGCTGCCGAAACCGGCTTCGGAACTGATCGTCAACCGGCCCTGCATGGCTTCGCAGAGGTTATTGGTCAGTGCCAGGCCCAGTCCGGTGCCACCGAACTGACGGGTAATGCCGGCGCCAGCCTGGGTGAACGGCTGGAAGATTCTCGCCTGGGCGTCCTGGGGAATGCCGATGCCGGTATCGCAGACCTCGATCCGCACTCCGCCTTCATAGGCGCTCAACCGCACATCGACCCGGCCGAAGCGAGTGAACTTGAGGGCATTGGACAGCAGGTTGCTGACGATCTGGCGCACCCGGGTCGGGTCGCCGAGCACTTGCGCCGGAAACTGCGGATCAATCAGGCAGGCCAATTCGACGCTAGGGGCGGCGTTCTGTGACAGCAGGTTGGCCGTGTCTTCGATCAGGGATCCGAGATCGAACGGGATGCGTTCGAGTTCCAGTTGGCCGGCGTCGAATTTCGACAGGTCGAGAATGTCGTTGAGCAGCTCGACCAACACTTTGCCGGAGTCATGGGCGATCGATAGTTGTTGCTGCTGTTCGGCGGTCAGGGGGCCGTCCAGGGACAGGGCGATCATGCCCAGCAAGCCGTTCAGCGGTGTGCGGATTTCGTGGCTCATGCTGGCCAGGAACGCGGAGCGCGCTTCGGCCATGTCCAGGGCGGTGCGCCTGGCCACTTCCAGTTCCTCGTTGGACTGGCTGAGGCGAGTATTGATGGCCTTGAGTTCGGCGGTGCGTGCCGAAACGATGTTTTCCAGTTGCGCCAGGTATTCGGTGAGGCGATTTTCCGCCATGCGCCGTTGCTGGATTTCGGTGGAGACATTTTCGAACTGCTGGTTGGCGACCGACACCAGTACGCCGATTTCGTCGTACTGGTGGCCGGTGGGGCATTCCAGGCTGCTCTGTTCGTTGCTGCCCGGGTCGCGGCTGCTCAGTTCGCGGATGACCCGTACCAGGGGTTTGGTCAGCATCACGTAGAACAGTGCCAGCAACAGGCCGGTCAGGATCAGGCTGCGGGCGAACCCGTTGAGCAAGGTGATCTCGGCCCGGCGCAGAAAGCGACTGCCGAACGCATAAGTGTCGACGTCCAGTCGCAGCACGCCCAGGGATTCGTTGGGCAGATGGTCCAGGTAGAGCCGGTCTTCGAACCGGCGCTGGGCGCCGAACAGAAAATCGCTGATGAAACGGTAACTGTTCTGCAGCTCGGGTCGTTTGACATTGGCCAGCACGGTATTGTTGTTGTCGATCAGCTCGGCGCCGATGATGGCAGGCGAGCGCAACAGGCCCAGGGCCAGTTCCTGGGCCAGTTCGGCGTCGATGTTGTAGGCAATGCGCGAGGCCGGGTTGTGGCTGATTTCCAGCAGCGACAGGATCTCGCGGTTGATCGACGCGTCTTCGCTGGCATAATCGATGCCTATCTGCACCAGGCTCAGTAAGGTGCCCAGCACGAAACCCACCAGGACGGTCAGTCGAGCCTGCTTGTATGACAGCCGTTGGGTGAATCTGATGTCCATGGAATGGTGAACCACTTACGTTTCCCTTCGCCGGTCAAGCATAGCTGATCATCTCTGGATACCGGTGCGACCGGTGTGTGCTGGATGGGATGAACCCGTCCTTGAGAACGGCGTATCGGCGCAGCAGCGCCATCATTACTGTGAATTTGTCCGAGGAGAAGACGTGGACGCCCGATTGAATGCTTTTCTTGAGCGCGCCGATGCCGTGCTGGCTCGCATCGAGCCCTTGTTGCCCGCTCCCCGGCCCGCCATCGACTGGACCGTGACCCTGGCTGCCCGCTGGCAGCGCGACGGCCGCAGCGGCTACCTGCTGCCGTTGCAGGTCAGCCTCGACATGCGCCTGTCGGACCTGATCGGCGTTGATCGCCAGGTCGAACAACTGGGTCGCAACACCCGGCAGTTCATCGACGGCATGCCCGCCAACCATGCGTTGCTCTGGGGCTCGCGGGGCACAGGCAAATCGTCCCTGGTGCGCGCCTTGCTGGCCGAGCATGCCGGAGATGGCCTGCGGTTGATCGAGATCGAGCGCGATCACCTCGCCGACCTGCCCCGGGTGGTCGAGCAGATCGCCAGGCTGCCCCAGCGCTTCGTGTTGTTCTGCGATGACTTGTCGTTCGAATCCGGCGAAGGCGATTACCGCGTGCTTAAAAGCGTGCTGGACGGTTCCCTCGAACAGGCGCCGGACAATGTGTTGTTGTACGCCACCTCCAACCGCCGTCACCTGGTGCCGGAAAAGGAAAGCGACAACGAGAACTGGAAACGGGTCGACGGCGAGCTTCACCCCAGCGAAGCCGTGGAAGACAAGATCGCGTTGTCCGACCGTTTCGGGTTGTGGCTGTCGTTCTATCCGTTTACCCAGGAGCATTTCCTCGACGTGGTGGAACACTGGATCGGTGAGCTGGCGGCGAAGGCCGGGCTCGCCTGGCAGCGTGACGAAGCGCTGGACGTGCTGGCGGTACGCTGGGCCACCGGGCGCGGCAACCGCAACGGCCGTTGTGCCTATCAGTTTGCCCGTTATTGGGTGGGCCTGAAACTCCTGGAGCACAAGGCATGATCGATTTGAAGAGCACGGGCAAGGGCCTCGACGGCTACGGCTTGCTATCGGCACAGCTGGAGTCCCTGTTGGCGGATGAACGCGATTTCATTGCCAACGCTGCGCAGTTCTCGGCGTTCCTGTTCAGTCAGTTGGACGACCTGAACTGGGCCGGCTTCTACCTCAATCGCAACGAAGAACTGGTGCTGGGCCCGTTCCAGGGTCAGATCGCCTGTGTGCGGATTCCTTTCGGGCGTGGTGTCTGCGGTACGGCGGCGGCCACCGGCCAGACCCAGCGTGTCGAGGACGTCCATGCTTTCCCCGGCCACATTGCCTGCGACAGCGCGTCGAACAGCGAGCTGGTAGTGCCGCTGGTCAAGGACGGGTGCCTGATCGGCGTGCTTGATCTCGACAGCCCGAAACTGGCGCGCTTCAGCGAACATGACCAGGCAGGCATCGAGCAACTGGCGCAGATTTTCCTGCGCCTGACCGATTGCTGAAACAGGAGCTGCTGCCAGAACAGGGCTCATGACTTGAGTCCCGCCTGGGCCAACAGGCTGTCCGTGTCGACGTCATCGATCTGGCGCGGATCGAGAAACTGGTTGGCGTAGCTCAGGTAGATCTGTTCATCGATGAACAGCCCGAACAGCTCTGGGTCGATGTGGGCCTCGCGGCACATGGTGGCCATGATGCCCAGGGCTTCGCTCAATTTCTTGGCTTTCTTGTAGGGACGGTCGGCCGCGGTCAGTGCTTCGAAAATGTCCGCAATCGCCATCATGCGCGCCGGCAGGCTCATCTGCTCGCGCTTGAGCCGCTTGGGGTAGCCGGTGCCGTCCATTTTCTCATGATGACCGCCGGCGATTTCCGCCACATTGTCCAGATGGCTGGGGAAGGGCAACTGGCTGAGCATCAGGATCGTCTGCACCATGTGGTGATTGATCACGTAACGCTCCTCACGGGTCAGCGTGCCCCGCGCGATGCCGAGGTTGTAGAGTTCGCCGCGGTTGTATTTCCATTGCGGGACATCCAGTTGGAAGCCCCACGGGTTGTCTGTCGGGATCAATTCGCCAGCGTGGCGCTCGAACAGGTGCTCGGGCTTGTCGGCCAGCAACGGTTCGGTGACCGGAAGCGTTGGCCTGGGCGTGCGCGCCTGGCGCTGGTTTTCCTCCCAGGAAACCCCCAGGCGATCATCGAGGGTGCGGGTCCACGGACGTTGGGCGATGCGTCGCAGGCGTTGCAGATCGGTGTCGGCCATGGCTTCGGAGCCCAGGTTGCAGCGGGCGACAAAGGCAAAGTCATCGTCCAGGCCAGCCAGTGTGGTATCGCGTAACTGCGCCAGGGCGGACGGCTCGCCGCCCATCGCCATGGCCTGCCAGTAATCGACCCAGGCGTCGCGCTTCAGCACCTCGAAACGGGTGCGGATTTCATGGAGGCGGTCGTTCAGGGTTTCCAGCTTGGTGGCTTTGTCCACCACGTACTCGGGGGTGGTGACTTTTCCGCAATCATGCAACCAGGCGGCGATGTGCAGCGCCTCCCACTCATCTTCGGTCGGTTGGTAGGTCTTGAACGCGGGTGCCTGGCTGGTGGCGGCGGCTTGGGCGAGCATCAGTGTCAGGGCCGGCACCCGCTGGCAATGCCCGCCGGTATAAGGGCTCTTGGCATCGATTGCACCGGCCAGCAATTGAATGAACGAGTCCAGCAATTGCTTTTGCCTGGCTTGCAGGCGCTGGCTTTCGATGCTCATGGTGGCGGCACCGGACACGGCTTGCAGGAACGCGATACGGTCCGGTTGCAGTTTTTCCAGGTCGGCTTCGGTGCCGCTGTCGGTGATCAATAGCACCAGGATGCCCACGGTTTCCCGGTGACGGTTACGCAGGTGGATGCCGATCAGGTGGACGCGTGGGGAGTCCAATGCCCGCAGGACGCCTTGCAGGTCACCCGCCTGTTCGAAACCCAGGGAGGTGACGAGGTTATCCGAGGCAGCCAGTTGCTGGAGCCACGGGGGGTTGTCGTTGCCGGTCAGCCCATGGCCTCGCAACATGAAGGTGCTCAGGTCCTGCGGGGTCTGCTCGATCACCAACCCATAGGGTTTGATCTGATCGCTGTCGTTCTCGCGCAGGTAGATCAGGCCGGCCTGGGCCTGGCCGATTTTCACGGTCTCGAACAGGACCCGTTGCAGCAATGGCGCGAAGCGGGTTTCGGCACGCAGGCTGGCGGTGATTTCGAAGAAGCTTGCCAGGGTCTCTTTCATTCGGGCCATCGACAGGCTCAGTTGATCGACCTCCAGCACCAGCGAACGGCGGGATACCGGGTAATGGAAGTCGAAGCTGCGAATGGCATCGGCTTCTTGCACCAGCGCGTCCAGAGGCTTGACCAGGATCCGGGAGGTCAGCCAACCCAGGGGCACGCACAGCAGCAGAGTGGCGAGGGTAATCAGCGCGCCTTGCCAGCGCATGCGATAGGCGTCGGCCAGCAGTTCATCTTCCGGGACCAGCAGCGCCAGTTCCAGGCCCTGGGGACCGCCTTCCTGCATGTGGCTGCGGGAAACGATCCATCGACGTCCAGCGGCCTCCAGGCGTGAGGCCTCAGCGCTCCCGTCCAGCGCGGCGGCGATGGCCGGATTGAGGTCGCGGGCCTTGATCAGGCGTGCCGAGCGGGTATCGGTGAGCAGCCGGTTGCTGTCGGGGTAGCCCACCGCATTGCCTTGGGGGTCGAGCAGCACGATCTCGGTGCCGGGGGTGACCTTGTGCTTGGCGAGGGTCTGGGACAGGGCCGCGAGGGTCAGGTCGGCACCGATGACCGCCTGGTCGCCGCTTCGCCGGGCGAGGGTGGTGCCGATGTCGTGGGTGGAGAAGAACACGTAGGGCTCGGTGGTGATCTGGTCGGCCGTCTCCAGCGCACTGCGAAACCAGCTTCGGCTGCGGGGATCGAAGCCGTCGTCGGGGTTGTCCTGGCGGCTGATGAGCACCAGCGACTGGTCGTAGAACAAGGACTGGGAGCGCACCGGACCTTCAGGGGTTGCGCGCTCCACGGCCCACACCTGATAAAACGCGTTGGCGGGCGCTTTCAGGGCGGTCTTCAGTGCCTCGGTGCGCAGCGGCCGGACCATCAGGAAATCTCCCTGGCTGTCACCCAGGTACAACGACGCCAGGTCAGGGTTGTCTCGCAGCGCCTGGCTGAAGGGTCCGAGCAAGGCCAGGCGTTCACCCAGGTTGGCAGCCTGTGTCGCCGGATAGTCGGCCAGCAGGCTCAACACATGGCGGATCGGTTCGTAGGTGTCGTACAGGTCCAGGCGCACATCCTGTTCGATCCGGTTGAACAGTTTTTCACTACTGGAGAGGATGATCTGCGTCGTCTGTCGGTAGTTGAAGACACCCAGCACCACTCCGGTCAGCAGCAGAAGCAGAGTAAACATCACGCTGATGTGGACGTGCAGGGGAAACCGGCGTTGTTCCGGACGCGGTGCGCTGGGCATTGCAGTCACTCCAGGGGTCAGGCGTTCTCAATGGTTGTTGCACCGCGTTGTGCATTGAAGCGGGCCAGGCAAGGCGCGAAGGGGAACACCATTGAGAACGCCCCTGGTACGCACTGCCAAGCGCACAGCATAGTAAACACCGGTTTATTTTGCCTTGGTGATCTCCGTTTCCAGGACCCGTTCCAGTTCTGTCATGGCGTGTTCGAGGGCACCGATGCATTCGTCAATCCGATAACGTGCCTGTGCTTCATGGCAGGCCTGCTCCAGCGCCTCGCATCGCTGGATCAGCAAGGGCGACTGCACGATCCGGGCGGCGCCTTTTATCTTGTGCGCCGCTTCGGTCAGTGCCTGCCGGTTCCCGCCCCGGGCGGTATCGAGCAGTGCCTGGCGGTCCGAGCGGTTGCTGCTGAGCAGTTCTTCCAGCAAGCGCTGGGTGTACAAGGGATTGCCGCCGGTCAATGCGTGCAGGTTCTGTACGTTGAAAACGTTTGAGCGACTGGTGGGCTTGATGGCGTTCATCCACTGGCTCAGGGCGCTCAGGCTGATCGGCTTGAACAGGCAGTCGTCCATTCCCGCGGCCTGGCAGCGCTGTTTTTCCTCAGGTTGTGCATTGGCGGTGAAGCCCAGAATGGTGCAGGGCGGCAATTGCTGTTCGGACTCGTGCCGGCGAATCGCCCTGGCAAGTTCGTAACCGTTCATGATGGGCATGTTGCAATCGGCAATGACCAGGTCGAAGTTCCCTTCCAACCAGGCCTCGAGCCCTTCGGCACCGTCATGGGCGACATGACAGTGATGGCCGAGATAGTCCAGTTGTTGCGACATCAACAAGCGATTGGCCGCATGGTCGTCCACCACCAGAACGTTCAGGGCGGTCGTGGCGGTTTCGATCATCGGCTCAGGCGGCGTGTCAGCCGCTACCGTGGGCAGGACGGGCAATTCCAGGCTGACCCGGACCTGGGTGCCGGTGCCCGGCTGGCTGTTCAACTGCAGGCTGCCGCCCATCATCCGGCACAGGTTGCGACTGATCACCAGCCCCAGCCCGGCTCCCTTCCGGGCCATCCGACCGCTGTTGTCAGCCTGGGCAAAAGGTTCGAACAGACGTTGCAGGTCGGCGGGGCTGATGCCGATGCCGCTGTCGCTGACCTCCAGTTGCATCTTCAGGGTATCGCTCTGGGCGGATCGAGACAGCCTGACCTCGACCTTGACCCAGCCCTGTTCGGTGAACTTGAGCGCATTGCTGATCAGGTTCGAAAGCACCTGCTTGAACCGCAGGGGATCGACCCGCACATCCGGGTTGTCGTCCGCCGGTTCGAACTGCAATGACAGCGCGAGATTCTTCTGTCGCGCCACGCCTTCGAACACCCGTATGACCGATTGCAGGATCGCCCTGAGATTGACCCGTTCGGGTGCCAGGCTCAGGTGACCCGACTCGATGCGTGCGATGTCGAGGATGTCGCCTATCAGCTCCAGCATGCCGGAGGCCGATTCGTAGGCCACTGCGATTGTCGAGCGATCCACATGCCCCTTGTCGGCATGCATCAACGCCAGTTCAAGCATGCCGATTACCGCATTCATGGGGGTGCGGATTTCATGGCTCATGGTCGCCAGGAACGTGCTTTTGGCCCGGTTCGCATCATCGGCCCGCTCCTTGGCGGCTCGCAGCTCTTCGAAGAGCTGTCGCCGTTCGCTGATGTCGATCCAGCCGCCGATGATGCCTTGTACCTGTGCTGCGGAGTTTCGGTAGGGCAGGATCCAGTGATAGATCGTCAGCTTCCTGTCCCCGATGTGCAGCGGCCGGTCCACGATCAGGGCGGTGCCTTCGGCCATGACGCGCTGATAGTCCGCCTGGTATTCCCGGGCTTCGAAGGCATTGCTCATGGATCCGGGCATTACGTTCTTGCCGATGACGTCCTCGCGTTTTGCCTCGAATGCTTGCAGGTAACTGTCGTTGCAGCTTTGCAGGACGCCGTTGCGATCCCTTACATAAATGGGATGAGGGGTGCCGTTGACCAGTGAGCGCATGAATTCGAGCTGGTCGTTCAGCGCCAGTTCGGCTCGTTGACGCTGGCGGATCTGTCGCTGCATGTAGGCGTTCCAGGCGAGTGATATCACCAGCAAGAGGCCGACACCGGCAGCGATCTGGAAGAACAGGCGGTTATAGGTGCGCCAGGTGTGTTCCGAAGCCGAGACGTAGCCTCGCCAGCGGTTGTTGATCACGCCCAGTTCGTCCGGGTCGATGCTGGTCAGGGCTTTGTCGAGAATGCTGTTCAACTCGGTGGCGTCCTTGGCTGTGGCCAGGGCAAACATGGCCTGCTGGGTGCCGACGGTGCTGCTGATTTGCAGCGTGTCCCGGAACGCGTGCGACGAGAGGAAGTAATTGGCCATGACCAGGGCATTCACGCTGCCATCGGCCTGGCCCTGGGCGAGCAGTTCTACGGCGTGCGAAGGGTCGCTGGTTTCGACGATCCTGATGTCCGGATACTGCTTGCGCAACCACTCGATGACCGGGTTGTCCTTGGCGATCGCCAGGGTCCTGGTCCCGAACTGGTCGAGTGTGGCAGGCGTGTCGGACTGCTTTCGGGTCAGCAGGACGAACGAGCTGTCGACGTAGGGGCGGCTGAATCTCACCTGTTGCTGCCGTTCGCTGCTCGGCACGAGTGCCGCAATCAGGTCGGCCTGACCGTCAAGTACTGCGGCAATCGCTTCGCTGTCGTTACGCTTGTGCTGAATCTCCAGGCGCAGGCCTGTACGCAGCCGGATCAGCTCCAGCAGATCGGCACTGATGCCGCGAAAATCGCCGTCCGGATCGAAAAAAGTGAACGGTGCGAAGGTTTCGTTCACGGCCACCCGAACCACCGGATGCCCGGCCAGCCAGCGTCGTTCCCGTTCGGTCAGTTGGATCCTGTGTTCCGTGAGATAGAGGTCGGCGCCTGCACTCCAGCGCTTGGAGATCGCGGCTTGCTCGGCAATCGGAATCTGGTTCAGCGTGGCGTTGATGATCTCCAGCAGTCGGGTGTCGTGACGTCGTAGCGCAAACCCGAACCCGTAGGATTCATGTTTGCCGAAGCTGGCCATGCGGATGTTGCTCAGGTAGCCCTTGCTGATCATGTAGTGGGTGGAAATGGTATCGCCGAGAAATACATCGGCCTGGCCGAAGGCGACGGCGTTTATGGCGTTCTGGTAGGACGGGTAGGTGGTGATGCGTGCCTTTGGGTAGAGTTTTTCGATGTCCTGCAAGGGCAGGTAGTGGTAGACCATGCTCAGCCGCAGCCCCTCCAGATCCTCGTTCAGGGATCGGTTTTCATTGGTTCGGGTGACGAGAACGGGCTGGTCCACGGCGTAAGGTGTGGACAGGACAAGGTCGGGATCGCGGGCTTCGAAACCGTTGGCGCTACCCAGGAGGTCGATTTGCCCATGCTTGAGCGCCGCAATCGCCGCCTCACGGGATCCGAATCGAAGGACTTTCATCGGCAGGCCGCTCGCCTCGGCGATGAGCCCGGCGTAGTCGGCAGTCATGCCTTCGTAGTCGCGTCCGCTGGTGGAGAGATCGAAAGGTGGGTAATCCGGTGCGGAGGTCCCCAGGACCAGCTCCTTGCGTCCCAGCAGCCAGGCCCGCTGGGCGTTATCCAGGCCGACCTCGGGATGAGCCGCAGTGGAGCGCCCCAGGAGTGTGTAGTGCTCGGGCGCACCTGGCGCCGCGGCGAGGAATCCTGCATATAACCCTGCCATCAATAGCAGGAGGCATCCTTTCATGCATCTGAACATCCTGTTTATTCTCACACCAGTGCGTTTCGTTTCGCCATTTCAATCAGTTCTACCAGGGACTTGACCTTGAGCTTCTGCATCAGCCGTTTTTTATAGGTGCTCACGGTTTTATTGCTTAGAAACATACCTTTGGCTATTTCCTTGTTGGTGCGGCCCTGGGCAAAAAGTTGCAATACCATCAATTCGCGATCATTGACGTTCTTGAAAAGATCCAACTCTATACTGCGTGGATCATCAGGGCGCACCGGATTCAGTGCCTGACTGGGAAAATAGTTGTAGCCGGATAATACGGCCTTGATTGCGCTGACAAGTTCGCTGAGGTCTTCCTGTTTACAAACGTAACCGGAGGCGCCGGACTGCATGCACCGGATACCGAACAGGGTCGGTGACTGCGCCGTGAGCACCAGTGTCTTGAGCGGCGTGGTCATGGCATTGAAGCGCGAGAGGATTTCCAGCCCGTCCAGTTTAGGAATGCTGATGTCCAGGATGACCAGATCCGGCATGCATTCGCGCACCATTTGCATCGCATCGACGCCATTGTCGGTTTCTCCTACGACTTTATAGCCTTCGTGCTCCAGAAGCATGCGAACGGCGAGGCGAATGACCGGATGATCGTCGACAATGAAAACGGAGTTCATGAATAAAGTCCCTTGCGAGCTTAATAAAGCGCGCACCTTAGCCCAGTTACAGCCGTGGTCGTACGAGGAGACGGGTGTACATATTCAATTTCGGAAAGTTCCTACAAAAAAAGAAGCAGGGTACTACGAGGTAATTAGGTTTTTAGTAGGTAATGGGCATGAGACGGGCGCGTTTTTATTAGCGGACTATAGGTCAGGAGATGGTTCTAGAGCGCCGACTTCTACATGCAGGCTAAAAGAGAGTTGTCAATACTGTGCAACTTAAGCTGCAAACCAATTGTGGGCGCGAGCTTGCTCGCGAAGGCGGAGTGTCAGTTGCCGTGATTGCAGACTGATCCGACGCTATCGCGAGAACGCTCGTTCCCACACAGGGGCTGTCATTGGCGGGTACGCCCCGTCATCTCCTGTGCCATTTCGCTGGCGTAACTGTCGGTCATCCCGGCGATGAAATCGATCATCCGCAGGAACGCAGCATGCAAAGGACCATTGGGATCGGGTGCATTGTTGCCCAGCAGGTCGAGAATACGGCGATTCTTGAATGAAGGTGAGCGGCCCCCATGCTGTTCCAGGGCTGCACCGCAGAAGCCGTTGAGCAGGATTTCAAGCGTGGTGTATGCGCCGATTTCATTCAGGGTCTTGCGCTTGTCCTGGAATATTTTCTTGCGCGCCATGTCCTTGGCATTCAACACACAACGCTTGGCCGGGCCATGCATATGCTCCACCAGGTCGCCTGGTAGCGTGCCGGCCAGCAAGGCTTCCTGCTGTTCGACGAACGCCCGGGCGGCGGCGTTGGTCAGGTGTTCAATGGCCTTGCCCCGCAGGATCGCCAGTTTGCGTCGCCGGGAGTCCAGTGGGCCGAGCTGGCGGTAGGTGTCCGGAATATCGTCGCCCACCAGGTCCAGGAGCAGCGACTCCACCTGTGCGTAGTCCAGCAGCTCCATCTCCACGCCATCTTCCAGGTCGATCAGCGCGTAGCAGATATCATCGGCGGCTTCCATCAGGTACACCAGCGGATGCCGTGCCCAGCGCTGGTCTTCAAGCTGCGGCAGGCCGAGCTTGTGGGCAATCTGTTCCAGCAACGGCAACTCGCTCTGGTAGCAGCCGAACTTGTGCTTCTTGTAGCCCAGGGAGTCGGCGTGACGGGCGGTCCAGGGGTATTTCAGGTAGGTGCCGAGGGTGGCATAGGTCAGCCGGGTACCGCCATCGAACTGGTGGTATTCGAGCTGTGTGAGGACTCGGAACCCTTGGGCATTGCCTTCGAAATTGAGAAAATCGCTGCGCTCGGCCTCGCTCATGGCGTCGAGCCAGCCGCGGCCTGCCGCCTGCTGGAACCAATAGCGGATAGCGTCTTCGCCGGAGTGACCAAAGGGTGGGTTGCCGATGTCGTGGGCCAGGCAGGCTGATTGCACCACCATCCCCAGGTCGCTCGGTTCGCACCAGTCAGGCAGGGCGTTGCGAATGGTTTCCCCCACGCGCATGCCCAGGGAGCGTCCGACGCAACTGACTTCCAGCGAATGGGTCAGGCGCGTGTGGATGTGGTCGTTGCTGGAAACCGGGTGGACCTGCGTCTTGCGTCCGAGGCGACGGAACGCCCCGGAAAAGATGATGCGGTCATGGTCCTTGTGAAAAGGGCTGCGGCCCAGCTCTTCCGGGCTGTGCACGGGTTTTCCGAGGCGTTCGCGAGTCAGCAGGGTATGCCAATCCAAGGCCGGTTGCTCCGTTGAGATAGATGCGCCCTAGCTTCCCGGTTCCTGAGGCGTCTCGCAAGCCCGTCAGGGCTTGCGTACGTTGCGGGCCAGTTTGAGCAGCGGCACCAGCATTGTAGCCAGGCGGATCAGGCGAACCAGGCCACTGCTGCGTCCGCTGCGGGTCCGCTTGCCGCCGAGGAAGCCGAGCAAGGACACCGCTGCCATGCCCCAGAGTGGCGCATGCTTGATGCCGAAGCCTTCGTGCCAGCTCTGACCAAGGCCACGCATCCGCTGCAGCGGTTGCAACAGCTCGCGCGTTTCCTGGCGGATTTCCTGGCGATGCATTTCCATGCGCAGGCGCACCAGCGCCTTGCGCATTTCCTGTCGGGTCCGGGCTTGAGGAATGTCGGGCAGGCTCATGGCAGCAGGCGCTCCCGGTCGTTGTTCAGTTCTTCGAGCGTGGCATGGAAGGGGGTCGATTCATCGTAGATCGCTGCCCTGAGTCGAAGGCCGCAGAACAGCGCCGCCAACAGATAGAACAGGCACAGGCCGATGATGCCGGCAAGGCGATAGGTGTCCCACACCAGAATCAGCACCAGTGTCGAAAGCCCTACCAGCAGCAGCAAGGCAAACACCAGCGCCAGGCCTGCGAACAGCAGCAGGCTGACAGTCCGGGCCTTCTGTTCCTGCAATTCCATGCCGAACAGTTCGACGTGGCTGTGCAGCAGTCCGAGAAACGCCGCGCCCAGGCGGCGCGCAGAAGAAGCAGTGCCCGATTCGGCCGAGCCGGAGTCGTTGGTATCCATCATCAGCGTCGTGTCGCCAGCAAGCCGATCAGAAAGCCCACGCCGGCAGCGATACCGACAGACTGCCAGGGGTTGGCCTGTACGTATTCCTCGGTGGCGACGACCGCAGCCTGGCCGCGTTCGCGCATGGAGTCTTCGGTCAGCTTGAGCGTGTCGCGGGCACGCAGGAGGGTTTCGTGAATCTGGCTGCGCAACTCATCGGCCTGGTCGCCCGCCAGCGTAGCGGTGTGGTCCAGCAGCCGTTCGGTGTCGCTGACCAGGGTTTGAAAATCTTCCATCAGGATTTCTTGAGCAGTCTTTGCCTGGGTTCTGGCCATGGGTGAATCTCCGTAAGTGACGTCTGAAGCGTTCGAGTGTGAGCCTTGCCGGAAGGTTCAGTGAAAGTGACTGGTACAACTTTTGCTCGGTTTTGGCTCAAGGTTTTGCCATGTACTGGTGCGTCATCCCGTGTCGCTGCGCTGAAGCTGGGCGCAGCCGGCAAAACCTTAACCCAAATAATCAAAACCCGCGAAGCGGCCCGCAGCGGAGCATCGTATCGCCCGTTTTAACGCACCAAAGCGGTTCATTGGCCCTTGGTTGGCAAACAAACCGTTTCAACTTGGTGCGTGGGTTCGGCGAGCGAACCGCTTTGGTGCTTCCTTCAACTTTTTTCAGGTCTGCCCAACACCATGGAAAATATGCAAAGCGCCGTGGACAGTCTGGTCCACAGCTCCAACACCTTGTTCATCCTGCTGGGCGCCGTCATGGTCCTGGCCATGCATGCCGGCTTTGCCTTCCTGGAAGTGGGAACCGTCCGGCAAAAAAACCAGGTCAATGCACTGTCGAAAATCCTCAGCGATTTTGCTGTCTCGACCCTGGCCTATTTCTTCATAGGCTACTGGATTTCCTACGGCGTGACGTTCCTGCAACCGGCCGCGGTGCTGAGCACCGATCATGGCTACAGCCTGGTGAAGTTCTTTTTCCTGCTGACGTTCGCCGCCGCGATCCCGGCGATCATCTCCGGCGGTATTGCCGAACGTGCACGCTTTGCGCCGCAGCTGTGCGCCACGGTGTTGATCGTGGCATTCGTGTATCCCTTCTTCGAAGGTGTGGTCTGGAATGGCAATTTCGGCCTGCAAGGCTGGTTGGCGACCCGCTTCGGTGCCGCTTTCCACGACTTTGCCGGTTCCGTGGTGGTGCATGCCATGGGCGGCTGGCTGGCGCTGGCGGCGGTGCTGCTGCTCGGGCCTCGTAACGGCCGTTACCGGGAGGGGCGTCTGGTGGCGTTCGCGCCATCGAGCATTCCATTCCTGGCCTTGGGTTCCTGGATCCTGATTGTCGGTTGGTTCGGTTTCAACGTGATGAGTGCCCAGACCCTGCCAGGGGTGAGCGGATTGGTGGCGGTCAATTCGTTGATGGCCATGGTCGGCGGTACCGTGGCGGCCTTGATCGTTGGCCGCAACGACCCTGGCTTCCTGCACAACGGTCCGCTGGCCGGGCTGGTGGCGGTTTGTGCCGGTTCCGACCTGATGCACCCGGTAGGCGCGCTGGCGACCGGTGCCATTGCTGGCGCCTTGTTTGTCTGGTGCTTCACCGCAGCCCAAGGCAAATGGAAGATCGACGATGTGCTCGGTGTCTGGCCTTTGCATGGGTTGTGCGGCGTCTGGGGGGGCATTGCCTGCGGCATCTTTGGCCAGGACTTCCTGGGCGGCCTGGGTGGCGTCAGCCTGGTCAGCCAACTGATAGGCACTGCGCTGGGCATTGTCATTGCACTGGCCGGCGGGTTCGCGGTCTACGGTACGATCAATGCGTTGCTGGGACTGCGCCTGACCCAGGAAGAAGAGTATTACGGCGCCGACCTGTCGATTCACAAGATCGGCGCGGTCAGCCAGGACTGAGCTTTTTGTCACGTTTCCTTGTCCTGATTGCCGGGATAAAAACCGTGCAGCAGCCGATAGCGATCATGGCGAACCTGGTCCACGTGCTGTCGGACCCGTTGTTCCGGCAGCCCCAGCATGATCAGGGCGTGGGAGGCCAGCATCAGGCTCGACTCCAACAACTCCGGGACCACTTCGCTGGCCCCGGCGGCTTGCAACTCGGCCAGTTGGCTGTCGTCGCGGGTGCGCACCAGGATCGGTACCTGCGGGTTGACCCGCCGGGCTGCCCTGAGCACGGTCAAGGCGATGTCCGTCTTGTCGACCGCGATCACCAGTAATCGGGCGCGACTCAGCCCTACGGCAGCCAGCAGATCCCCTCGTCTCGAATCTCCGTAATGCACGCAGCTTTCCCCGACGGTGGCTGCCTGGATGATGACCGGGTCGTCATCCAGGGCGACGAAAGCCTGGCCTTCCCGGCGCAGAAACCGTCCGATGGACTGGCCGACGCGTCCGTATCCACAAATGACAACGTGACCCGACAGGTCCGCGTTCAGCGCGTTGATCTGGTCCAGTTGCGCCTCTTCGTTGGGCTTGCGGTGCAGGCGGGCGGCGATGTCCGGCGCGGCCCGCAGCAAGAGTGGCGTGAGCAGCATTGAACAGAACGTCGCTGCCAGCAGCAGGCCACCGATGTCGGCGGGCATGAGGCGGTTCTGTTGCATCAGCGCCATCAGGGCAAAACAGAATTCACCGCCCTGGGCCAGAGCCAGGCCGCTGCGCCAGGCGGTTTCACCGTCGCTGCCTCGCCATTTCACCAACGCGGCGACCACGCATCCCTTGATGAGCATCAATCCCAGGGTCAGCCCGAGGATCAGCAAGCCGTCATCGATGAACAGTTGCAGGTCGATCAGCATGCCGATGCTGACGAAGAACAACCCCAGCAGAATGTCGCGGAACGGGCGGATGTCGGCTTCGATCTGGTGTCGGTAATGACTTTCCCCCAAGAGCATGCCCGCCAGGAAGGCCCCGAGGGCCGGTGAGAGGCCGAGCAGATGGGTCAGCCAGGCAGTCAGCAACACGATCACCAGGGCCAGCAGTACGAACAGCTCAGCGGAGCGGGACGCGGCGACTTCATGGAACAGGCGTGGCAGCAGCAGGCGGCTGGCCAGCAGCAAGCCGCCGAACAGGACCAGCGTCTTGCCCAGCGTCAGGGGCAATGCCCAATACCACGCCTGCGAACTGCTGCCGGCGAACACCGGCACCAGGGTCAGCAACAGCACCGCGACAACGTCCTGGAACAGCAGTACGCCGATGGCGTTCTGACCGTGGCTGCTGAAAATCTCCCCAAGACTGGTCAGCTCCTTGCTGACAATGGCAGTGGACGACAGGGCCAGTCCGGCACCGAGCAGCAACGCAGCCAATACCGGCGCGCCGCAGAACAGCAGCAACACACCCAGGAGCGCGCCCGAACACACCACCTGGAGGCTGCCGAGGCCGAACACGACACGGCGCAGGCCAAGCATCCTGGACAGGGAGAATTCCAGCCCCAACGAAAACAACAGGAACACCACCCCGAGTTCGGCCAGGTCCGGCAACTCTTCGCTGTCATTCACCCAGTCCAGGGCGGTGGGGCCTATGGCCAGCCCGACACACAGGTAACCCAGCACAGGTGGCAGGCGCAGTCGCCTGAACAGGGCGATGACCACCAGTGACGAGGCGAGAATGATCAGCAGGTTGGCGAACAAGGGACACTCCGTTTCAAGGCTTGGTACACAGCGTAGAAGGTGAAAGCTGACCAGGGTTGTCGAAAAGCCATTTGTGTTCAGTGATTTGCATCAGCATTTTGCAGATGCGGGACGCCCGGCTCGACGGTTTTCGAGGGCGCGCCTAGAATGACCGTCTATCTTTTATGGATCTACCAGCCATGCTTCCTGAATGCCAACTGTTCGGTACCGTGGGTTGTCATCTCTGCGAGATCGCCGAGGGTGTGCTGATGCCTTTCGTTGACCATGGCTTGCTCGTAGAACTGGTGGATATCGGTGATGGTCCGGAGAGCGAGGCGTCGATCGACACCTATGGACTGCGCATCCCGGTGCTGCGCCGGGTCGATACCGGTGTCGAACTTGACTGGCCTTTTGACGCCGATCAGGTCGTCGCCTTCCTGCGCTGACACCCTTCCGTTCATCGTGTCCCTCGACCCCCATTGGAGAAAAAGACATTCTTCGGTTACTGTATGCGCATACAGTTATCTGGAGTGCCTCCCTTGGTCAATGTCGAACAATTGAAGAACAGCGTGAACAGGATGTCTGTGGACGTTGTACACGAGGCCGTTCTGGAGCTGCGGCTGGACGGGCTGGTGACCGAAGGCAAGACACCTTTCAACAAGCTGCATTTCAACACCTGCTTCGCTGAGATCGAAGCGCTGTTCCAGCGTGCCGGCTATCACAAGCAACTGGATGTGGTGGGTTATCAAGGCTTGTTGTATGCGCTGTACGACCCAGGTCGCTGGGAGGCGGTGGAGGTGCTGCGCTGGTTGAAGGAGTTCACCGAGGCGGCAGCATCGATTCCGGCGTGAGGCAATCATTGCTGGGCTGGCTTGCGCGACTGTCGGATAATACCGCCCCGTAAAATGTTCAAGAGTGTCCGATGCCCGGTTCATCGTTTTCCGCTGCGCACCATCAGGCCAGCACTTTGTACCTGCCCCCCGGTTCCTGGCAGACCGTGCTGGAATGCCTGTGCGAGCATTTCAGCGCCATCAGTCGCGAGCAGTGGCTGGATCGGATTGCCCGGGGGAGGGTGCTGGACGCAGAGGGCAAGGCGATTCCTGTCGATTTGCCGTACCGTGAAGGCCTGCGCATCCATTACTTTCGCGAAGTGCCTGACGAGAAGCCGATCCCGGTCGTGGAGTCGATCCTGTACGCGGACGAGCATCTGGTGGTGGCGGACAAGCCGCATTTCCTGCCTGTCACTCCGGCGGGGGAATATGTCGAGCAAACCCTGTTGCGACGGTTGATCCGGCGGCTGGACAATCCTCACCTGGTGCCCTTGCACCGTATCGACCGGCACACGGCAGGGCTGGTGCTGTTCTCGGCCAACCCCCACAGCCGATCGGCTTACCAGTCCCTGTTTCCAACGCGACAGATCGAGAAACGCTACCAGGCCATTGCCCGTGCGTTGCCTCAATTGACCTTTCCCCGTGTGCATAAGAGCCGAATGGTCGATGGCGAACCGTTCTTCCGAATGCAGGAAGGACCGGGGGAGCCGAATACCGAAACGGCCATCGAAATCCTGGAAAAAAATGGCGAATTGTGGCGCTACGGCCTGTCTCCGGTCACCGGCAAGAAGCATCAGTTACGGGTTCATATGAACGCCCTGGGAGCGGCCATATGCAACGATCCGTTTTACCCCGATGTGCTCCGGGATGTAGAGGATGATTATGCCAATCCACTTAAACTGCTGGCCCAGGGATTACGTTTCATTGACCCGGTCACTGGTCAGGAGCGTGTGTTCGAAAGCGGTATCGCGCTGCAGTGGTAGCTACGGCTTTCGAGCGACCATGAAAAAGCCCGCAATATTGCATTGCGGGCTTTTCTGTATCGGATTGCGGCTGTCAGGGCTTACAGATCCTTGACGGTACGAACCTGATCCTTGTTCACGCGGGTGTGCTTGCCGTCCAACTGTTCGAACTCGTAGAAGCCGGTGTCGTCATCGTACTTGGGGGTATCGACGGCCTGGATTTCGCGACCGTCATTCAAGGTGATCACTGTAGGCGATGCGCACCCGGCGAGAGTGGCGAGGCCCAGTGCGAGCATGAAAGTGGCGAGGGTCCGTTGTGTCATGGTGTTTCTCCGAAAATGAATTCTTCAGGTTACTGACCTTCAGACGTATACATCGCACGCAAGTTCCTGGCTAGTGGCCTTTATGTCGCGTCAGCAGTTCTGGTGTATTCAGATTCGCCAACCGGGGATCGTCGGCCGGGCATTGCAATGCAACGGCATGCAGCGTGCGCATGATACGGCCGGGGCTGCGCTCGCCTTCGCTCCAGGCTTCTTCGAAATCTGCTGCCAGGGCCACCGGGATAACGCACAGTAGCGGTTCCCAGTGTTCGCCGTGACGCACCATCAGCGGCACCTGGGGATGCTGGCTGGCCGTCTTGCGCATGCTGTCGAGCAGGCTGGAATCGATCTGCGGTACATCGCACGGCAGCACCAGCAAATACGCATGCCTTGCCGCCTTGAGGCCGGCCCGGATGCCTGCCAGGGGGCCGGGGAAGTCACCTTCATCGTCATGCACCAATCGATCGGCATACCGTGCATAACGCTCAGGATTGCGGTTGCAGGAGATGATCAGGTCATCGCTCAGCGCGCGGGTCTTGCGATGGAGGTGGGCAATCAATGGCTCGCCTTGCCACTCCACCAGCCCCTTGTCCCGTCCGCCCATACGTTGTCCGCGGCCACCCGCCAGCAGCAGGATGGAGCATGATGGCAGGGCAGTGTTCGAGGTCATGGTGTGTCTCCGCACAGGCGAAAAAATGAAGCGCTGTGATATAACACCGGGCTGTTTCCCCTACAACTGGACGAGCCTATGAAAGCCAAGGCTGATGTACCTTTCGTGCCGCTCAATATCGCGGTGCTGACTGTCAGTGATACCCGTACCCTGGAAACCGACACATCCGGGCAGGTCTTCGTCGATCGACTCTGCGCGGCCGGTCACAACCTGGCGGCGCGGGTCCTGCTCAAAGATGATCTGTACAAGATCCGGGCGCAAGTCGCGACCTGGATTGCCGATGACGTGGTGCAGGTCGTGCTGATCACCGGTGGCACCGGTTTTACCGGCCGTGACAGCACCCCGGAAGCCGTCGCGTGCCTGCTGGACAAGCAGGTCGACGGTTTCGGTGAATTGTTCCGGCAGATTTCCGTGGCCGACATCGGCACCTCCACTGTCCAGTCCCGGGCGCTGGCGGGCCTGGCCAACGGCACGCTGGTGTGCTGTCTACCAGGCTCTACCAACGCCGTACGGACTGGCTGGGACGGCATTCTTGGCGAGCAACTGGATGCGCGGCACCGACCCTGTAACTTCGTGGCCCATCTGAAACAGGCGGCGCCTTGTGAATCCCGTGGGTAAACCTGGCAAGGCCGGCGCCTTGATGGCTGTCGAGGTTGCATTGGAGCAACTGCTCGCAATGGCGGCGGCCACGCCGATTGCCCAGCGTGAGCACCTGCCGCTGGCCGCGGCGCAAGGGCGGGTGCTCGCAGAGGATCTGGTCTCGACCCTGGATCTGCCGCCGTGGCCCAACAGCGCCATGGACGGTTATGCGTTGCGGCTGGCTGACGGCAAGGGTGAGCCGCTGGTGGTCAGCCAGCGGATCTTTGCCGGGCAGGCTCCGCAACCACTGGCGGTTGGGACCTGCGCACGGATCTTCACGGGAGCGCCAGTCCCCGCCGGAGCCGACTGCGTGGAAATGCAGGAAAATGTCCTGGTTGAAAGCGACCAGCGAGTTCGATTTACCGAACCCTTGTCCAGCGGACAGAACATCCGCCCTCAAGGCCAGGAAACCACCGTTGGCGAACAGGTGCTGGCTGCCGGCACTCGCCTGGGGCCGATCGAACTGGGGTTGGCTGCGTCCCTGGGCTGTGCGTCCCTTGACGTGGTACGCAAGGTCCGGGTTGCGGTCCTGTCCACCGGGGATGAACTGGTCGAACCCGGCCAGCCGCTGGGCCCTGGCCAGATCTATAACAGCAACCGTGTGTTGCTGTGTGGCTGGCTGCAACGGCTGGGTTGTGAAGTGGTCGACGCGGGTATCCTGCCAGACGACTTGCCAACGACCCGGACCCGCCTGGCCCAACTGTCGGATGTTGATCTGATCCTGTCCACCGGGGGTGTATCGGTGGGCGAGGCTGACTTCCTGGGTATCGCACTGCGCGAGGAAGGTGAACTGACACTCTGGAAACTCGCCATCAAACCCGGGAAGCCGCTGACGGTTGGGCACTTCCGTGGCGTTCCGGTCATAGGCTTGCCTGGAAATCCTGCCTCGACCCTGGTGACGTTTGCGTTGCTGGCCAGGCCTTACCTGCTGCGACGCCAGGGCGTTCAATCGGTGGCGCCACTCAGGTTCAAGGTGCCGGCCGGGTTTGTCTGGGCCAAGGCCGGAAGTCGGCGGGAATACCTGCGAGGCCGCCTGGAAAACGGTCGGGCAATCATCTACCGGAACCAGAGCTCCGGGGTCCTGCGCAGTGCGGCCTGGGCCGAAGGGCTGGTCGAAGTGCTCGAGGGACAGACGCTGGTCGAGGGCGACGAAGTGAGCTTCATCCCCTTGAGCGAACTCCTGGACTAGTGACCTGTGCGGTTAATTTGGGGGCACGAGTTAGCCGCGCGGGCCACTAATTAGCCTGTCTCGCAAATACAGGGCTTTCGACTGCCGCTTTCACGGCAGCAGGTGCCATCAGCAACTGTATTTGTGAGACGGAACACCACCTCGGCAGGCGGTGTACTCCGACCCGGATTTATGTCCGGTTCTTGCGTCCGTCGCTTTTATCGCGACAGCAGCATCACCAGTTGATCGAAACGACTGTTCGCGATCCAGCCCAGCAGGCCGACGATCACCGCCGCCGCACCGGCCGAATAGGCGAGTCTGTGTCGGATCACCTTCACATCGGTACGGATTTCATCCATGTCACGGCGGATGTACTTGAGGTGAGTTTCCAGTTCAACGACGCGCGGTTCCAAATCAATTCCTCCAACGGGATTACTGCAACTTTTGCATTCGTTCTGAGCCTCGGCCCGCTCGCCCCCGATAGGGGCGAACTGCCGAGGCGACAGCTTGTATTCATGGCTATGCATGGGACGCTTCATCCCCTTGGCCATAACTGTTCGAACCACTGATCCGTCCCCTGCGGGCCGTGAAGTATCCATCCATGGGTTGGCACATCCTTGTGTAATAAGTGTTTTTTATCGGTCCAGCACAACAGAGTGCCAAGGTGTCTCAATACTGCTGGAGGGTCAATTGAGCTGATTCGCCAAGTCTTGTAAGAAAACTCTTTGAGTGCTGAGACATCGGTCCGCTGTGCCGACTGACTGTTTTTATCCGTGAGCAGGGTCCAGGTCCTTTCTTGAAAATAATTGACGTGGCCAGGGGCTTTTTCAGTCGGATGCGCGGTCCCAATCCCTGAACCTTCCAATGACGGAGATGACGATGAGCAAAGGCAACGCGCTGTTGATTCTGCATGGCAAGCAAGCGCTCAACGAAGAGGTTCGCGCCGCAGTGATGCTCAGGCGCAAGCAGGGCTGGGACTTGGCGGTACGATTGACCTGGGAGGCAGGCGATGCCCGGCGGTGTGTCGAAGAGGCGCTGGAGGCCGGTTATACGCGGCTGATCGCCGGTGGCGGTGATGGAACGTTGCGTGATATCGCCGAAGCGATGGCCCTCAACTCATGCAATGCCAGTCTGGTGCTGCTGCCCCTGGGCACTGCCAATGATTTTGCCCGGGCGACCGGGGTCCCGCTGGAGCCGGATCGAGCCCTGGATCTGCTGGACGTTGAACCGCACCCCATCGATCTGGGGGAGGTCGGCGGGCGGATTTTCCTCAATATGGCCACGGGCGGTTTCGGCAGCCAGGTCACGGCGAATACGTCCGAAGACCTTAAAAAGGTGTTGGGGGGCGCCGCTTACCTGTTTACCGGACTCACGCGCTTCAGTGAGCTGAGTGCGGCCTATGGCGAATTGCAGGGACCGGGCTTCAGTTGGCAGGGCGATCTGCTGGCGTTGGGCATCGGTAATGGTCGACAGGCCGGAGGAGGCCATGAGTTGTGTCCGCAGGCACTGGTCGATGATGGATTACTGGACATCAGTATCCTGCCGTCACCCCAGGAAGTGGTCAGTACGCTGAAGGACTTGCTGGCCGGGGGGCTGGGCATCGACAACATGTTCGTGCGTGCACGCTTGCCCTGGGTGGAAATCAAGGTCGCCCAGGGTCTGGACATCAATCTGGATGGCGAACCCTTGCAGGTCGACAGCCTGCGATTCACGGTGCGCCCGAAAGCGTTGCGCGTGCATCTGCCGCACGACTCGCCTTTGCTGGTTACCTCGGCGACGCTCAATCGTCCAGGCTGATGATCTGCTCGCGCACGGCGAAAAGCACCAGTCCGGCCACGTCATGGATCTGCAGACGCTTCATGATCTGGGCTCGGTGGGTTTCCACGGTCTTGATGCTCAAGCTCAGGCCGTTGGCAATTTCCCGGGTGGATTTGCCGCGCACGATCAGACGCAGTATTTCCAGCTGACGTGCAGTCAGATTGTGAGTCTGGACAGGGGCGGGCTGCTGTTTCTGGGTCCGGATCAGGGCCTGGTTGATCACAGTATGGGCGATAGCGGGGCTCAGGTAGCGCTCATCGTTACGCAATGCGTTCAGGGCGTGCTCCAGCTCGGTGGCCGTCGTGTCCTTGAGCAGATACCCATGGGCACCCGATTCCAGCGCCTGCATGATCAGCGCCGGATCGGTGTGCATCGACAGAATCAGCACCCTGCTGCGTGGGCGTGCCTGCTTGAGCTCGCGCAGGGCATCCAGGCCACTGGTGTTCTTCATGGAAATATCCAGCAGCACGATATCGGGGTCCAGTCGTTCGACCAGCGCCAGCAGTTGCGTGCCGTCACTGGCTTCGCCGATGACGGCATAGCCGGGCAGATCCATGATCAGTGCACGCACGCCCGCGCGGATCAGTGAGTGGTCATCTACCAGAAGCAAATTACAAGTCAATGGAGAACCTTATTCTTACTGGCCCGTGCCAGGGTGCGAGGTGCCCAGGGGAAACGGGCTTCGATGTGCGTGCCTTTGCCGGCTTCGCTGATGACGTTCAGCGTGCCACCCAACTGTTCGGCCCGCTCCGACATGCCGGCCATGCCGCGTTGCCCTTCGCGAGCGGGGTGGGGCGCCGGGACGAACCCCTGGCCGTCATCGCGGATCAGCAGGAGCAGGCCTTCGGGCAGGCGTTGCAGGCGCACCAGCAGATTATTCGCGTGAGCATGGCGCAAGACGTTGGTGACCGCTTCCTGGGTGATCCGAAAGGCGGCGACCGTCATTTCCTCCGGGATGCCCGTCATGCGCTGCTGGCAGTCGAGGCTCCATTTTACCGGGGTATTGACCAATGTCTTGAGCAGGTGTGCGCGCAGGCTGGCCTCAAGCCCGAGGCTGGTCAATTGCCTCGGGTTGAGAATCGCCGAGACGTCGCGGACCTTGTTAAGGGTTTCGTCCAGGGTTTCGCAGAGTATCGAACACTGGGCTTGCAGTTCGTCCGGCACCCGGCGCTTGAGCCATTCGCTCTGCAGTTTTGCAGCTGTCAGTAGTTGGCCGATGTCGTCGTGCAATTCGCGACTGAGCCGATGACGCTCGTTTTCCTGGACTTCAAGCAGCCGGTCGGCCAATTCCTGGGGTTGGAACTTGATGGATTTTCGCGACGACTGATACCAGGCCCAGACACACGCCAGGGCCGCGATATTCAACACCAGCAAGTTCAATGGGAATGTACGGGCGAACAGATAAGTCAGCAGGCAGCCGAGGGTCGAGCAGATGCAAAGGAGCAGTGTGAGCCGGCGGACGTTTTCTCGGGAGGGTGGCCAGGTGACGAATGACTTGAGGCTGGCGTACATGACGGATGGAGCCAATGAATGTTCACTGCGGGCGAGCCGGTCGGCACATGAGGCGGCCCGGGTCGGTAAATGGTTCAGGTCAAGGATGGCTTCAGTTTGACGGCTTTTCTACCGTTGTCTTGAAGCGTCTGACGCGAGACATAGTACCACTTCATCCAGGGTTGGTCGCGCCCGGCATGGAGGCTTGAAGGCGTCGTGGAGCTGGCGGGCGTCATCGCTATCACGCTTGTTTCCGGGAGTAGGAAAGCAGGCTCGATGGACATGCTGCTGGCAATGCCTTGCAGGGATCCTGGCCCACCTGGAACGCGAATGCTTCGATCAACGAGGTCTGTTCGCTATTGTCCAGGCTGAGTTGGCCGGTGGTGGGGTCGACGAGTTCCAGTTGCCATGCCATCAGCGTGAAGCAGTCTTTCAGTGCGCCCAGGGCCTGATCATGCAATTCCATGTGGTTTTGCGCATGGCTGAGCAAGCCATGGATATGCAGCGAAAACTCCGAAACGGCTTCCAGCGCCAAGGCATTTGCCTTGTTTGCCAACTTCAGCAGGGTGCTGAGCATGCAATCGATCGCGTCCTTGTCGTTGTTGATCAATTGCAGGTGGCTCAGGCATTCCTCCGACTTGGCCAAAAGCGTCTCGGCTTCGGTCAGGAATTCGGGAAAGCGCTGGAGCCAGTTCTTACGATCGTTCGGCATGCTTATCTCCACAACATCATGTCAGGCGAGAGAAAACCGCTTGTGGCGAGCGAAAGGCTGGAAGTCAGATGTCCTGCAGTCGCGCACAAAGGCCTGACTCCGTTCAGCAATGAGAATGGCGTCACATTAATGGCTATTGGATATCGGGAATATCAGGTTGGACCTGATTGTACCTAGGGGAATCCCTTAGGCGCGGGAACCTTGTGCGCAAAACGAGGTCGCGCAGCGGAGAAACAAGCGAGATGAACATGTGAAGTCAGTAAAACATGATGTTAATGTGATATCAATCATCCGCGCAGGTATTTTGGACAGGGGTCAAGATCCGGTTGGTGCGGCCGATAGCTGTTCTATTGGATTCATCCGAACAATCCCAGGAGTCATCGATGGCCAGCATTCTCGACACAGTAGATCAACGAACCCAGCTGGTGGGTGAGAATCGCCTGGAAATTCTCATGTTTCGCCTGGCGGGCCGGCAATTGTTCGCCATTAACGTGTTCAAGGTCCAGGAAGTGTTGCAACTGCCGAAGTTGACCTTGATGCCGCAGCGCCATCCATTTGTCTGTGGCGTGGTCAACCTGCGGGGCCAGACGTTGCCGGTGATCGATCTGTCCCAGGCTATCGGCATGCGTCCGCTGGTGCCCGGGGCTAACAGCACCATCATTGTGACTGAATACAATCGCTCGGTTCAGGCGTTCCTGGTGGGCGGCGTGGACCGTATTGTCAACATGAACTGGGAGGCGATCCTGCCACCTCCGGGTAGCGCCGGCCGTGAACACTACCTGACCGCCATCAGCAAGGTGGACGATCAGTTGGTGGAAATCATCGACGTGGAAAAAGTCCTGGCCGAAATCGTGCCGTACAACGCCAAGGTTTCCCGGGACAAACTCGAGGATCCGGTGCTGGAGCGTGCCCGTGGGCGTGAAGTGCTGCTGGTGGACGACTCCAAAGTCGCGCTCTCGCAACTGCGCGACACCCTCGGTCAGTTGGGCATAAAGATGCACGTTGCCGGCGATGGCTTGAAGGCCCTGAACATGCTCAAGGCCTGGGCCGATAGCGGCGAGGTGATGACCGACAAGTTGCTGATGATTTTCACCGACGCGGAAATGCCGGAAATGGACGGCTACCGCCTGACCACCGAAATTCGCAACGACCCGCGGTTGCGTAGCCTCTATGTGGTGCTGCACACCTCGCTCTCCGGCAGTTTCAACGACTCGATGGTCAAGAAGGTCGGCTGCGACAACTTCCTCTCCAAATTCCAGCCGGACAAACTGGTCGATGTGGTGCGCCAGCGACTGATGCTCGACTGAAGTCGTTCATGGTTTGCTTCGATGGCCGGCTCGTATATGGTGGCGTTTTTTCACCATCCGGGAGCTGGCCATGTTGCGTCTGAGCGCGCTGTATCGTTATCCGTTGAAATCCGGCAAGGGCCAGTCCTTGCAGGGGATTGGCCTGGACAAGCTCGGGCTGGACGGTGATCGGCGCTGGATGCTGGTGGATGCAGCCAGTGGGCGATTCCTGACCCAGCGTGCCGTGGCGAAGATGAGCCAGCTCTCGGCGTTGTGGAACGAGGCGGGTGGCTTGACCCTGAGTGCGCCGGGCTACGGCAGTCTCGAGGTAGCGCTGCCGTCTGCCCGGGAAGAGCAACTGCGCGGGGTGACTATCTGGCGCGATACCCTGCGTGTGCCGGATGCCGGTGACGAGGCGGGGGCCTGGGTCAGCGAATTCATCGGCAACGCCACTCGCCTGGTGCATGTGCCGCTGGAGTTGGCGCGCACCACGGCGGCCGGTTATGGCAAGGACGACGACAAGGTTGCTTTTGCCGACGGATTCCCGTTACTGCTGATTGGCCAGTCCTCGTTGCAGGATCTGTCGAATCGGGTCGGTCGCCCGATGGAGATGTTGCGCTTTCGTCCCAACCTGGTGATCGAAGGCAGCCCGGCGTTTGCCGAAGATGGGTGGAAGCGCATCCGTGTCGGCGATGTGGAGTTCCGGGTGGTCAAGCCCTGCTCGCGTTGCATCATGACCACGGTGGATCCACAGACCGGCGAGCGCGATCCGGGCCGTGAGCCTTTCGCCACATTGCAGCAGTATCGTTCGACGCCGGACGGTCCGATGTTCGGTCAGAACCTGGTCAATGACGGCAATGGTCGGCTTGAAGTCGGCATGCCGGTTGAAGTGCTCGAATAAGTTCTGAGCAGGTCTGTGCAGGAGCTGCCGGAGGCTGCGGTCTTTTGATCTTGGTCTTTCGTTGAAGACTCAATTGTCTGGGGAAAGATCGCAGCCTCGTTGCACTCGACAGCTCCTACATGCGGTATTCGCACAGGTAGGCAGTATAGACAGTTCCTATGCGCGGTATTCGCACAGGTAGGCGGTGTCGACCGCCACCTTGAGCTGGAACTTGCTGTCGGCCGGTACATTGAACCGGCTGCCGGCCGCGAAGGTTTCCCATTCGCTGCTGCCAGGCAGTTTCACGGTCAGGGCGCCGGACACAACGTGCATGATTTCCCGCTGGGCCGTGCCGAACTCGTATTCGCCCGGCGCCATGACGCCGATGGTCGCAGGGCCTTCAGCCGTACCGAAAGCGATCGACTTGACGGTGCCGTCGAAGTACTCGTTGACTTTGAACATGGGCGATTCCTCGAAAAAAGGGCTGAAAAAGGCCGGCCAGTATGCACAAGGCTTCAACACTCGTCATCTGCGGCGGGGACAGATCAATCCGTCAGCACCAGGGGCAATAACCTTGCCGTATTGCGCGCATCTTCCAGGGCGCGGTGCTGCTGACCGGAAAACTGCAGGCCGGCCAGTTGCAATGCCCCGTTGAGCCCCAGCGGCCGCTCGAGTCGACGGGCCTTGGCGAAGCGTTGCTTGAGGTTCATATGGGGGACTTGGGCGAGAGCACTCTGTAGTTGTTGCTGCTGCCATTCCTGGAGCAACTGCTTGCGGTCGTAGTCACCCCAACTGACCCAGCCTCCCAGGTTCGCGTGGTAGGGCGCCAGCCAGCGCTCGAACGCCGGCCAGACCTCGGAAATGGGCGCTGCACCGTCGATGTTGGCTTGAGTGATATGGGTCAGCTCACGGCAGAAGGGCGTGAGTAGCGGTCGTCTCAGGGGCCGCACGAAACGCTGGAAGTGATCCAGCTCGCGCCCGTCACGGTTCACCAGCGTGGCACCGATCTCGATAATTTCCATTTCGGTTACCGGCCAGCCACCTTCATCGGTGGTGGCCTCCAGGTCAATCACCAGCCATTGAGGCATCACGGGTTCCCGGTATCGGCGTGCAGATGGCTTTGAGCGTAGTCAAACGCGGTGCATTCGCCTAGTGCTTCTTCTGCCCGAGCGCTTGCTTGGTTGGCCTGCTCAGCTTAAATTGCCGGCGCTATGACGACTGCGGGAGAGAATGGGTGGATGAGCAAAAAGCCCTGACGGTGATGCATGAGCTGGTTGGCCTCGGGCAATTGACCGACCCGGACAGTGCTCGCGGCAAACTGCTCCAGACCGCCGCCCACCTGTTTCGCAACAAAGGCTTCGAACGCACTACGGTACGCGACCTGGCGAGCGCCGTGGGTATTCAGTCCGGCAGCATTTTTCACCACTTCAAAAGCAAGGACGAGATCCTGCGGGCAGTGATGGAAGAAACCATCCGCTACAACACCGCCTTGATGCGTGCAGCACTGGCCGAGGCGGGCAGTGTGCGTGAGCGGGTGCTCGCGCTGATCCGCTGCGAATTGCAGTCGATCATGGGGGGGACCGGCGAAGCGATGGCGGTATTGGTCTACGAGTGGCGCTCGTTATCCCAGCAAGGACAACGGCAAGTGCTGGCCTTGCGGGATATTTACGAAGACTTGTGGCTCGAGGTATTGGGCCAGGCCAAGGATGCCGGGTATATTCGCGGGGACGTGTTCATTACCCGGCGCTTTCTCACGGGAGCGTTGTCCTGGACCACCACCTGGTTTCGCGCCGAGGGCAGCCTGAGCCTCGACGAACTGGCCGAGCAAGCATTGATTCTGGTACTAGAAGAAAAACAATAATCGAGCGGTTGCTTTAAGTGGCCGTGGGGCTGGCTAAGTGGCTGAAACCACCTAGTTTGAATGTATGGACTTTTGGGGAGTGGTAGCCTTGACGTTTTCGCCGATGGGGATGATCTCGCGTATTTTTCTGGCTGCACTGGCTGTTTTCCTGATGTTACCGGCCTCGGCGGCGCAACTGGTCCGGATCGGGGCCGCGCATTTCCCACCTTATACCGTGCGCCCCGAAAACGGCGCCGACACCGGCCTGTTGCCGCAGTTGGTCGAAGCCCTGAATCGCTCCCAGACCGAGTACCAATTCGAACTGGTACCCACGTCGATTCCACGTCGTTTCAATGATTTCAAGCAGGGGCGGGTCGACATGGCGATCTTCGAGAACCCCGACTGGGGTTGGAAGGATGTGCCTCATACCGCAGTGGACATGGGCCTGGAAGATGCGGAAGTCTTCGTCACCCAACGTCAGCCGGATCGTCAGCAGAGCTACTTTGCCGACCTCAGGGGCAAGCGCCTGGCCCTGTTCAGCGGCTATCACTACGCTTTTGCCGAGTTCAACGCTGACCCCAAGTTCCTGGTGGGCCAATACAACGCCACGCTGACGTATTCCCACGACAGCAACCTGCTGATGGTGTTGCGGGGGCGTGCGGACATCGCCCTGGTGACCCGCTCATACCTGAACGACTACGTGCTGCGCAATCCTGAAGTCGGGCCCCAGTTGCTGGTGTCCGAGCGTATCGATCAGGTTTACCACCACTATGCCCTGATCCGGCCGCAGGCGCCGATTACCAGCGAAGCGTTCGGACAATTGCTGCAGAAGCTTCGGGATAACGGTCAACTGCTGGCGATTTTCAAGCCTTACCAGATCGAACTGGTGCCAACGCACGCCCATTGACCGCAGTCTTTGGGGGCTCTTCCTTGCTCACGTCTTGCCATGGCCCCGGGCCGGCGAGCTGGCCGGGTTTTTCCACACGCAAACAAGGAGGTCATCAATGCCCTTTGCAACCCTTGACGGACAACCCCTTCATTACCTGGACCAGGGCCACGGCCCTGTGGTGGTACTGGGCAGCAGCTATCTGTGGGACCACGGCATGTGGGCGCCGCAGATCGAAGCGTTGTCGCGGCATTACCGGGTGATCGCCCCGGACCTGTGGGGCCATGGTCAATCCGGGCGCTTGCCCGAGGGCATGACGTCCCTGGACGACCTGGCCCGCCAGGTCCTGGGGTTGATGGATCACCTGGACATCGATCGCTTCAGCCTGGTGGGGCTGTCGGTAGGCGGGATGTGGGGCGCGCGGTTGGCGTTGGCGGCTCCTAAGCGGTTGCAGGCGCTGGTGCTGATGGATACCTATGTGGGTGTCGAGCCGGAGCCGACCCGCCTGTATTACTTCTCGCTGTTCGACAAGATCGAAGCCAGCGGCAGCATTCCCGAACCGTTGCTGGACATCGTCGTGCCGATCTTCTTCCGGCCGGGTATCGATCCGCAGTCGCCGCTGTACCAGCAGTTCCGCGCCACCCTGGCCGCGCTGCCGGCTGATCGTCTGCGCCACAGCATCGTGCCATTGGGGCGGATCATTTTCGGTCGGGACGATATTCTGCCACGCCTGGGTGAGCTGGATGCGGGCAGTACCTTGGTGATGTGCGGTGACCAGGACAAACCACGGCCACCTTCCGAGTCCCTGGAAATGGCCGCGTTGATTGGTTGCCCTCATGTGCTGATCCCGGAGGCGGGGCACATTTCCAATCTGGAGAATCCCGGGTTCGTGACCGAGGCGTTGCTGGAGTTTCTGGCGCACCGACATGGAGCTTAGTGCCGCAAACCCTGTAGGAGCTGCCGAGCGTAGCGAGGCTGCGATCTTTCCCCAGACACTTGAGTCCCAAGCGAACAAATCAAAGATCGCAGCCTGCGGCAGCTCCTACCGCCCGAGAATCTTCACCAGCTTGTCCGGCGACGGGGCGCCTTGTTGCTGTTGCAGCTCGCCTTTTTCATCCAGGTAGAAGATCGCCGGGGTGGCGGACAGCTCCAGCTCGTCCATCAACTGCTGGTTGGCATCGAGCTTGGCCTGGACGGCGGGCGGTACGTCCTTGAGGGGCTTGAGCGCGCTGCCCTTGCCGGATTTTTCATGGTCCTCCAGGGCTTTTTGCGGATCCTTGGCCGCCAGCAGCGCGGCGGATTTCCCGGGGCTGTCTTCGCGGATGATGCCCACCATGATGTGGCGCAACTGCACCTTGCCGGCCTTGACCCATGGCCGTGCCTGTTCCCAGAACATGTTGCAGTACGGGCAGTTGGGGTCACTGAACAGGTACACGGTGCGCGGTGCGTCCTTGCTGCCGTCGGCGATCCAGTTGCTCGCCTCCATTTTTGCCCAGATTTGCTTCGCCATCGGTGCATAGACCAGCTTCTGCAGTGGCTCGGCGCTCAGGTCGTTGCCGTCGGCGTCGTACAGGTTGCCGAGCAGGACGTGCTGGCCGTCCGGCGTCAGGTACAGCGCCATGCCACGGTTCTGGTATTGCGCCGCATAGCCGCGCAGCCCGTCCGGTGCCTCGAAGGTGCCGACGATCTTCGCGCCCTTGGCTTCGATTTTCTTGATGGCTGCCGGCAGTTCTTCGGCGTGTAGCAACGGTGTTTGCAACAGCGCCGTGGCGACGGCCAGCGTCAGCAGGTGGCGGAGGCGGGGCATGGCGGTTTCCTTGTGGCGGGGTGGGGGGCCGTGGTTGAACCCGGCGTTTCGAAACTCTCCAGGGCGCGGGCCAGGCTTGCTTCCGACAGTTCACCCAGGTGACTGCCCAGCAGGCGGCCGTCGGCGCTGTAGAACAGCGTCGTCGGCAGCGCCATGGAACCCACGGCCTGGCCGAGGCGACCGCTACCATCGAACAGCACGTTGCCCAGGCTCAGGCCCTGGGTGGCGAGGTAAGTGCTGACGCTCTGCATGCTTTCGGCCTGGTTGACGAACAGGAAGGTCAGGTCCGGACGTTGCTGTTGGGCTTTTTCCAGCACCGGCATTTCACGCCGGCAGGGTGGGCACCAGGTGGCCCAGAGATTGATCACCAGGGGCCCGCCCTGATAATCGGTGAGCTTCACGGTCTGTCCACTGGCGTCGCGCAGGTCGATGTCTGGCAACCGAGTGCCCTGTTCATAGATCGTCAGCGCCATGGTCGCCAGCAGCCAGAACAGCAGGCCGCTGCCGACACCGAAACCCAATGGCCGGCGCAGGGCCGGTCGACGTCGGGTCCACAGCAGCGTCCCGATTACCAGTGCCACGATACCTGGCCAGGCCAGGAAACCGCCGTCGCGCAAGTCGACGATCTGCCACGGGTCGTTCTGGTAATGGCTCCAGTAGGCGACGACAAAGCCGATCCGCGCGGCCAGAAGCCCCGCCAGGAACAACACGAACAGCACCGATTCGGGGTTTTCGCCACCACGTCTGGCCACCCGCCAGCCCACGAGGGTCGCCAGCGCCAAGGCACTGATCAGCAGCAGGTGGTTGAGGGCGATGGCAAAGGTGCCCAGGGTGAATGTCAGCATCAGTTCGCGTCCCGGGTGCTGCTCCAGCGTTCCAGGAATCCCTTGGCATCGACTTCCCCGGTGATGCGCTGGCTGCGGCGCTCTTCACCGTCGGCGCCGATCCACAGCAGGCTCGGCGGCCCGGGCACCTGATATCGGCTCAGCAGTGCGCGGCTGGCGGCGTTGTCGGCGGTCACGTCGAGGCGCAGCAGGCGTACATCTTTCAGGGCGTCCAGCACCTCGACACGGCCGAACACCTGTTTTTCCATGATCTTGCAGGCCACGCACCAGTCGGCGTAATAGTCCACGAGCACCCATTGGCCCTGGGCCTTGGCCGCGTCCAGCTCCTTTTGCAGGACGGCAGGCTCGCTGATCGTGACGAAGGCATCGTGGGCACTGACGGTCGCATTGCCCTGGTCGCCGGTGTAGACCTTCAGCGGCTGGAAGAAATCATCGCTACCGCCGGCCGCGCCCACCAGCAGCGCGCTGCCCCACAGGCCAAACAGCAGTGACGCGCTGCCGCAGGCATAGGCCATGCGACCGAACCCTTCGGTCTGGCGCCAGGCGCTGTAGGCGGCGATCAACAACAACACCCCCCACAGTCCGATCCACAGCGAGCCATCGATGACCGGGCGAATCATCAGCAACGCAGTGCCCAGGAACAGGAAGCCGAACACACCCTTGACCAGGTCCATCCAGGCGCCGGGCTTGGGCAGGAAGCGGTTGCCCACGGTCACCAGCAACAACAGCGGCAGGCCGATGCCGACACCCATGGCAAACAGGATCAGGCCACCGTGCAGCGCGTTACCACTCTGGGCGATGTACAGCAGCGCGCCGGCCAGCGGGGCGGTCATGCACGGGCCCACCAGCAGGCCGGACAGCGCGCCGAGAACTCCTGCGCCCACCAGGCTGCCGCCGCGTCGCTGACGCCCGGCGTTCTCCAGGCGATCGCGCAGGGCTGCCGGCAATTGCAATTCGAAGAAACCGAACATGGGCAGCGCCAGCACCACGAACACCGCCGCGAAAGTCCCCAGCAGCCACGGCTGTTGCAGCAAAGCCTGGAGATTGGCGCCCAGCAGCGCGGCCAGCACGCCCATGGCGGCGTACACCAGGGCCATGCTGACCACGTAGCTGCCGGCCAACGCCAGGCCGCGTCGAGGTCCGGCACCGCTGCCGACGACCAGGCCGGCGAGGATCGGCAGCATCGGCAGGGAGCACGGTGTAAACGCCAGCAACAGCCCCAGGCCGAAAAATACCAACAGGCTCCAGCCCAGCGCCCGTTGTTGCAGGCCGCTGGCCAGGGCCTGGTCCGGCGCTTCGCCTTTGATCACAGCGGATGCACCGCCGCCCAGGTCGACCACCTGGGTCTGGGGTGGGTAGCACAGGCCTGCATCGGCACAGCCTTGGAAGCCGACCTTGATCTTGCCGATGGCGCCCGCCGGAATCTTCAGCTCCAGTGCCTGGCGATAGACCTGTTGGTCGCCGAAAAACTCATCGCTGTGGGCTTCACCTTCGGGCAGCTTCGGTTTCTGCGCATCGGCAAGGCCATCGAATTTGAGTCGCTTCTGATACAGGTAGTACCCATCGGCGATCTGCCAGAAGAGCTGGGTTTCACCGGAGTCCAGGCGTTCGGAAGTAAACACGAAGGCCTTTTCCACCGGCAGGAAATCGGGTTTGGTTTCGAAAGGATTGGCGGCCTGGGCCAGGCCCGAAATCAGCAGCAGCCACAGCAAAAACAATCGACGCATGGATAAAGCCTTAGAACGAAGCAAGTGGAAAGCACGATGGCGACTGGCGATTAACCGTCGATTAACCGTCGATTAAACGGCGAGGGCCGCTTGCAGCAATGATCGCCCATGTTTGCCGTACTCGTCGCATAATGTCGGCTTAATCGGCCGGCGGCCTAATGTACCTTTTTCCACGGGGCTTACCATGCGTGTACTGGTTTGCGAAGACGATGAACTGATCGCCAGCGGGATCGTCGCCGGTCTCACGGCCCAGGGCCTGACCGTCGAGCACGTCGCCACGGCCTCGGCGGCGCGGGCGATGGTTGGCGTGGCCGAGTTCGATGTCATGGTGCTGGACCTGGGGCTGCCCGACGAGGACGGCCTCAAACTGCTCAAGCAACTGCGCCAGCAAGGTTTGGAGATTCCGGTGCTGATCCTCACCGCACGGGACTCGGTAACCGATCGGGTCGACGGACTGCAAGCTGGGGCCGACGACTACCTGCTCAAACCTTTCGACCTGCGCGAACTGGCGGCGCGCCTGCACACCTTGCTGCGGCGCGTCGCGGGTCGTAGCGTCAACCTGATCGAACACGGTCGCCTGACGTACGACCCCAGCAGCCGTGAAACCCTCCTGGATGGCCAGCCGGTGGATCTGTCCCGGCGTGAGCAGTCACTGTTGCAGGCGCTGTTGCACAGCCGTGGTCGGGTGCTGTCCACCGAGCAACTCAAGGACAGTGTCTACGGGTTCAACGACGAACTGGAAAGCAACGCCCTCAACGTCCATATCCACCACCTGCGGCGCAAGCTCGGCAATGGGATTGTCGAGACTGTGCGTGGGCTGGGTTATCGCCTCGGCCCGGCCGATGGCGGGGAGCCTTCCAAGTGATGAGCCTGCGATTGCGCCTGAGCCTGACCCTCGGCGCGGCCTTCACCCTGATCTGGGCCCTGGCGGCGGCGTGGATGCTCAGCGATCTGCGTAACCAGATGATGTTTTCCCTCGATCAGCGTCTGGTGGCGTCGGCGCGGATGGTCGCCGGCCTGCTGGAGCAACTGCCGCCGTTGCCAAGCAAGGGTGACGGCACGCATTTCAGCGCCGAGCAATTGAGCATTCCCGGCGGCATGGCCTGCCAGGTCAGCTCCTTGCGTGGCGAGATCCTGGCCCGCAGTCACAGCACCCCGGAACAAGCCCTGGAAGCCGAGAAAATGGGCTTTCACGACCAGATGATCAACGGTGCGCCGTGGCGCAGCTTCACCCTGGCGCGGGGCGATGTGCGCATCACCACCGCCGACCGGCAGATCGAGCGGGAAGCCCTGAACATGTCGATTCTGTTGGCTGCTTCTGTGCCGGTGGGTGTGGCGCTGCTCGGCTGCCTGTGCCTGCTGTGGCTAGGCGTCGGCCAAGGCCTGGCGCCGCTCAATCGCATGCGCGATGCACTGATGCGCCGCAATGCCGATTCTCTGGAACCTTTGCAGATCCATCCGTTGCCCAGCGAATTGCGGCCCCTGCTGGAAACCCAGAACCAGCTGTTCCAGCGCATCGGCAAGACCATCGAGCGTGAACGGAGGCTGACCGGCGATGCCGCCCATGAACTGCGCAGCCCCTTGACGGCCATCAAGACGCACCTGCAAGTGGCGCGCATGACCGACGGCGTCGCACGCGACCAGTCTCTGGCCAGGGCCGAGGAGGGCGCTGACCGGTTGCATCGCACCCTCGAGCAGTTGCTGCTGCTGGCCCGGGTGGAGGGCAGCCTGTCCTTCGACGATGGGGTGCAGTGCAACGCCGAGCAGGTCGCGCGGCTGGCGATCCAGGATGCGGCCAGTGGCGACCCTGGGCGAATCAGGCTGCACGTTGCTCCTGGGGTATCCGATGCGCCGGTGCAGATGCCGGCGGTGCTTTCCATTGCGGCGTTGCGCAACCTGTTGGATAACGCGCTGCGCCATACCCCGGAGGGTACCGAGGTGGAGCTGAGCCTGGACATGATTGGCCAGCGGGTGCGTTTCCAGGTCCGCGATCACGGCCCTGGCATTGCCGCCGATGATATCCAGCACCTGACCCAGCGCTTCTGGCGCAACGGTCAGAGCACCGGCTGCGGCCTGGGGCTGGCGATCGTCCAGGCGATTGTCCAGCGTTGTGGTTGCAGCCTGCATTTCGACAGTCGTCCGGACGGGCTGCGGGTGGAATTGACGATGCCGGTACAGGTGCAGGTTCGGTAGCTGGCCCCGTGAAGCTTCCTGCAATCATTCCCATTGGCGCACCCGGCTTACCCGGGTCTATGTTTTTTCAGCCGACTCAAGGACTGAGGAAAACAGCGCCATGGACACTTCCATCGTAATCAGCACCGCCGCGCCGGGTGACGCCGGCATCATCAGCCGGATCGCCGAGCGTTCCATCCGGGTCGGTTGTGCCGCGGACCACCGTAACGACCCGCGCATCGTGGCCGCCTGGACCCGCAACAGTACCCCTGCACGTATTCGCCCCTGGCTGGCCGACCCGCGGTTGCGCCTGACCCTGGCGCGTCTGCAAGGGCGACCGGTGGGCGTCGCCATGGCCTCGATCAATGGCCGGATCGCATTCTGCTACGTGCAGCCGGAGTGGTTTCGACGCGGGGCCGGGCGGGCATTGGTTCGGGATATTGAAGCCTGGTTGTACGGTCGCGGGCTTGCCCAGGTGCGGCTAAACAGCACAGCCACGAGCCATGGGTTCTATCGCCGCCTGGGGTTCGAGCAAAGCGCCAAGGCATTTGCCATCGGCGGTGTCGCGGCGATTGCGATGCACAAGTCGCTGGGTGAGCGGTTGAAGCATTAGTTCGAGCGCCGCAACCCCCTGTGGGAGCGAGCCTGCTCGCGATAGCGATGGATCAGCCACATTGATGTCGCTGACGCACCGCCATCGCGAGCAGGCTCGCTCCCACAGGTATTTGTGTCTGCGGTTACTTGAAGCGTCGCTCGACACCTTTCTCCACCAGGATCTTCGCCGAAATCTCCTCCACGGAAAAATGCGTGGAGTTGATGTGGGGAATGTTCTCCCGCCGGAACAGGTTCTCCACCTCGCGCACTTCGAATTCACACTGGGCGTAGCTCGAATAGCGACTGTTGGGCTTGCGCTCGTTGCGGATCGCGGTGAGCCGGTCCGGGTCGATGGTCAGGCCGAACAGCTTGTGCTGGTGGGCACGCAGGGCGCTGGGCAGTTGCAGGCGCTCCATGTCTTCTTCGGTCAGCGGGTAGTTGGCCGCACGGATGCCGAACTGCATCGCCATGTACAGGCACGTCGGCGTCTTACCACAACGCGACACCCCCACTAGGATCAGGTCGGCCTTGTCGTAATAATGTGTGCGAGCGCCGTCATCGTTGTCCAGCGCGAAGTTGACCGCCTCGATCCGCTCCATGTAGTTGGAGTTGTGGCCGATGGAATGGGATTTGCCGACCGAGTAGGAAGAGTGCTCGCTCAGTTCCTGCTCCAGGGGCGCCAGGAAGGTCGAAAAAATGTCGATCATGAAACCATTGGACGTTGCGAGAATCTCACGGATGTCCTGATTGACGATGGTATCGAAGATGATCGGGCGAAAACCGTCGGTTTCGGCGGCTTTATTGATTTGCTGTACCATCGCCCGCGCCTTGTCGGGGCTATCGATGTACGGTCGCAGCAGCTTGGTGAAGGTAATGTTTTCGAACTGCGCCAGCAGGCTTTGACCTAGGGTTTCGGCGGTGATGCCGGTGCCATCGGAGATAAAGAAAGCAGATCGTTTCATTTGCACCTTGGGCCTTAAGCTAATAGCGATTCTTGGATATGATAGGCGCGATTTGCCGGCCACCAATGGCCAGCATTCTCACTTATTTTCCAGGTCCAGGCCATATCGCCGGTCAACGCTCCCCAGGAGTCACCGGTGCCTTGAGCTTTTCCAACACAGTTAGTGGAGAGATCACCTTGGTAGAGTACGTAGTTTCCCTCGATAAGCTCGGCGTCCATGATGTGGAGCATGTGGGGGGCAAGAACGCATCCCTGGGCGAGATGATCAGTAACCTCGCCGGTGCCGGTGTCTCGGTGCCGGGTGGCTTCGCCACGACGGCTCAGGCCTATCGTGATTTCCTGGAACTGAGCGGCCTGAACCAGCAGATCCACGATGCCCTCGATGCCCTGGATGTCGATGACGTCAATGCCCTGGCCAGGACCGGTGCCCAGATCCGCCAGTGGATCATGGAAGCCGAGTTCCCCGAGAAACTGAACAGCGAAATCCGCACCGCCTTCGCCAAGCTGTCCGAAGGCAACCCCGACATCGCTGTCGCCGTGCGCTCCTCGGCCACCGCCGAAGACCTGCCGGATGCCTCCTTCGCCGGCCAGCAGGAAACCTTCCTGAACATCCGGGGCGTGGAAAACGTCATCCGTGCCGCCAAGGAAGTCTTCGCCTCCCTTTTCAACGACCGTGCCATTTCCTACCGCGTGCACCAGGGCTTCGACCACAAGCTGGTCGCCCTGTCCGCAGGCGTGCAGCGCATGGTCCGTTCCGAAACCGGCACTGCCGGCGTGATGTTCACCCTCGACACCGAATCGGGTTTCCGTGACGTGGTGTTCATCACCGGCGCCTACGGCCTGGGTGAGACCGTCGTCCAGGGCGCGGTGAACCCGGATGAGTTCTACGTCCATAAAGGCACGTTGCAGGCCGGTCGCCCGGCCATCCTGCGCCGTAACCTGGGCAGCAAGGCCATCAAGATGATCTACGGCGACGAAGCCAAGGCCGGTCGTTCGGTGAAAACCGTCGATGTGGACAAGGCCGAGCGCGCCCGTTTCTGCCTGACCGACGCCGAAGTCAGCGAGCTGGCCAAGCAGGCGATGATCATCGAGCAGCACTACAAGTGCCCGATGGACATCGAATGGGCCAAGGACGGTGACGACGGCAAGCTGTACATCGTTCAGGCCCGTCCGGAAACCGTGAAGAGCCGTACCCAGGCCAACGTCATGGAGCGCTACCTGCTCAAGGAAACCGGCACCGTGCTGGTGGAAGGCCGTGCCATCGGCCAGCGCATCGGCGCGGGCAAGGTGCGGATCATCAAGGACGTCTCGGAGATGGACAAGGTCCAGGCCGGCGACGTACTGGTCTCCGACATGACCGACCCGGATTGGGAACCGGTGATGAAACGCGCCAGCGCCATCGTCACCAACCGTGGCGGGCGTACCTGCCACGCGGCGATCATTGCCCGTGAGCTGGGGATCCCGGCGGTGGTGGGTTGCGGCAACGCCACCCAACTGCTCAAGGACGGCCAGGGCGTGACCGTTTCCTGCGCCGAAGGCGATACCGGCTACATCTTCGAAGGTGAACTGGGCTTCGACATCAAGAAGAACTCCGTGGACGCCATGCCGGAGCTGCCGTTCAAGATCATGATGAACGTCGGCAACCCGGACCGTGCCTTCGACTTCGCCCAGTTGCCGAACGCCGGCGTGGGCCTGGCCCGCCTCGAGTTCATCATCAACCGCATGATCGGCGTGCACCCCAAGGCGTTGCTGAACTACGACGGTTTGCCAACCGAAATCAAGGACAGCGTCGACAAGCGCATCGCCGGCTACGACGATCCGGTCGGCTTCTATGTCGAGAAGCTGGTGGAAGGCATCAGTACCCTGGCGGCCGCGTTCTATCCGAAAAAGGTCATCGTGCGTCTGTCGGACTTCAAGTCCAACGAATACGCCAACCTGATCGGCGGCAAGCTCTACGAGCCGGAAGAAGAAAACCCGATGCTGGGCTTCCGCGGCGCTTCGCGCTACATCAGCGAAACCTTCCGTGACTGCTTCGAACTCGAGTGCCGCGCCCTCAAGCGCGTGCGCAACGACATGGGCCTGACCAACGTCGAGATCATGGTGCCGTTCGTGCGCACCCTGGGCGAAGCGAGCCAGGTGGTTGACCTGCTGGCGGAGAACGGCCTGGCCCGTGGCGAGAACGGCCTGCGCGTGATCATGATGTGCGAGCTGCCGTCCAACGCAATCCTGGCCGAAGAGTTCCTCGAGTTCTTCGACGGCTTCTCCATCGGTTCCAACGACCTGACCCAGCTGACCCTGGGCCTGGACCGTGACTCCGGGATCATTGCGCACCTGTTCGACGAGCGGAACCCGGCGGTCAAGAAGCTGCTGGCCAATGCCATCGCCGCCTGCAACAAGGCCGGCAAGTACATCGGCATCTGCGGCCAGGGGCCTTCGGACCACCCGGACCTGGCCAAGTGGCTGATGGAACAGGGCATTGAAAGCGTGTCGTTGAACCCGGATTCGGTACTGGAAACCTGGTTCTTCCTGGCCGAGGGCCAGGCTGCGGTCTGAGTGGAGGGTGCTCCAACGGCAATGCCGATTAGTTGAGCTGCAAACCTGTGGGAGCGAGCCTGCTCGCGATAGCGGTGTGTCAGTCGCCATCAATGTGGCTGATCCATCGCATTCGCGAGCAGGCTCGCTCCCACAGGAGTTTGTTGCTAGGCCCCTTTGATTGAAGTAGGGCGGGCTCCTGATGGAAGCCGCCCTTTTTTGTGCAAGAGCATTATGCAAAGCAGCAGCAACCTTTTTCCTGTCGCCCTGATCAGCGCCGAGCGGCGTGGCGATCTGAGCGAAGACGTCTACCGTTTGAAACCCGGCAACAGCCCGGACTACAGCGTCGAACTGGCTGTCACCCGCCTGGGCATGGCTGACGGCACCGAAGCCCGTGGCGTCCCCGTGATCCTGTTGCACGGCAGTTTTTCCAACCGGCGTTTCTGGTATTCGCCCAAGGGGCTGGGCCTGGGAGCGTATCTGACACGGCTGGGATTCGACGTATGGATTCCCGAAATGCGCGGTCATGGCTTATCCCAGCGCAACCAGGATTACCGCAAGAATCGTGTCGCCGACTATGCGCGCTACGACTTGCCGGCCATCGGCGCCTTTGTGCGCGAGCAAAGCGGGCAAGTGCCGCATTGGATCGGCCATTCCCTGGGGGGCATCACCCTGGCGGCAGCCTTGGGCGGCCAGTACCTGGGCGAGCCGGCCGTGGCGTCGGCGGCGTTTTTCGGCACTCAGGTCAGTCGTACCTACTGGCCGCTGAAAATTCCACCGGTGGAGTGGAGCGGACGGTTCATCCTCAAGCGTTTTGCGCAGTTGTCCGGCTCCCGACTCAAGCGTGGCCCGGAGGACGAGCCCATCGGCCTGGCCCTGGAGAGCATGCGTTGGTACGGTTTGTTCGGGCGTTTCGGCGATGCCGAGAAGGACTGGTGGGCGGGCCTGGCCGACGTACAGGTGCCGGCGCTGGCAGTGAGTGCTGCCGGCGATCATCAGGACCCGAGCTGGGCTTGCCGCAAGCTCTTCGAACAGATCGGTTCCGAGCGCAAGCAGTTTGTCTGCCTGGGCCGGGAGCACGGCTTCAGTGACGATTTCGGTCATGTGGAGATGCTGGTCAGCAAGGCTGCGCACGCCGAGGTCTGGCCTCTGGTGGCGCGTTGGCTGGAGGAGCAGAGCCTGCCATTGCCGGCAACCCTGCCGGCTCTGGCCGAGGCGGTTTGAGGCGACGGTTCTGACAAGATCATTTCGCTCTGGTCGCCTTGCGGCTAAGATATGACGCGTTAAACGGTTCCGGTCACAAACGGTTGCTCATTCAGTCTGACGTTCCAGCCTTTCAGGAGTTGTTCGATGAACCATTACCTCACGCCCGACCTGTGCGATGCCTATCCGGACCTGGTGCAGGTGTTGGAACCGATGTTCAGCAATTTCGGCGGCCGCGATTCGTTTGGCGGTGAAATCGTGACCATCAAGTGCTTCGAGGACAACTCCCTGGTCAAGGAACAGGTTGAACTCAAGGGCAACGGCAAGGTGCTGGTGGTCGACGGCGGCGGCTCCCTGCGTCGGGCACTGCTCGGCGATATGCTGGCGGAAAAGGCCGCGAAAAACGGCTGGGAAGGGCTGGTGATCTACGGCTGCATCCGCGACGTGGATGTCATTGCCCAGACCGACCTCGGTGTCCAGGCGCTTGCCAGCCATCCGATGAAAACCGACAAGCGCGGTATCGGTGATCTCAATGTGGCCGTGACCTTTGCCGGCGTGACGTTCCGTCCGGGCGAATATGTCTATGCGGACAATAACGGCGTGATCGTCTCGCCCAGCCCGCTGAAAATGCCTGAATGAAGCGTCAAAGCCGTAAGGGATGAGGATGTTCGAGGAAGAAAACGCGCAGTGGGGGCTGGTGCATGCCCTGGTGCTGGACGGTAAGGGCGGCGCGCGTTCGATCGCCCGGACCGAGCTCGACGATCTGCACTTGCAGGCGCACGAAAGCCTGTGGCTGCATTGGGATCGCAGCCATCCACAAACCCATACCTGGTTGCGCAAATCCAGCGGCCTGAGCGAGTTCAACTGCGACCTGCTGCTGGAGGAGAACACCCGGCCGCGCCTGTTGCCGTTGCCCGATGCCGAGCTGCTGTTGTTCCTCAGGGGCATCAACCTCAACCCGGGCGCCGAGCCGGAAGACATGGTTTCGGTGCGGATTTTCGCCTCCGCCCAACGCGTGATCTCCCTGCGTCTTCGTCCTTTGCGCGCCACGGATGAGCTGTTGGCGCACCTGGCCGAAGGCAAGGGACCGAAAACCGCGTCGGAACTCATCCTTTATATGGCGCAGTACCTGACCAACAAGGTCCAGGATCTGGTTTCCCAACTCTCGGAAATCGTCGACGGCGAAGAAGAAATGCTCGATGCCGACGAACGGTATACCCCCGAGCACGATGCCATCTTGCACATTCGTCGTCGGGCCGCCGGACTGAAGCGGTTCCTGGCGCCGCAGCGGGACATTTTCGGCCAGATGTCACGAATCAAGCTGGCGTGGTTCGTCGACGACGACGGCGACTACTGGAATGAATTGAACAACAGCCTGACCCGTTATCTCGAGGAACTGGAATTGACTCGAGAGCGCGTGGGGCTTGTGCTGGAGGCCGAGGACCGGCGCCTTTCGGTGCGCATGAACCGGACGATGTACCGCTTCGGCATCGTCACCGGAATCTTCCTGCCGATGAGTTTTCTCACGGGCCTGCTGGGCATCAATGTCGGCGGTATTCCATTTTCCCAAAGCCCTTACGGCTTCCTGGTCGCCTGCCTGCTGATGGTCTGCGTGGCCCTGGGGCAGTGGTGGCTGTTCCGTCGTTTGCGCTGGGTGTAACAGGTTTCATGTGACCCGACGAAATTTGATCGCGTCTTTCACAGACATCACGAGAGGTGCGTATGCACGATCCGTTTGAACAGTCTTTGCGCGACATGCTCAAGGCCTCGCCGTCCAGCCGGGACGACGATGCATGCCTGGGGCGTGTGCTGAAAACCGCCAACCGCCAGGTTGGCGCCGGCGATCTGTTCAGCCTGCTGGGCCGCTGGCTGCCCGCGCTGATGATTGCCCTGAACAACGGGTCGGCCCACGTCTCGCCGGTTTCCCGCCGTAAACCTGCTACCCGCACTGCTGATAAGGCTGATTGAATATGGAACTTAATCTCTGGACCCAGAGCCTTGTCGCGGCAATGACTGCGTTGTGGACCAAGGTGGCCAACTTCATCCCGAACCTGTTCGGTGCCCTGGTGGTGGTGCTGTTGGGCTTCGTCGTGGCCAAGTTGCTGGACACGCTGCTTTCCAAGCTGCTGGCCAAGCTGGGTCTGGATCGCCTGATGGGCGGCACGGGCCTGACCAAGCTGCTGTCCCGTGGCGGCATCCAGGTACCGATCTCGACCCTGGTGGGCAAGATCGTCTACTGGTTCGTGCTGCTTATTTTTCTCGTCTCCGCGGCAGAATCCCTGGGTCTCCAGCGGGTTTCGGCGACCCTCGACATGCTTGCGCTGTACCTGCCCAAAGTGTTCGGGGCGGCACTGGTGCTGCTGGTCGGCGTGCTGCTGGCTCAACTGGCCAACGGGCTGGTGCGCGGTGCAGCCGAAGGCGTAGGGCTGGATTACGCTTCGGGCCTGGGGCGAATCGCCCAGGGTCTTGTGATCATCATCAGTATTTCTGTCGCGATCAGCCAGTTGGAGGTCAAGACTGACCTGCTCAACCATGTGATCGTGATCGTATTGATTACCGTTGGTCTGGCGATTGCGCTGGCAATGGGATTGGGAAGCCGGGAAATCGCCGGTCAGATTCTCGCGGGAATCTACGTGCGTGAACTGTATGAGGTTGGGCAACAAGTGCGGGTTGGCGAGGTCGAAGGCCAGATCGAGGAGATCGGCACGGTGAAGACCACCTTGCTGACCGAGGAGGGCGAACTGGTGTCGCTCTCCAATCGGATCCTGCTGGAGCAGCATGTGAGTAGCCGCTAACCCGGCAAACTCTGCTAATGTATGCCGCCGCAAAATGCCTGCCACCGCAGGCTGCGGCGCACATTGACCTAGACCGTCGGCCCGACTTGTTTTGAACAAACCCCAATCGCTGTCCACGCGCTATGACCCCCGTGATCTCTCCGATGAGGAGTTGGTCGCGCGCGCGCATACGGAGCTGTTCCACGTAACACGTGCTTACGAAGAGTTGATGCGCCGTTACCAGCGAACATTATTTAACGTTTGTGCACGGTATCTGGGGAACGATCGCGACGCTGACGATGTCTGTCAGGAGGTGATGTTGAAGGTGTTGTATGGCCTGAAGAACTTCGAGGGGAAATCGAAGTTCAAGACATGGCTATATAGCATCACTTACAACGAATGCATCACACAGTATCGCAAGGAGCGGCGAAAGCGTCGGTTGATGGATGCTTTGAGCCTGGACCCTCTTGAAGAAGCGTCTGAAGAAAAGGCGCCAAAGCCTGAGGAGAAGGGCGGGCTTGATCGCTGGCTGGTTTATGTAAACCCGATCGACCGGGAAATTCTGGTGCTACGATTTGTCGCAGAGCTGGAGTTCCAGGAGATCGCAGACATCATGCATATGGGTTTGAGCGCGACAAAAATGCGTTACAAGCGCGCTCTCGATAAGCTGCGTGAGAAATTTGCAGGCATTGCCGAAACTTAAGTTCGGCGCAAATATCTCTTACGTGTAGGCAAGTTCTGATAGACTTGCCGCCGAGTTGTCCCCCGGTTTGCGGGACTGCTTCACAATCACCAGATGGGGATTTAACGGATGAAACTGAAAAACACCTTGGGCTTTGCCATTGGTTCTCTTATTGCCGCCACTTCGTTCGGCGCTCTGGCACAAGGCCAAGGCGCAGTTGAAATCGAAGGCTTCGCCAAGAAAGAGCAATTCGACAGCGCTCGTAACTTCAAGAACAACGGCAACCTGTTCGGCGGTTCCGTTGGTTACTTCCTGACCGACGACGTTGAACTGCGTCTGGGCTACGATGAAGTTCACAACGTACGTTCCGACGACGGTCGTAACATCAAGGGCGCCAACACTGCACTGGACGCTCTGTACCACTTCAACAACCCAGGTGACATGCTGCGTCCGTACGTCTCGGCCGGCTTCTCCGACCAGAGCATCGGTCAGAACGGCTCCAGCGGTCGTAACCGTTCGACCTTCGCCAACGTTGGCGGCGGCGCCAAGCTGTACTTCACCGAGAACTTCTACGCCCGTGCCGGCGTTGAAGCTCAGTACAACATCGACCAGGGCGACACTGAGTGGGCTCCAAGCGTCGGTATCGGTGTGAACTTCGGTGGCGGCTCCAAGCCTGCTGCTGCTCCAGTTCCAGCTCCGGCTGAAGTCTGCTCCGACAGCGACAACGATGGCGTGTGCGACAACGTCGACAAGTGCCCTGACACCCCAGCCAACGTAACCGTTGACGCTGATGGCTGCCCGGCAGTTGCTGAAACCGTACGTGTTGAGCTGGACGTGAAATTCGACTTCGACAAGTCGGTCGTCAAGCCAAACAGCTACGGCGACATCAAGAACCTGGCTGACTTCATGAAGCAGTACCCAGCCACCAGCACCACTGTTGAAGGTCACACTGACTCCGTCGGTCCTGACGCTTACAACCAGAAACTGTCCGAGCGTCGTGCAAACGCCGTTAAGCAGGTTCTGACCAACCAGTACGGTGTTGAATCGTCCCGCGTTCAGTCTGTTGGCTACGGCGAAACCCGCCCAGTTGCCGACAACGCCACTGAAGCTGGTCGTGCTGTGAACCGTCGCGTAGAAGCGCAGGTTGAAGCCCAAGCTAAGTAATTAGCCCACAGCTTTGGAAAAACCCGGCTCATGCCGGGTTTTTTCATGCCTGCGATTTACCCAAGGCGCAATGCAAAACCTGTGGCAGCGAGCCTGCTCGCGATAGCGGTATATCAGCCTACGACAGTGTTGAGCGTGCCGCCGCCTTCGCGAGCAGGCTCGCTCCCACATGGGAACAGCGGTGTGTGGTGGTTTTTGTGGCGGGCACAAACCCTGTGGGAGCGAGCCTGCTCGCGATAGCGGCGTATCAGCTTGCGACAGTGTGGAATGTGCCGGCGCCTTCGCGAGCAGGCTCGCTCCCACATGGGAACAGCGGTGTGTGGTGGTTTTTGTGGCGGGCACAAAACCTGTGGGAGCGAGCCTGCTCGCGATAGCGGTGTATCGGCCTGCGACTATGTTACAGGGCTGAAGCCTGGAGCCATTCAGATGGGGATTTTGCCAATTCAGCAGCACCGGCCACCGCACCAATCACCAGGATCGCCGGGCTCTTGAGCTGAAACGCGGTTGCATCGGCCTCCATCGAAGCCAGGTCGCTGCGGCAGTCTCGCTGATGGGGCAGGGAGGCGTTCTCGATCATGGCCACGGGAGTATCCGCCGCCAGGCCACCGGCCAGCAGTTGCTCGCGGATCTCGCTCAGTTTCGCCACCCCCATGTACACCACCAGGGTCGTCCCGCTTTGGGCCAGGGCTTGCCAGTTCAAGCTGCTGCCGTCCTGGGTGTGGGCGGTGACCAGCGTCACGCCCCGGGCGATGCCGCGCAAGGTCAGGGGAATATCGCACTGGGTCGCCCCCGCCAGCCCGGCTGTGATGCCATTGACCAGCTCCACCTCGACACCATGCTCGCGCAGCCATTGCGCCTCTTCACCGCCCCGGCCGAAGATGCATGGGTCACCGCCCTTGAGGCGGACCACGCATTTGCCTTGGCGCGCATAGCGCAGCATCAGCCGATGGATGAACGCCTGTGGCGTGGAGCGGCAGCCGCCGCGCTTGCCCACGGCGATGATGCGGGCGCCGGAGCAATGCTCCAGCACCGCCTCGTTGACCAGATCGTCGATCAGCACCACGTCGGCTTCGCGCAGGGCGCGCACGGCCTTGAGGGTCAGCAACTCAGGGTCGCCAGGACCCGCACCCACCAGCCAGACTTTTGCGTTCATAGTGTTTTCCTCACGAGACAGCGGCCATCGGTTGCGCGTTGGCAACCAGCAGGCGTTTGATTTCCGGTACACAGGAGCCGCACTGCGTGCCGCAACCCAATTCCTGTTTCAGCCCTTGCAAATCCAGGCCACGTTCAATGCCGGCGCAGATCGCACGCTGGCTGACGTTCAAGCAATTGCACAGTGTTTTGCTGCCTCCGGCCGCCGCGCCAACATTGCCTGGCGGCGCGCTCAAAGGCGCCAGCAGCCAACGGCGCAGTTGCTCATCGGCACGGCCTTCCTGCCACAGGTTCTGCAGCCAATGCCGGGCGAGGGTTTCGCCGGCCAGGCGGATGGCGGTGATGCGACCGTTTTCGATCCGCACCCGTTTACCGATGGCGCGACGGGGATCGTCGTAGGCCAGTACCGGCCCGTCGATCAGCCCCAGCTGTTCGTCGATCGCTTGCAGCAGGTCGGGATCAGGCGCCACGGCGCTGGCGGCGCGAATCAGCAGCGCCGGACGTTCACGGCCGGTCAGGCTCAGGCTGACGTAGGCAAACGCCTCACACAGCGGACGCAACGTCTCCAGATGCTGTTGGACATCACCCTCGATCAGGGCGAAAAGTTGCCAAGGCAGGTTCACCGGTTCCAGGCGCACGCCGCTGTGTTTGAGTTCCGGTTGCTTTGACAAGGGATCGAAAGCCGGTTGAGTCAGGGTATTAACCCCACCCTTGAGGAACCGGTCGCCCCAGTGCATCGGCAGGAACGCCTGGCCGGGCCGCACGCTTTCGTCGCTGTCCACGGCCACGATCACCGCGCCACGGCGGCTCTTGAGGCTGACCAGGTCGCCCGGTTGCAGGCGCTGGCGCTGCAGTTCGTCGGGGTGCAGGCTGAGTACGGCTTCGTTCACGTGGCCGAACAGTTGCGCGGCGGTGCCGGTGCGGCTCATGCCGTGCCACTGGTCCCGCAGGCGACCGGTGTTGAGGGTCAGCGGGTAACGTGCGTCACGCAGCTCCCTGGCGGCGCGATACGGTTCGGCGACAAACCGCGCACGGCCATTGTCGGTAGGAAAAATCCCATCCACGTACAGACGCGCCGTTCCGACCGTGGCGCCGTCCGGGAAGGGCCACTGCTGGGGACCAAGCTGATCGATCAGTGCATGGCTGATACCGGACAGGTCGAGGTCGCGACCCCGGGTCAACTGCTTGTATTCGTCGAACAACTGGGCCGGTGCGTCAAAGGCGAACAGGCTGGGCTGGCCCGGCCGCAGACGTTTCTCCAGGCGTTGGGCGAAATCCACGGTAATCGCCCAGTCCGGTCGTGCTTCGCCCGGTGCGCCAACGGCCCGACGGACGTGGGAAATACGTCGTTCGGAGTTGGTCACCGAACCTTCCTTCTCGCCCCAACTGGCGGCTGGCAACAGCAGGTCGGCAAACCCGGCGGTTTCGGTGGTCCGGAAGGCCTCTTGCAGCACCACGAACGGGCAGGCTTGCAGGGCCTCCCGAACCGCCGTCTGGTCCGGCATCGATTGGGCCGGGTTGGTGCAGGCAATCCACAAGGCCTTGATCTTGCCATTGCGCACCTGCTCGAACAGCTCGATGGCGCTCAAGCCGGGAGTGGCGGGCAATTGCTCGACGCCCCAGTACTCGGCCACTTCGGCGCGATGCTCCGGGTTGGCGGCTTCGCGGTGGCCCGGCAACAGGTTCGACAGGCTGCCGGTTTCCCGACCGCCCATGGCGTTGGGCTGGCCAGTCAGCGAGAACGGCCCGGCACCCGGACGGCCGATCTGCCCGGTGGCCAGGTGCAAATTGATCAAGGCACTGTTCTTCGCGCTGCCGGCGGTGGACTGGTTCAGGCCCATGCACCACAGCGACAGGAAGCTGGGGGCCGTGCCGACGGCTTCGGCGCACTGGTGCAGTTGCTCGACGCTGATGCCGCACAACTGGGCAACCATGGCCGGGGTGTAATCGCGAACCAGGTTCTTCAGGTCCGCCAGGCCTTCGGTGTGGGCCTTGATGAAGTCGCGGTCGACCCAGTCTTCCCACAACAGCAGGTGCAAAATCCCATGGAACAAGGCGACGTCGGTCCCCGGCAGGATCGCCAGGTGCAGGTCCGCCAGGTCGCAGGTGTCGGTGCGCCGGGGGTCGATGACGATGATTTTCATCTGCGGCCGGCGGGATTTGGCTTCTTCGAGGCGACGAAACAGGATCGGATGCGCGTAGGCCATGTTACTGCCGACGATCATGACGCAGTCGCTCAGCTCCAGGTCTTCATAACTGCAGGGCGGCGCGTCGGCACCGAGGCTGCGTTTGTAGCCCACCACCGCCGAGGACATGCACAGCCGGGAATTACTGTCGATGTTGTTGGTGCCGACCAGGGCCCGGGCAAGTTTGTTGAAGGCGTAGTAGTCCTCTGTCAGTAACTGGCCGGAGATGTAGAACGCTACACTGTCGGGGCCGTGTTCGGCGATGGTTTCGGCGAACACGCTGGCGGCGTGCTCCAGGGCGTTGTCCCAGTCGGTGCGGGCCCGAGCCAGGCCTTTGCCCAGGCGCAGCTCGGGGTACAGGGCCCGCGCGGCGAGGTCGCCGGTCAGGTGCAGGGTCGAGCCCTTGCTGCACAGTTTGCCGAAGTTGGCCGGGTGGGCGGGATCGCCACTGACGCCGAGGATGCGCTCGTCGTCATGTTCGATCAGCACGCCGCAACCGACCCCGCAGTAACAGCAGGTCGAGGCAGTGGTCTGGCGGTTCATCAGCTTGCGTCCCGTAGCGCCAACAGCACCCGGCCGTTCTCGACCCGTGCCGAATGATGATGGGCACAACCCACATCCGGTGCCTGGGCCTGGCCGGTCTCCAGATCGATCTGCCAGTTGTGCAGCGGGCAGGCCACGCGCTTTCCGTAGATCAGCCCCTGGGACAACGGACCACCCTTGTGCGGGCAGCGGTCATCGAGTGCGAAAACTTCATCGTTGCTCGTGCGAAAAATCGCGATGTCACCTTTCGGGCCATTGATGATGCGCGAGCCCAGGGCGTTGATGTCTTCCAGCGCGCAGATATCCAGCCAGTTCATGCCGGCACCTCCAGGTTCTTCACGGGGATGACTTCAAACTCTTTCTTCAGCTGGGGTTGTTCCAGGCGCTGTTTCCACGGGTCCTGTTCCAGGGACAAGGAAAATTTCAGGCGCTCGTGAAGTGCCTTGCGCCGCACCGGGTCTTCGAGCACGGCTTTCTTGATGTGCTCCATGCCGACCCGCTGCATGTAGTGCACGGTGCGCTCGAGGTAGAAGGCTTCTTCGCGGTACAGCTGCAGGAAGGCTCCGTTGTATTCACGCACTTGCTCGGCGGTCTTGAGCTTGACGAAGAACTCGGCGACCTCGGTCTTGATCCCGCCGTTGCCGCCGATGTACATCTCCCAGCCGGAATCGACACCGATAATGCCTACGTCCTTGATGCCGGCTTCCGAGCAGTTGCGCGGGCAACCGGAGACAGCCAGCTTTACCTTGTGCGGCGACCACATGTTGAACAGGTCGTGCTCCAGTTCGATACCCAGTTGGGTGGAGTTCTGTGTGCCGAAGCGGCAGAACTCGCTGCCGACGCAGGTCTTCACGGTGCGGATGGACTTACCGTAGGCGTGGCCGGACGGCATGTCGAGGTCGGCCCAGACGCCGGGCAGGTCCTGCTTCTTGATACCGAGCAAGTCGATGCGCTGACCACCGGTGACCTTGACCATCGGCACGCTGTATTTGTCGGCCACGTCGGCAATGCGCCGCAGCTCCGACGGCGTGGTCACGCCGCCCCACATCCGTGGGACGACCGAGTAGGTGCCGTCCTTCTGGATGTTGGCGTGGGCACGCTCGTTGATCAGCCGCGATTGCGGATCGTCGTGGGCTTCGCCGGGCCAGGTGGAAATCAGGTAGTAGTTCAGGGCCGGGCGGCAGGTGGCGCAGCCGTTCGGGGTGCGCCAGTTCAGGTAGCTCATGGTCCCGGCGATGGTCAGCAGGTGCTCGTCGCGGATCGCCTGGCGGATCTGGCCGTGGTTGAGGTCGCTGCAGCCGCAGATGGCTTTTTCGCTTTTCGGTTTGACGTCTGCCGCGCCGCCGACGGTGTTGATGAGGATCTGCTCGACCAGCCCGGCGCAGGAGCCGCAGGAACTGGCGGCCTTGGTGTGTTTCTTCACGTCATCGACGCTGAACAGCCCGTGTTCCTGGATCGCCTTGACGATGGTGCCCTTGCACACGCCGTTGCAGCCGCAGACCTCGGCGGAGTCGGCCATGCTCATGGCTTTGTCCTGGCCCTGGTGTCCTACGTCGCCCAAGGCGTTTTCGCCGAACATGAGGTGATCGCGGATCTCGCTGATGGCGGCATTCTCACGGATCTGGCGGAAATACCAGCCGCCATCTGCCGTATCGCCGTACAGACAGGCGCCGACCAACACGTCATCCTTGATCACCAGTTTCTTGTAGACGCCGCCGATGGGGTCGGAGAGGGTGATGGTCTCGGTGCCTTCGCCGCCCATGAAGTCCCCGGCGGAAAACAGGTCGATGCCGGTGACCTTGAGCTTGGTCGAGGTCACCGAACCTTTGTAGGTGGCGAAGCCCAGTTGCGCGAGGTGGTTGGCGCAGACCTTGGCCTGTTCGAACAGCGGGGCCACCAGGCCGTAGGCGGTGCCGCGATGGTTGGCGCATTCGCCGATGGCGTAGATGCGCGGGTCGTAGGTCTGCATGGTGTCGTTGACCAGGATCCCGCGGCTGCACGGGATGCCGGATTTTTCCGCCAGTTCGACGTTAGGGCGGATGCCGGCCGCCATCACCACTAGATCGGCAGGGATGATGTCGCCGTTCTTGAACTGCACCGAACCGACCCGGCCATTGCCGGCATCGTGGAGGGCCTGGGTCTGCTCGCTGAGACGGAATTTCAGGCCGCGGTCTTCCAGGGCGGTTTGCAGCAGTTGGCCGCTGGTCTTGTCCAGTTGCCGCTCCAGCAGCCATTCACCCAGGTGCACCACGGTCACGTCCATGCCGCGCAGCTTCAAGCCATTGGCCGCTTCCAGGCCCAGCAGGCCGCCGCCGATCACCACGGCATGCTTGTGGGTCTTGGCGGTGTCGATCATCGCCTGGGTGTCGGCGATGTCGCGGTAGCCGATCACGCCGTCGAGCGTGTGGCCGGGAATCGGCAGGATGAACGGCGTGGAACCGGTGGCGATCAGCAGGCGATCGTACTCGGCCTCAGTACCGTCTTCAGCGATGACCCGACGCTTGACCCGGTCGATCTCCACGACCTTGCGGTTGAGCAGCAGGTTGATGTGGTTGTCCTGGTACCAGCTCAAATCATTGAGGACGATTTCTTCGAAGGTCTGTTCGCCGGCGAGCACGGGGGAGAGCAGGATGCGGTTGTAGTTGGTGTGGGGCTCGGCACCGAACACCGTGATGTCGTACAGCTCGTTGCTCAGCTTGAGCAGTTCTTCGAGGGTTCGAACCCCGGCCATACCGTTGCCGATCATCACCAGTTTGAGTTTTTTCATCAGGGTTCTCCGCAAGCCCAGACCGGTTTCGTCACGTTTCATCACGGCGATCGGACTGGCTCGGCAATTTTCACGAAAACAAAAAAAGGCGTCCCGCTAGTGTGCTAGCGAGGACGCCTTTGTCCTGGTCCCGTTCTCTCGGGAAGCACCGCCTTCATCGTTGGAGGCGTTGCTTTATGTCTGTTGAGAGGGGTTATGCAGCGGTTGTGCCAAGTGGCGTTGGGGCGCGGTTTTATTGAAGGGTTCGACGATGTAATGGCGTGTCGGGGGATTTATTGCACCGAATGAAAGCGGGTTGCACGGTAATGGCGCGTGGGACCGATGGTGTGCAGTGACGGGCAAGCCGCCATCGCGAGCAGGCTCGCTCCCACAATGGATCTCAGTCGTACACAAGGCAGGTGCAGCAGATCCCTGTGGGAGCGAGCCTGCTCGCGATGGGCGCAACCGGATCTCAGCTGTGAAACACCAGAAACAGCAGCACAATGTTCGCCACCAAAGACACCAGCGCCAAGGTCCGCCAGACCTTCAGCGGTTCGCGCTCCAGCAGTGGCCGGGGCCTGACGCTCAAGCTGCGGCGCTCGCCCTGTTCCAGCAACAACAGCCATTCCTCGGCGGTTTCAAAGCGCTCGTCCGGCGTCGCCACGACGGCGCGCTCCAGGCTTTGTCCAAGCCATTCGGGCAGGTCCGGCCGATAGCGGCTGGCGCTGACCGGTACGCCAAAGCGCGGTCGCTGGAATGCTTCGACTTCGCCGTAGGGATAATGCCCGGTCAGCAGGAAATACAGGGTCACACCGACGGCATACAGGTCCTGTTGCGCCGTCGGTGCGGTGCCTGCGAAAGCTTCCGGGGCGATATAGCTGGGGGTGCCCGGTAACACGTTGGCCTGGTCTTCGGACAGGCCCGGGCAGTACGCCAGCCCGAAATCCAGCAGACGCAGCTCCCCATCGTCTCCCAGGTGCAGGTTCTCCGGCTTGATGTCGCGGTGGTAGATCTGCCGTCGATGCAACAACCCCACCGCCCGCACCAGTCGTTGCGCCAGGTCCAGCCATTGAGCCAGGGGCAAGGCGCCGGCCTGGTGGAACAGCTCGGCCAGGGTCATGCCCGGGTATTCGCGCATCACGTAATACAGGTGCTGACGCTGGGGAACGCCATGGACTTCCGGAAACTGCCTTCCGGCGACCCGCTTGAGAAACCATTCCTCCGACAGCAACGCCTGCCCGGCCCGGGAGTCATCCCGTAGTTGCACCGGCAGGGTTTTCAGCAGCCACGGCTGGCCCTGGCCGTCGTGTACCCGGTAGAGCAGCGATTGCTGGCTCTGGCCGAGCAATCCTTCGACCTGCCAGCCTTCGAACACCTGGCCTGGTTTCAGTGCCGGGGGAAGAGGCCATTGCTGCAGTTGGATCAGCGCATCGCCGATGCTCGCTTCGCCCAGCGCATCGACCCGCACCAGCAAGGCGCTGGCGTTGTCCTGGCTGCCGGCCAGGTGCGCGGCGTTGACCAGTGTCTGGGCGGCGAGGTTCAGGTCCGGCTGGTCGCGAAGGATGCCGGCGATGGCCGTGTCCCCCAGCACCGCCCAGACGCCATCGCTGAGCAGTACGAAGGTTTCGTCCGTGCGCAGTTCGCCGTCGAGGAAGTCGAGGATCAGATGCTGATCCAGCCCCAGAGCGCGCTTGAGCACATGTTGCATGCCCTGTTGCTCCCAGACGTGATCTTCGCTGACCCGTTGCAGATGATCGGCATGCCAGCGGTAGACCCGGCAATCGCCAACGTGGGCGAGGGTGAAGCGCCGGCCACGCAGCACCAGGGCGCTGACGGTGGTGAGCAGCGGCTGCCCGCCACCGTTGGCCTGTAACCAGCGATTCTGTGCCAGCAACAGCCGGTCCAGTGCCTGGGCCACGCCCCAGGTTTGCGGCGTGGCGTAATAGTCCAGGGCCAGGGCTTGCAAGGTCGAACGGGCGGCCAGCCCGCCATCGGCGCATTGACTCACGCCGTCGGCGATGGCGAACAGGTAACCCTTGCTGGCGGCCAGCGCCGGGGCCGGGGTGACCAGGCGCAGGGCGTCCTGGTTTTCTTCCCGTGGGCCGATGGCACTGGCTTCAGCGAAACTCAGTTGCAGGCTCATGGGATTGGTTTATACCCGCGCCGCGGTGACGGCCGCCGAACCCCAGGTGGTTCTCCAGCGACGCTTGACGCCGTACAGGCCGAACCAGGCCAGTACACCCAGGCTCGCGAACAGCCACAGCGCCAGTTGGTAACTGCCGGTGCTTTGCTTGATCGCGCCCATGCCCGCCGCCAGGGCGAAGCCACCGATGCCGCCGGCCATGCCGATCAGCCCGGTCATCACGCCGATTTCGCGGCGGAAACGTTGTGGCACCAGTTGGAACACCGCACCGTTGCCGGCGCCGAGACCGAGCATGGTGCAGACGAACAATGCCAGTGCCGCGTAGGAGTTCGGCAGGTTGAAGCCCACCGCCGCGATGCAGATGGCTGCCACGGTGTACATGCCCAGCAAGGTGCGGATACCGCCGAAACGATCCGCCAGGGCGCCACCCAACGGCCGCATCAGGCTGCCACCGAAAACACAGGCCGCGGTGTAGTAGCCGGCGGTCACGGGGCTCAGGCCATATTGGTCGTTGAAGTAGCCGGGCAGGGCGCTGGCCAGGCCGATGAAGCCGCCGAAGGTCACGCTGTAGAAGAACATGAACCACCAGCTGTCACGATCACCCAGGGCCTTGAGGTAGTCGGCCATGGATTTGGCTTTCGGCCGCTCGGGCGCATTCTTGGCCAGCCAGGCGAAGACCACCAGGGTCAGGATCAATGGGACCAGTGCGAAGCCGAACACGTTGCTCCAGCCGAAGGCGGCGGCCATCAGCGGCGCGATGATCGCGGCCAGCACGGTGCCCGAGTTGCCGGCACCGGCGATGCCCATGGCCTTGCCCTGGTGTTGTGGCGGGTACCACTGGGACGCCAATGGCAGGGCGACGGCGAACGAAGCACCGGCCATGCCGAGGAACAGGCCCAGCAGCAGCGCCTGTTCATAGCTGTGGATGCCCAGTTTCCAGGCACAGAACAGCGCGCAGATCACGATCACCTGGCCCACCATGCCGGCGGTTTTCGGTGAAGTCCGGTCGGCCAGCAGGCCCATGAACAGGCGCAGCACGGCACCGGCCAGGATCGGTGTCGCCACCATCAGGCCGCGTTGCTGGGTGGTCAGATGCAAGTCGGTGGAAATTTGCACCGCCAGCGGGCCGAGCAGGTACCAGACCATGAAGCTCAGGTCGAAATAGAGGAAGGCCGCGAACAATGTCGGGGTGTGGCCGGATTTCCAGAAGCTTGAATTCATCGCGCACCTCAGCGGTTAAAGTCTCGAAAAAAGTCGGTGCTTCGAAGTGGTGCGCCACGACGGCGACCCCACCGACCCCGGACGGTGGGGCCAAAGCAAAAAAACGCCGCAACCCGGATCGCCGAGGGGGCGAGCAAGGTGTGCGACGTCTTTGTCGTAGGTGGGGCAACCGCCGTTGGTTACCTGTGGGGTTGCTTAAGCGAGATCTGTGCCAACAGCGGGGTCGAGGGGACTATCGCGAGCAGGCTCGCTCCCACAGTTGATCCGGGGCTATGCAGATGCTGCGTTTACCCGGGAGCCTCCTGTGGGAGCGGGCTTGCTCGCGAAAGCGGTGGGTCAGTCGATGAAGATGTTGGATGGAAAACCGTCATCGCGAGCAGGCTCGCTCCCACAGTTGATCCGGGGCGGTGCAGATGCTGCGTTCACCCGGGAGCTCCCTGTGGGAGCGAGCCTGCTCGCGATAGCGTCGGCCCAGGCGCTATAAGGCCGTCAGCCCAGCAACTCATTCATGGCAATGATCTGCTCGGCCACCTGGATCAGCTTCTGCTGGCGGCTCATGGCCTGGCGGCGCATCAGGGTGTAGGCCTGTTCTTCATTACAATCCTTCATCTTCATGAGCATGCCCTTGGCCAGTTCGATGCGTTTGCGTTCGGCCAGTTGCTGGTCCCGGGCCAGGAGCTGGGCGCGCAGGGCCTGGTCGCTTTCAAAGCGGGCCATGGCCACGTCGAGGATCGGTTGCAGGCGCGCGGCGTGGATGCCTTCGACGATGTAGGCACTCACCCCCGACTTGATCGCCTGGCGCATCACATCCGGGTCGTGCTCATCGGTGAACATGACGATCGGTCGTGGCTGGTCGCGACTGACCAGCACCACTTGTTCCATGACATCCCGTCCGGGTGACTCGGTATCGATCAGGATCACATCCGGACGCACTGTTTCGACGCGTTCCGGCAGGTCGATGGTCAGTCCGGATTCGTCGATGACGTCGAAACCGGCTTCCACCAGGGCGGCCTTGAGGCGGCCGACTTTTTTCGCGGTGTCGTTGATCAGCAGGATACGCAGCATGGTCGGGCTCCTGTCAGCGGCTGGCGAAAAGGGCTGCCGCATCGCTCAAGGCGTGCAGTTTGAAGCTGCGGGCGTACCCGGCCGGGTCCGAGCCGTCCCAGGTGGTGCCGTCGATCAACTGGCTGCTGCGCATGTCCTGGAAGGTCGACGAAATGCCCAGCGCCGCGCACGCCTGGCGATACAGCTCGAGTTGCTGGACCTCCTGCGCCACGGCCAGGTAGTCCGGGTCTTCCCGCAGCAGGCCCCAGCGCCGGAACTGGGTCATGAACCACATGCCGTCGGACAGGTAGGGCACGTTCACCTCGCCGTCGCCATGAAAACGCATGGCGTGGGGATCCTGCCAGCTATTGCCCAGGCCATCGGCGTAGGTCCCCAGCAGACGGGGTTCGATGCAGTCCAGCGGTGCATCGAGGTATTCGGCGGCGCTCAACAGTTGTGCGGTGCTGCGACGGTTCTCGCTGCTCTGCTCAATGAACCGGCTGGCTTCGAGGACCGTCATCACCAGGGCTCGCGCCGTGTTGGGGTACTGCTCGACGAACGCACGGGTACAGCCCAGGACTTTCTCCGGGTGGTCGGGCCAGATGGTCTGGGTCGTTGCCAGGGTGAAACCGAGGTTCTGTTTCACCGCGCTGGCGCACCAGGGTTCGCCGACGCAGAGTCCGTCGATACGCCCGGCCTGCAAGTGCGCAATCATTTGCGGCGGCGGTACCACCACGCTGTCGACGTCCGACAAGGGGTGAATACCCTGGGCGGCGAGCCAGTAGTAGAGCCACATCGCATGGGTGCCGGTGGGGAATGTCTGGGCGAAGGTCAGTTTCGGGCGAGTTTGGTGCACATGGCGCTCCAGTGCCTCAGGACTGGTCACGCCCATCGCCTGCAAGCCATGGGAAAGGTGGATGCTCTGGCCGTTCTGGTTCAGCCCCATCAGCACCGCCATGTCGGTCGGCGCGACACCGCCGATGCCCAGGTGCACCGCATAGATCAGGCCGTACAGGCTGTGGGCCGCGTCGATTTCACCGCTGACCAGCTTGTCCCGCAGGTTGGCCCAGGACGTCTGGCGCTTGAGGTTCAAGGTCAGGCCGTAGGGTTGGGCGAAGCCCTGGGTGGCGGCTACCACCACCGGGGCGCAGTCACTCAAGGCCATGAACCCCAGGTCGATTGCGCTTTTTTCCGGGGCGTCACTGCCATTGACCCAGGCCAGGGCGTTGGCTGGAACTTCATTCATCGGGGCATCACCTTCCACGTAAAAAGCGCCGTACCCGGACGACTGCCAGAGCAAGGCCGGATGACGACGCCGTTATCCTTTAAACAGTGTGGCACTCATTCCATCGTTGGCATGAGCGTCGATGACCAAAGGGGTGCAAGGCATATGCCATCGGCGCTGTTTTGTGCAGGTGCCTCGCTTGAACCGCCGATGCGCGGCTATAATCGCCGCCTCATTTCGTCGCCCGAGTCAAAGCCGCCCATGTACACCCTGGCCCGTGAACTGCTGTTCAAACTTTCCCCGGAAACCTCCCACGATCTGTCCCTGGACCTGATCGGCGCGGGCGGACGTTTGGGCCTCAATGGTCTGTTGTGCAAGGCGCCGGCGACGTTGCCGGTGAATGTGATGGGCCTCGAGTTCCCTAACCCGGTCGGGTTGGCAGCGGGCCTGGACAAGAACGGCGCGGCCATCGACGGCTTCGCCCAACTGGGTTTCGGCTTCGTGGAAATCGGTACCGTCACGCCACGGCCGCAACCGGGCAACCCCAAGCCACGGCTCTTTCGCCTGCCGCAAGCCGAGGCGATCATCAACCGCATGGGGTTCAACAACCTGGGTGTGGACAACCTGTTGGCCCGTGTGGCTGCTGCCAGATACAAAGGCGTGCTGGGTATCAACATCGGCAAGAATTTCGACACGCCGGTGGAGCGTGCCGTCGACGATTACCTGATCTGCCTGGACAAGGTCTACGCCCACGCCAGCTACGTGACCGTCAACGTCAGCTCCCCGAACACCCCGGGGCTGCGCAGCCTGCAGTTCGGTGACTCCCTCAAGCAACTGCTGGCCGACCTGGCCCGACGTCGTGCCGAACTGGCGGTGATCCATGGCCGGCATGTCCCGCTGGCGATCAAGATCGCGCCGGACATGACCGACGAAGAAACCGCCCAGGTGGCCCAGGCCCTGATCGAGACCGGCATGGACGCGGTGATCGCCACCAACACGACGCTAGGCCGCGAAGGGGTCGAAGGGCTGGAGCACGGTGATGAAGCAGGCGGGTTGTCCGGCGCGCCGGTGCGTGACAAGAGCACCCACACCGTGAAGGTGCTGGCTGGGGAACTGGCCGGGCGCTTGCCGATCATTGCGGCGGGTGGGATCACCGAAGGGCGGCATGCCGCCGAGAAGATCACCGCAGGGGCAAGCCTGGTGCAGATTTACTCGGGCTTCATCTACAAGGGGCCGGCGTTGATTCGTGAATCGGTGGATGCGATTGCGGCGTTGGGGTGATTTCGCGGCTGGCGAATGCTTCTGTGGCGAGGGGATTTATCTGTGGCGAGGGGATTCATCCCCGCTGGGCTGCGCAGCAGCCCCCTTCGATGTATGAGTCGGTGAGGGTATTTCGGTCTTGCGATTTTGGGGCCGCTTCGCATCCCAGCGGGGATGAATCCCCTCGCCACAACGGTGTTCGCAGCTTGAATTTCCGATGAGCATTAAAAAGGGCTCCTCAAAGGAGCCCCTGGGCCGTAGCCCGCCGTCCGGATGGGACGCGCGTGGTTAAATCGTTGTGTGGATCAGATTGTCGAGTTCTTGAGTATTGAGCCCTGTGTCAGCCGACGGCGTGAAGTTCGTTGAGTCTGTGGATACCCGCAGTGCCGGTCATACCGTCCCAGTTGTCGCCGCGTCCTTCTCGCCAGCCATTGATCCAGGCTTGACGTACCGACGGTAGAGTAAAGGGGCAAAGCTCACGGGATTTACCACCAACACCATATTGGTAACCGCGTAAAAATGCTCTTTCCAACGGATCACGCTTAAGTCTTCTCATAGGGTATTGCCCTCACTTGTTGACTGTTACTTCGCGTCGGCCCCTGTCGGGGCCGGGGCAGAATCATTCTGCCGTTGGTGGCTCGTTGCCGGCGTGACGAGCCAAGGTGTTGGCGCCGTTGTGACGTCAACCTGTGTTGAGTTCTAACCAAAGCGTCACATGGATGGAATGATCGTTTTGTCATAAGCACGTAACAATAAAGACGTTAGGGCGATAAGTAACACGCTGTTCAGCATCCGCTTTTGAGCAAGACCCCTGTATGATCGGCCCTGCGCCGAAGGGCGCGGTCTTTCCCCGGATGAGAATGTCCCCCCGTTGCACTCGGGTACTATTCGACGAAAGGGACGGGTTTTCACAATTTGTTGCACAGAATTTTTTATCTGCCCCCGCATCTAAGCTCTTTTAACCTGAGCGGCGAGGGTGGACGGCACACCTTCGTGCCACCGGGTGCTCTTGAGAAAAGCACCTGATTGAACCTGACCCGGCAATGCGTTGCCCCGGTCCACTTAGCCAAAGGCTCTGGAACTCCCCATGTCCGACCGTTTCGAACTCTTCCTCACCTGCCCCAAGGGACTCGAAGGCCTGCTTCTCGAGGAAGCCATCGGGCTTGGCCTTGAAGAGGCGCGCGAGCACACTTCCGCCGTGCGTGGCATGGCCGACATGGAGACGGCGTATCGCCTGTGCCTGTGGTCGCGCCTGGCCAACCGCGTGTTGCTGGTTCTCAAGCGTTTTGCGATGAAAAACGCCGAGGATCTGTACCACGGCGTGCTGGACGTCGACTGGCAGGACCACATGCTCGCCGATGGCACCCTGGCGGTGGAATTCAGCGGTCACGGTTCGGGCATCGACAATACTCACTTCGGCGCCTTGAAGGTCAAGGATGCCATCGTCGACAAGCTGCGGACCCCCTCGGGCGAGCGGCCATCCATCGACAAGCTCAACCCGGACCTGCGTATTCACCTGCGCCTGGACCGTGGCGAAGCGATCCTCTCCCTGGACCTGTCCGGCCACAGCCTGCACCAGCGTGGTTATCGCCTGCAGCAAGGTGCCGCGCCGCTGAAGGAAAACCTCGCCGCCGCCATCCTGATCCGTGCCGGCTGGCCGCGTATTTCCGCTGAAGGCGGGGCCCTGGCCGACCCGATGTGCGGCGTCGGCACGTTCCTGGTGGAAGCGGGCATGATCGCCACCGACATGGCGCCGAACCTGCGTCGCCAGCAGTGGGGCTTCACCGCGTGGCTGGGCCATGTGCCGGCGCTGTGGAAGAAACTCCACGAAGAAGCCACTGCCCGCGCCGCCGCCGGTCTGGCCAGGCCAGCGCTGTGGATTCGCGGCTACGAAGCCGACCCACGCCTGATCCAGCCGGGTCGCAACAACGTCGAGCGTGCCGGCCTGAGCGAGTGGATCAAGATCTATCAAGGTGAAGTCGCCACGTTCGAACCGCGTCCGGACCAGAACCAGAAAGGCCTGGTGATCTGCAACCCGCCGTACGGCGAGCGCCTGGGCGATGAGGCCAGCCTGCTCTACCTCTACCAGAACCTCGGCGAACGCCTGCGCCAGGCGTGCCTGAACTGGGAGGCGGCGGTGTTCACCGGCGCCCCGGACCTGGGCAAGCGCATGGGTATTCGCAGCCACAAACAGTATTCCTTCTGGAACGGCGCCTTGCCGTGCAAGCTGCTGCTGATCAAGGTGCTGCCGGACCAGTTCGTCACCGGCGAGCGTCGTACCCCGGAACAGCGTCAGGCCGAGCGCGAGCAAGCCCGCCTGGAGCAGGAAGAGCAGGGGCAGGCGCCTGAGGTACCGCAAGAGCGCCGGTACAACAAGAATGGCAACCCGATCAAGCCGACCCCGGCCCCCGCGCCTGTGGTCGAGCAGGCGCGTTTGAGCGAAGGCGGGCAGATGTTCGCCAATCGCCTGCAAAAGAACCTCAAGCAGTTGGGTAAATGGGTCAAGCGCGAAGGCGTCGAGTGCTATCGGGTCTATGACGCCGACATGCCGGAATACTCCATGGCGATCGATCTCTATCACGACTGGGTGCACGTGCAGGAATATGCCGCGCCAAAGTCCATCGACCCGGAAAAGGCTTCGGCCCGGTTGTTCGATGCCCTGGCGGCCATTCCCCAGGCCCTGAACGTCGACAAGAGCCGCGTGGTGATCAAGCGGCGTGAGCGCCAGAGCGGCACCAAGCAGTACGAGCGCCAGAGCGCCCAGGGCAAGTTCACCGAGGTCAATGAGGGGGGTGTGAAGCTGCTGGTCAACCTGACCGACTACCTGGACACCGGGCTGTTCCTCGACCACCGGCCGATGCGCCTGCGGATCCAGAAGGAGGCGGCCGGCAAGCGCTTCCTCAACCTGTTCTGCTACACCGCGACCGCCAGTGTCCATGCGGCCAAGGGCGGCGCCCGGAGCACCACCAGCGTCGATCTGTCGAAAACCTACCTGGACTGGGCGCGACGCAACCTGTCGCTCAATGGTTTTTCGGACAAGAACCGCCTGGAGCAGGGCGATGTGATGGCCTGGCTTGAAGCCAGCCGTGACGAATACGACCTGATCTTCATCGACCCACCGACCTTCTCCAATTCCAAGCGCATGGAAGGCGTGTTCGATGTGCAGCGCGATCACGTCCAATTGCTGGACCTGGCCATGGCCCGCCTGGCGCCGGGGGGCGTGCTGTACTTCTCCAACAATTTCCGCAAGTTCCAGCTCGAGGACAACCTCGGCGAGCGCTACGCGGTGGAGGAAATCACCGCCGCGACCATCGATCCGGACTTTGCCCGCAACAGCAAGATCCACCGCGCCTGGAAAATCATGGCCCGTTGATTTCCTGATTGGATCCACGAAGCCTTGTAAATCAAGGCTTCTGGCCGATTTTAGGACTGGTCAAAGTAATGGCTAATAGCTATAACTGAGCGTGTGGCCAGGGCTGTACCGAAGCCTGCCCCTTTTCGAGTTGTGTCTATGGCATTGCATCCGGTGCGTCCCAGGATCCTGGGCTTTATCAGCGAAGATGTATCGGCCTGGCTGGTGGCTTCACTGGTCTTCCTGGCCGGCACGTGCCTGACCGGCTTGGTGAGCTGGGCGATGATGAGCCTGTTCAACCAGCAACTGCGCCAGCGCTTCGAGCTGCAAGCCGAGGAGCGCTTCAGCCGTATCGAAGAAAGATTCCAGGACCAGGAGCAGCGTCTCGACAGCCTGAGGCGTTTCTTTGCCAATTCGTCGGCGGTTTCCGAAAAGGAGTTCCATGGGTACGCTGAAACGTTGTTGCGCCGTACCCAGGCCTTCGCCTGGGCACCACGAGTGCTTCGGGACGAGCGGCAGGCATTCGAACAGCGGGAGCGGAACAAGAGAATCACCCCTTTCAGCATCCGTGAAGTGGATGATACCGGCGGCTTGCGTCGGGCCGCGGAGCGGGACGAGTACACGCCGATCCTCTATGTACAGTGCCAGGGTTCCCACGAGTCGACGTTGGGTTTCGATCTGCTTTCCCAGCCAACGCGCCGCGCCGTACTCGAGCGGGCTCGCCGTCAGAACAGCCAGGCGGTATCGCAGCCGCTGGACCTGGTGGGTGTCGATCCGGCCTACGTCCGTGGCGTGTTGCTGGTGGCGCCAGTCGCCCGGGCCCCATCCACGGAGCCTTTCGGCTATGTGGTGGCGGCCATCAGCATGCGTCAACTGGTGGGCGATGGTCTGCCGACGGCCGGTCATGACAATCTTTCGATGCGCGTCCTGGATTTGTCCGCCGACGACCAGGAGGAGGTGCTGTTCGATTCCCCTACGCCCCCGGGGGACAGTGACCTGGCGGCAATCCGCATGTTGCGCCTGGCGGATCACGACTATCGGGTAGAGTTGCGACCCAGCCGTATGTTCCTGTCGACCAACCATTCCACGATGTCGAGCCTGGTGGTATTGGGCAGCTTGCTCAGTTTCCTGCTCAGTGCCTTGCTCTATGTACTGGTCAGCCAGCGACAACGGGCCCTGACACTGGTGGAACAACGTACCCAGGAGCTGCGCGCCCGGGAGCAGGAGCTACGAGGCACCCACAGCCAGTTGCGCGGCGTGCTGGATGCCGCGACCCAGGTCGCGATCATCGCCACGGACCTGCGTGGTGTCATCACCACGTTCAATGCCGGCGCCGAACAGATGCTGGGCTACCAAAGCTGCGAGGTCCTGCAGAGCATGACCCTCGAGAGCCTCCACGTGCCCCGGGAGCTTCAGGCCCGGGCGGCAGAGCTTGGCGCGCGATTCGGCAAGCCGATTCCTACCTGTCACGCGATGCTGTTGGAAGGGGGCGAGGCGGGTGGCCAGCAGGCCCGGGAGTGGACCCTGGTACGGCGTGACGGCAGCCACTTGACGGTGAACATGCTGGCAACGCCCGTGCTCGACGATCAGGGGTTGTGGGTCGGGCACCTGGCGATCTGTATCGATATCACCGAACGCAAGCGCGTCCACGAGGCCCTGGCGGCCCGGGACCTGCTGTTGAAGAAACTCAGTGCCCATGTTCCTGGCGGCATCTACCAGTTCAAAATGGATTTCAACGGCCGTTTCAGCGTGATCTATGCCAGCGACGGCATTCGCGATATCTACGAACTGGAGCCCGGTGTGCTGGTCCAGAACGCGGAAGCGGTTTTCTCCCGCATCCACCCGCTGGACAATTCACGGGTCCGTGCGTCGATCCGTGCCTCGGCCGACACCCTGAGCCCATGGCGCGAGGAGTACCGGGTGCAACTGCCGCAACGTGGCCTGCGCTGGGTACGCGGTGAAGCGACGCCCGAGCAATTGCCGGGTGGTGGCGTGTTGTGGCACGGCTATGTCTCCGATATCTCCGATCTCAAGCGGGTGGAGGAAGAGTTGCGGGCACTGTCCGTGACCGATGCCCTGACCGGTATTCGCAATCGACGTTATTTCCAGGAGCGCCTGACCTCGGAAATGATTCGGGTCGAACGCGGCTCCGGGGACCTGTCGGTGATCATGCTCGACATCGATCACTTCAAGCGCATCAACGACCAGCACGGCCATGCGGTGGGTGACCGGGTGTTGCAGGCGGTTTGCTTGCGCGTCACCCAGCGCCTGCGGCGTACCGACGTCTTCTGTCGGCTGGGCGGGGAAGAATTCGTGGTGCTTTGCCCGGACACCGATGGCGAGAGCGCCCATGCCCTGGCCATTGGGCTGTGGGAAGGGTTGCGCGGTGCGGAGATCGAGGACGTGGGCGTTGTCACCGCCAGCTTCGGTATCGCCAGCTGGCGCGCCGGGGAGGGCGCGGATGCCCTGCTGTTGCGGGCCGACTCGGGCGTTTACGCGGCCAAGCAGGCCGGGCGGGATCGGGTCGAGATGCAGGTGGGGTAGTTCGCAGGTTTGCGCTCGCCACACATCTTCGGTGGGAGCGGGCTTGCTCTCGAAAGGGCCATGTCAGGCAATGACATGTTGAATGTCCCACCGCCATCGCGAGCAGGCTCGCTCCCACCCTGATCCCGGGCGGACACAGAATCGATCTCACCCTCAACCCCCCTGTGGGAGCGAGCCTGCTCGCGATGGCGTCGTTCCAGCCACATTGATATCAACTGAAAGACCGCTATCGCGAGCAGTTCCTTGCGTTGGATCAGAGCACCGAAGCCGTCTGCGGCAGTTTCGGCTGGCGGTACAGGTCCAGCAGCACCTGATCCAGCACCGACGAAGCGCCCCATGGCTTCGGATCGTTGAGGATCGCCACCACCACCCAGGTGTTGCCGTTGATGTCACGGCTGAACCCGGCGATGGCGCGCACGGTGTTCAGGGTGCCGGTCTTGATGTGGGCTTCGCCGGCCATGGCCGTGGTCTTCAGGCGTTTGCGCATGGTGCCGTCGGTGCCGGCGATCGGCATCGAGCTGATGTATTCGGCGGCATAGGGGCTGCGCCAGGCGGCTTGCAGCATCGCCGCCATTTCCCGGGCGCTGACCCGTTCGGCGCGGGACAGGCCGGAGCCGTTCTCCATCACCAGGTGCGGTGCGGTGATGCCTTTCTTGGCCAGCCACTGGCGCACGACCCGTTGCGCGGCCTTGGCATCGTCACCGTCGGCTTCGTTGCGGAACTGCGCGCCGAGGCTCAGGAACAGCTGCTGGGCCATGGTGTTGTTACTGTATTTGTTGATGTCGCGGATGATCTCCGCCAGGTCCGGCGAGAACGCCCGGGCCAGCACTTTGGCGTTGCTCGGGGTCGAGGCCAGGCGGTCCTTGCCCTGGATGCTGCCACCCAGTTCCTTCCAGATCGCCCGCACCGCACCGGCGGTATAAGTGGCGTGATCCAGCAGCGACAGGTAGGTCTGGGAGCTGCAGCCATCACCCAACTGCCCGCCGACGGTCACAGTCACGCTGCCGTCCGCCTGGGGCACCGGGTTGTAGCGCACGCCGCCAGCACATTGTTTGGAATTGACCGCCTTGACCTGATTGTCGATATGGATGCTGGCAATCGGCGGCTCCACCGACACCAGCACCCGGCCGCCATCGTTACGGGCGACGAAGCGCAGTGCCTTGAGGTTGACCAGCAGGGAGTCGGGCTTGACCAGGAACGGCTTGTTTTCGTCGTTGCCGTCGTCGTTGAACTCGGGCAATTGCGGCTGGATGAAGAAACCCCGGTCCAGCACCAGGTCGCCGGTGACCTGCTGCACGCCGTTGGCCCGCAAGTCGCGCATCAGCAGCCAGAGCTTTTCCATGTTCAGTTTGGGGTCGCCGCCGCCCTTGAGGTACAGGTTGCCGTTGAGGATTCCGCCGCTGAGGGTGCCGTCGGTGTAGAACTCGGTCTTCCACTGGTGGTTGGGGCCGAGCATTTCCAGGGCGGCGTAAGTGGTCACCAGTTTCATGGTGGAGGCCGGATTCACCGAAACGTCGGCGTTGAAGAGGGTCGGGGTGCCGGGACCGTTGAGTGGCACCATCACCAGGGACAGTGCATCGTCTTGCAGCTTGCTGGTCTTGAGGGCCTTCTGCACATTGGGCGACAGGGCAGTGTTGATCGTAGCGGCGCTGGTGGAAGCAGGGAGGGCCAGGGGAAGAAGAAGGCTGGCCAGGAGCAGTGGACGCAAAGATTTGATCATGTGTAATAAAACCCTACGGGCGAGGGGGAAAAAACGAGGACATGAAAATGAACGTCCTCAACGGTCATGAAAGTGTCGGCATTATGCCCCATGGCGCAACGGCGTGTGCCGTGCCTGAGCCGTTCGTGAGGCAATTTTTTACCGACGGTAGGACGATACGCCCGATCAACCGGGCAATCGTTGCACCAAACTGGTAAAGTGCCGGCCGTTATTTCTTATGAGGATTGTTCCAATGGCGACTAACCGTTCCCGGCGTCTGCGCAAAAAGCTGTGTGTGGATGAATTTCAGGAGCTGGGTTTCGAACTGAACCTGGATCTCAAAGAAGATCTGGCCGATGAGGCGATTGACGCTTTCCTCGACGCTTTCCTGAAACAAGCCATGGAAGCCAATGGCCTGGGCTATGTCGGCGGTGACGACTACGGTCTGGTTTGCCTGCAGAAGCGTGGCTCGGTTTCCGAAGAACAACGTGCTGCCGTTGAAGCCTGGCTCAAGGGTCGTAGCGAACTGACCAGCATGACTGTCAGCCCGCTGATCGACGTGTGGCACCCGGACATGCCAATCAACGCCAAGGCGTGATGTCCTGAACCGGCAGCCCGAATGGGCGCCGGTTTTTTTATGCCTGGCGGTTGGGTATCTGGTGACCTTCAGGCCGCCTTCGCGAGCAGGCTCGCTCTCACAATTGGATCGCGTTTCCCTGTGGGAGCGAGCCTGCTCGCGATGCTTTTAAGCTTTACGCCAGTTAAGGATCAGCAAGGTCAGCACCCCCGCCACAATCCCCCAGAACGCCGAACCGACGGAAAACAGCGTCAGCCCCGACGCCGTGACCATGAAGGTGATCAGCGCCGCTTCCCGTTCCCTGGCTTCGCTCATGGCGATGCTCAAGCCGTTGATGATCGACCCGAACAGCGCCAGCGCCGCGATGGACAGCACCAGTTCCTTGGGCAGCGCCGCGAACAACGCCGCCAGAGTCGCGCCGAACACTCCGGCTATCCCGTAGAAGATCCCGCACCAGACCGCCGCCGTATAGCGCTTGTTGCGATCTTCATGGGCGTGCGGCCCGGTGCAGATGGCGGCGCTGATGGCTGCCAGGTTGATGCCATGGGAGCCGAACGGCGCCAGCAGCAGCGAGGCGATGCCGGTACTGGTGATCAGGGGAGAGGCCGGTACGTTGTAGCCGTCGGCGCGGAGCACAGCGATGCCGGGCATGTTCTGCGAGGTCATCGCCACCACGAACAGCGGAATGCCGATGCTGATGGTGGCGGCCAGGGAAAAGTGCGGCGTGGTCCAGACCGGTGTCGCGACTTCGAGGGCAAAGCCGCTGAAGTCCAGCAGGCCCATCAGGCCTGACAGCGCGGTGCCGATCAGCAGCGCCGCCAGCACCGCGTAGCGAGGCGACAGGCGCTTGACGATCAGGTAAGTGAAGAACATCCCCAGCACCAGGCCGGTGCGATGCTGGGCGGCGACGAAAATCTCGCTGCCGATCTTGAACAGGATGCCCGCCAGCAACGCCGCTGCCAGCGATGCCGGAATGCGCTTGACCAGGCGCTCGAAGCTGCCGGTCAGGCCGCAGATCGTCACCAGCACCGCGCAAGTGATGTAGGCGCCGATGGCTTCGCCATAGCTCACGCCGCCCAGGCTGGTGATCAGCAAGGCCGCGCCGGGCGTCGACCAGGCGATGGTCACCGGCGTGCGGTAGCGCAACGACAGGCCGATGGAACACACCGCCATGCCGATGGAGATCGCCCAGATCCACGACGAAATCTGCCCGCTGGTCAGGCCCGCCGCCTGGCCGGCCTGGAACATCAGCACCAGGGAACTGGTATAGCCGGTCATCATGGCGATGAACCCGGCGACGATGGCCGAGGGCGAGGTGTCGGCCAATGGGCGAAGTGGCGCGGTCGTGACTTCGGTCATGGTGTCAGTGATCCCTGATCTGTTAAAAATATCCACAACCCACCGGGTACGCATGCAGGAGCTGCCGAGGGCTGCGATCTTTTGCTCTAGACTCAATTGGCAGGGGCAAGATCGCAGCCTCGCTTCGCTCGACAGCTCCTACCGGGTTTCATTTTGGGTCATGGATGAGGGTTTAAGCCTAAACTCAACACCGTGGGCAATTGCAATACAGCCAAGCCCGCAAACAGCCATACAGTCGTGTTGCCATCAGAGGTTGTGTACAATCGCCGTGTTTTTTACGCGATACTTGCCAGCGACCCGCTGTGCCGTATTACAGTCACGGTCAATTCGCCGCAGTTCTCCCGACCCGAGTGCCCATGAACGAACAGTTGCAACCCCTCAAGAAACAACCGCGAGCAGGCAAAGCCGGCCGCAGCGGAACCCAGGACGATATCGTCTATGCGCATATCTTCGAGGCCATCCTCGAACAGCGCCTGGCGCCCGGTACAAAGTTGAGCGAAGAGGCACTGGGGGAAATTTTCGGAGTCAGCCGCACCATCATCCGCCGTGCGCTGTCGCGCCTGGCCCATGAAGGCGTGGTGTTGTTGCGGCCCAATCGCGGCGCGGTCGTTGCCAGCCCGAGTGTCGAAGAGGCTCGCCAGGTGTTCATGGCCCGGCGCCTGGTGGAACGGGCGATCACCGAGCTGGCAGTGCAGCACGCTACCGCCGAGCAGCTTGCCGAGTTGCGGCAGATGGTCAGTGACGAGCGCGACAGTTTTTCCCGTGGCGACCGTGGCGCCGGTATCCGCCTGTCGGGGGAATTCCACCTCAAACTGGCCGAAGCGGCGAAGAATGCCCCGCTGATCAGCTTCCAGCGCAGCCTGGTGTCCCAGACCTCGCTGATCATCGCCCAGTACGAAAGCGGCAATCGGTCCCACTGTTCCTACGACGAACACACCCAATTGATCGACGCCATCGAAGCCCGGGACGCCACCCTGGCGGTGGACCTGATGATGCATCATATGGATCACATCGACAGCAAGCTCAACCTCGACGAAGAGGGGGCGTCGGATGATCTGCATGCGGTGTTCTCGCACCTGCTTCAGACCAAGAAGCCTGGGCGGTCGACGGCCAAGCTTTGACCTCACCTCGTTCCCACGCTCTGCGTGGGAATGCAGCCTGGGACGCTCTGCGTCCCAAGAGCCGAACGCGGAGCGTCCGTTGAGGCATTCCCACGCAGAGCGTGGGAACGATCCCTAGCACTGATGCACCAACCTGCCAGCCGCATAGGTCCGCGCCACCGTCCGGTCATCCCCCAGCGTCATCAACACGAACAATCTTTCGGCAATGTCCCGGGCCTGCTTCAGGCGATAGCCCAGCAGCGGCATAGCGTTGTAGTCCAGCACCAGGAAGTCGGCATCGGTGCCCGGTTGCAAGGTGCCGATGCGGTCTTCCAGGCGCAAGGCCCGGGCACCGCCGAGGGTGGCCAGGTACAGCGATTTGAACGGGCTCAATCGCGCACCCTGCAACTGCATCACCTTGTAGGCTTCGTTCAGGGTCTGCAGCAGTGAAAAACTGGTGCCCCCGCCGACGTCCGTGCCCAACCCCACGTTTACCTTGTGCTTCTCGGCCATCGGCAGGTTGAACAGGCCGCTGCCGAGGAAAAGGTTCGAGGTCGGGCAGAACGCGATGGCCGAACCGGTTTCGGCCAGCCGTGCACATTCGTCATCGCACAGGTGCACGCCGTGGGCGAACACCGAACGCTCGCCCAGCAACTGGTAGTGATCGTAGACTTCCAGATAGCCCTTGCGCTCGGGAAACAGTTCCTTGACCCATTGCACTTCCTGCAGGTTCTCACTGATGTGGGTCTGCATGTACAAATCCGGGTATTCCCCCAGCAACTGACCGGCCAGCGTCAACTGTTCCGGCGTGCTGGTGGGGGCGAAGCGCGGGGTCACGGCGTAATGCAGGCGGCCCTTGCCGTGCCAGCGTTCGATCAGTGCCTTGCTCTCGGTGTAGCTGGATTCGGCGGTGTCGGTCAGGTAGTCCGGGGCGTTGCGGTCCATCATGACTTTGCCGGCGATCATTCGCAGGTCGAGCTTCTCGGCCGCTTCAAAAAAGGCATTCACCGATTGTGGGTGCACACTGCCGAACACCAAGGCCGTGGTGGTGCCGTTGCGTAGCAGTTCCTTGATGAAGATATCGGCCACGGCTTCGGCGTGGGCCGGATCGGCGAACTGGCGTTCACAAGGGAAGGTGTAGGTGTTGAGCCAGTCCAGCAGTTGTTCGCCGTAGGCGCCGACCATGCCGGTCTGCGGCAGATGGATGTGGGTGTCGATGAATCCGGGGGTGATCAGCGCGTCCGGATAATGGTTGATCTCGATGTCCGCCGCCAATGTTGGCAGCAGGTCGTGGGCGTGGCCGATGGCGCTGATCTGGCCGTTTTCCACCACCAGCAGGCCGTCCTCGAAGTATTCATAGGACGCTTCGATACCGACTTCGGCCGGGTCGGCGAGGCTGTGGAGCAGGGCGGCGCGGTAGGCTTTGCGTGTCATGGGCATGGGAAATCTCAGGAATTGGCTTGGCTGCGGCGCGAAACCGGCAGCAGCTTGGCGATGGGTTCGGCGCGAGCGGTGTGCTGGCCGAAATTCGCGTTATAGGTGGCGATGATTTCGCCGGCGATGGAGATGGCGATTTCCACAGGCAACTTGCCTTTGACTTCGCCGATGCCCATCGGGCAACGCAGGCGTTGCAAGGTGCCGCTGTCGAAGCCGCGGTCGCGCAAGCGATGTTCGAACTTGACCCGCTTGGTCTTCGAGCCGATCAGGCCGAAGTAGGCAAAGTCGTTGCGCTTGAGGATCGCCGCGCTCAGTTCCAGGTCAAGCTGATGGTTGTGGGTCATGACGATGCAGTAGCTGCCGGCGGGCAAGTCATCGATTTCATCCAGCGGGTCTTCGCTGACGATTTTCTGTACGCCGTGGGGCAGTTGCTCGGGAAACTCGGCTTCCCGCGAGTCGATCCAGCGCACCCGACACGGCAGGCTCGCCAGCAGCGGCACCAGGGCCCTGCCGACATGACCGGCGCCGAACACGGCAATCTGCGCCTGCACCTGGCCCATGGGTTCGAACAGCAGCACGGTCACGCCGCCACAGCACTGGCCCAGGCTGGCGCCGAGGCTGAAGCGCTCCAGATGGGTGTTCTGCTGGCCGCTGGCGAGCATTTGCCGGGCGATCTCCATGGCCTTGTATTCCAGGTGCCCGCCACCGATGGTGTCGAACGTCTGGCTGGCGCTGACGACCATCTTCGAACCGGCGTTACGCGGGGTCGAGCCGAGTTCTTCGATGATCGTCACCAACACGCAGGGTTCGCTGCGGGTTTGCAGGTCGGCGAGGGCGCTGATCCAGTTGTACATATTCACCTCGACTGATCGTTCTCACGCTTTGCGTGGGAATGCATCTCTGGACGCTCCGCGTCCGCTTTTCAACGTTCTTTGTTGTCTGGTCGGGCCTCATCGCGAGCAGGCTCGCTCCCACATTTGGACTGCAATCCCCTGTGGGAGCGAGCCTGCTCGCGATGGGCCGCGCCGCGGTCTATAGCGAAGCCAACTCGGTTTCAGCAGGCTCAGCCGCAACGACCCTCAACCCACGCATCTGCTCACACCCCCACAACACCCGCTCCGGTGTCGCCGGCGCATCGATTTTCGGTTGTTGCCGGTAATCCCCCAAACTCGCCACGGCATCCTTGATCGCGCACCACGCGGCGATGCCGAGCATGAACGGCGGCTCACCGACGGCCTTGGAGTGGAAAACCGTGTCTTCGGGGTTCTTGCGGTTTTCCACCAGTCGGACCCGCAGGTCCAGCGGCATGTCGGCCACGGCCGGGATCTTGTAGCTGGCGGGGCCATTGGTCATCAGCTTGCCCTTGTCGTTCCACACCAGCTCTTCCATGGTCAGCCAGCCCATGCCCTGGATGAAGCCGCCCTCGACCTGGCCGGTGTCGATGGCCGGGTTCAGCGAGGCGCCGACGTCATGGAGGATGTCGGTGCGCAGCATCTTGTATTCGCCGGTGAGGGTGTCGACGATCACCTCGGCACAGGCCGCGCCATAGGCGTAGTAGTAGAACGGCCGGCCACGGGCCTGGCTGCGGTCGTAGTAGATTTTCGGGGTCTTGTAGAAACCGGTGCTCGACAGCGAGACCTGGGCGAAATACGCCTGTTGCACCAGCGCCTCGAAGCTCAGGATGTGGTCGCGCACCCGTACATGACCGTTGTGGAACGCCACGTCTTCTTCACTGACCTTGTACTGTCGTGCGGCGAATTCCACCAGGCGCCGCTTGATGGTTTCGGCGGCATTCTGCGCGGCCTTGCCGTTCAGGTCGGCGCCGCTGGAGGCGGCGGTGGGCGAGGTATTCGGCACTTTGTCGGTGTTGGTCGCGGTGATCTGCACCCGGTCCATTTCCACCTGGAACACTTCGGCCACCACCTGCGCAACCTTGGTGTTCAGGCCCTGACCCATTTCAGTGCCGCCATGGTTCAGGTGGATGCTGCCGTCGGTGTAGACGTGGATCAGCGCGCCGGCCTGGTTGAGGAAGCTGGCGGTAAACGAAATGCCGAATTTCACCGGCGTCAGCGCCAGGCCTTTTTTCAGGATCGGGCTGTTGGCGTTGTAGTGGCGGATCGCTTCGCGACGCTCGGCGTACTGGCTGCTTTCCTCCAGCTCGGCGGTCATTTCCTCGAGCATGTTGTGCTCGACGGTCTGGTAGTAGTGAGTGACGTTGCGCTCGGTCTTGCCGTAATAGTTGGCCTTGCGTACCGCCAGTGGATCAAGCCCCAGGTGCCGGGCGATGGCGTCCATGACTTCTTCGATGGCAACCATGCCTTGCGGGCCGCCGAAGCCACGGTAAGCGGTGTTCGACGCGGTGTTGGTCTTGCAGCGATGACCGTTGATGGTTGCATCGCCCAGGTAGTAGGCGTTGTCGGCGTGGAACATTGCCCGGTCGACAATCGACGCCGACAGGTCCGGCGAGCAGCCGCAGTTGCCGGCCAGTTCCAGGGCGATGCCGTGCAGGCGCCCGTTGCTGTCAAAGCCCACGTCATATTCGATGTAGAAGGGGTGGCGCTTGCCGGTCATCAACATGTCTTCGACCCTTGGCAGGCGCATCTTGGTCGGCTGGCCGGTGAGGTGCGCGATCACCGCACACAGGCATGCCGGGCTGGCGGCCTGGGTTTCCTTGCCGCCAAAGCCGCCGCCCATGCGGCGCATGTCCACCACGACCTTGTTCATCGACACACCCAGCACTTCGGCCACCAGTTTCTGCACTTCGGTGGGGTTCTGGGTCGAGCAGTAGACGATCATGCCGCCGTCTTCGGTGGGCATCACCGAGGAGATCTGGGTCTCGAGGTAAAAGTGTTCCTGCCCGCCGATGTGCAACGAGCCCTGGATGCGATGCTCGGCGCTCGCCAGTGCGGTGGCTGAATCGCCGCGCTGGTGGGTGTGGCTGTCGAGCACGAAGTGGCGTTTGCGCAGGGCTTCGACCACGTCCAGCACCGGTTCCAGGTCTTCATATTCGATGATCGCCGCCATCGCCGCCTTGCGTGCGGTTTCCAGGTCCCGGGCAGCAACGGCCAGCACCGGTTGGCCGACGAACTGCACGTCGTCAATCGCCAGCAGCGGGTCACCGGGCAACAGCGGGCCGATGTCCTTGAGGCCCGGAATGTCTTCATGGGTGATGGCGATGCGCACGCCTTCGAAGGCGTAGCACGGCGTGGTGTCGATGCGCAGGATCCGCGCGTGGGCGCGGTCCGACAGTCGGGCGTAGACGTGCAACTGGTTGGGGAATTCGAGACGGTCGTCGATGTACTGCGCTTCACCGGTCACATGCTTGGCGGCGCTGTCATGCTTGACGCTGCGACCGACGCCGGTGGTCAGGTCGCGGGCAAACAGCTCGGCCAGTTCGGCTTGGGTCTTCTCTACGGCGTGATGGTTAGACATAAGCGGTCACCCGAGTCTCGATGTGCGGCGTTTGCAGTTCGATGAAGTATTTGCGCAGCAGGTTGCGGGCGCTGAGCAGGCGGTACTCCTTGCTGGCGCGAAAGTCCGACAAAGGCGTGAAGTCTTCGGCCAGGGCGGCGCAGGCGCGCTCGAGGGTGCTGTCGTTCCATTGCGCGCCGATCAGGGCCGACTCGCAATGCTTGGCACGCTTGGGGATCGCGGCCATGCCACCGAAAGCCACGCGCGCATCGCGGACCACGCCGTTGTCGATGCGCAGGTTGAACGCGGCACACACCGCGGAGATGTCATCGTCCAGGCGCTTGGACACCTTGTAGGCGCGGAACGCCTGCTCGGCGCTGGCTCGGGGCACGATGATCTTTTCGATGAATTCGCTTTCCTGACGGGCGGTGACCCGGTACTCGATGAAGTAATCCTCCAACGCCAGGGTGCGACGGACCTGGCCCTTGCACAGCACGATCTGCGCACCCAGGGCGATCAGCAGGGGCGGCGAGTCACCGATGGGCGAGGCGTTGCCAATGTTGCCGCCCAGGGTGCCCTGGTTGCGGATCTGCAGCGAGGCGAAGCGCTGCAACAGTTCGCCGAAGTCCGGGTACTCGGCTTTCAACGCCTCGTAGCAATCGGAAAGCGCGGTGGCGGCGCCGATTTCCAGGCGATCGTCGAAACGTTCGATGCGCTTGAGTTCGGCAACGTTGCCCACGTAGATCATCACCGGCAGGGTGCGGTGGAACTGGGTGACTTCCAGGGCCAGGTCGGTGCCGCCGGCCAGCAGGCGTGCCTGGGGATAGGCGTCGTAGAGATCGGCCAGGTCGGCCACGGTCAGCGGCACCAGGCAACGCTTGTCGCCGCAATTGAGTTCGCCGGTTTCCTTGGGGGCGATGGCTTGGAGACGGGCGATGGTCTCGGCCTCGCGGGCATCGAACTGGTCCGGCTGTTTGCCGCAGCAGGCCTGATCGGCGGCCGCCAGGATCGGCCGGTAGCCGGTGCAGCGGCACAGATTGCCGGCCAGGGCTTCATGGGCCTTGTGGGTGTCAGGTTGTTCGCTGTTCTTTTGCAGGGCGAACAGCGACATGACGAAGCCCGGTGTGCAGAAGCCGCATTGCGAGCCGTGGCAATCGACCATCGCTTGCTGGACGCTATGCAGCCGGCCCTGGTGCTTGAGGTCTTCGACGCTGATCAGTTGCTTGCCGTGCAGGGAAGAAACGAAGGTCAGGCATGAGTTGAGGCTGCGATAGCGAATGCGCGAGCGGCCGTTTTCGTCCGTGTCCAATTCGCCCACCACCACGGTGCAGGCACCGCAGTCGCCGCTGGCACAACCTTCTTTGGTGCCGGATTTACCGACATGCTCGCGCAGATAGTTGAGCACGGTCAGGTTCGGGTCCAGGGTGTGCTCGCTACGGAGTTCCTGGTTGAGTAAAAACTGGATCACGGAAGGCCTCGCAGATTCATTATTGTTGTATCGACGTAGGCCGAATTTAGCAGGTCTGACTTTTCGGTCAATAATTTTCTGACTTAAAGGTCAGGAAAATTCGGTTCGTCGATGAACAACGTCCTATAGACACTGTAGAACCTTGTGGGAGCCGAGCTTGCTCGCGATGGCGGCGGCACATTCAACAGGGATGGAGGCTGGCATGCCGCCATCGCGAGCAAGCTCGGTTCCCACAGAACCTTTTTGCTTGAATCGTGCCAAAAACCCGGTACAGGCCCTGCGCCATGACGTATCGAGTGCGCTACACTGCGCCGCTTGTGCAGATCGAAGAGTTTGAAGGACAACCATGACGTTCAAGGCCCCGGACAGCCTCGCCGAGCAAATCGCCCATCATCTCGCCGAACGCATCATTCGCGGTGAAATGAAGCCGGGAGAGCGCATCCAGGAGCAGAAGGTCACGCTGGCGCTCAATGTCAGCCGCGGCTCGGTCCGCGAGGCCCTGCTGATCCTGGAACGACGCCACCTGATCGCGATCCTGCCGCGCCGTGGTGCCCACGTCACCGAACTCACCGAACATAACGTGCGCAGCCTCTGTACGCTGATGAGCGAGCTGTACATCCTGCTGGGCAACGCCGTGGCCCATGGTTGGCGGGACTCGACCGACATGGCGCCGTTCCTGCAGATCCAGCAGCGCCTCAAGGACGCCTTCGTGCGCCAGGACATCCGCACGTTCGTCGATGAAAGCTTCAGTGTGATGCGCGCCGCTTATCCTTTTGCCAACAATCCGTACTTGCAGGAAACCGTCGAGAACCTGCAGCCGGCCATGAGCCGCGCCTATTTCCTCGCCCTGGAACAACGCAAGGCCGAAATGAGCGAGTACCTCGACCTGTTCCAGAGCCTGCTTGTCGCGGTGCTGGCCCGTGATCTGCCGCAGATCCGCATTGTGCTCACGGCCTACGGCCAGCGCAGTTGCGATCTGGTGGTTGCCGCCCTGACGAAGGCCTGAACGTGCGCCTCAAGTGCATCAAGCTGGCGGGGTTCAAGTCCTTCGTCGACCCGACCACGGTGAACTTCCCCAGCAACATGGCGGCGGTGGTCGGGCCCAACGGTTGCGGCAAGTCGAACATCATCGACGCCGTGCGCTGGGTGATGGGCGAGAGTTCGGCCAAGAACCTGCGCGGCGAATCGATGACCGACGTCATCTTCAACGGTTCCACCAGCCGCAAGCCGGTCAGCCAGGCGAGCATCGAGCTGGTGTTCGATAACTCCGACGGCACCCTGATCGGCGAATACGCGGCCTATGCGGAAATCTCCATCCGCCGCAAAGTGACCCGCGACAGCCAGAACAGTTATTTCCTCAACGGCGCCAAATGCCGGCGTCGCGACATCACCGACATCTTCCTCGGCACCGGCCTGGGGCCGCGCAGCTACTCGATCATCGAGCAGGGCATGATCTCCAAGCTGATTGAGGCCAAGCCTGAAGACCTGCGTAACTTCATCGAAGAGGCCGCCGGTATCTCCAAATACAAGGAGCGCCGGCGCGAGACGGAAAACCGTATCCGTCGCACCCACGAAAACCTCGCTCGCTTGACCGACCTGCGCGAAGAGCTCGACCGTCAGCTCGAACGCCTGCACCGTCAGTCCGAGGCCGCGCGCAAATACCAGGAATACAAGGGCGAAGAGCGCCAGCTCAAGGCCCAGCTCTCGGCCCTGCGCTGGCAGGCGTTGAATGAACAGGTCGGCCAACGCGAAGCGATCATCGGCAACCAGGAGGTCAGCTTCGAAGCCCTGGTGGCCGAACAGCGCAATGCCGATGCCGCCATCGAGCGCCTGCGTGATGGGCACCACGAGCTGTCCGAACGCTTCAACCTGGTGCAAGGGCGCTTCTATTCGGTCGGTGGCGACATCGCCCGGGTCGAGCAGAGTATCCAGCACGGCCAGCAACGGCTGCGCCAGTTACAGGATGACTTGAAGGAAGCTGAGCGCGCGCGCCTGGAGACCGAGTCTCACCTGGGTCACGACCGCACCTTGCTGCTGACCCTTGGCGAAGAGCTGGAGCGGCTCACGCCGGAACAGGAAATCACCAGTGCCGCCGCCGAAGAGGCCGCTGCCGCCCTGGAAGAGTCCGAGCTGACCATGCACGGCTGGCAGGAGCAGTGGGACCGTTTCAACCTCACTTCTGCCGAGCCACGGCGTCAGGCCGAAGTCCAGCAGTCGCGCATCCAGCAACTGGAAACCAGCATGGAGCGCCTGGCCGAGCGCCAGCGCCGCCTGGCCGAAGAGCGTGCCTTGCTCGCGGCGGACCCGGAAGACGCGGCGATCCTCGACCTGAGCGAGCAACTGGCCGCCAGCGAAGCCACTCTCGAAGACTTGCAGGCCAGCGAGGACGCCCAGGTCGAGCGGCTCGAACAACTGCGCCAGGCCTTGCAACTGGCTCTTCAGAATCAGCAGCAGGCCCAGGGCGAGTTGCAACGGCTCAACGGTCGTCTGGCCTCGTTGGAAGCCTTGCAGCAGGCCGCGCTGGATCCGGGCACCGGCACTGCCGAATGGCTGCGGGACCAGCATCTGGCCGAGCGTCCGAGGCTGGCCGAAGGCCTGAAGGTCGACGCCGGTTGGGAGCTGGCGGTGGAAACCGTGCTGGGCGCCGATCTGCAAGCAGTGCTGGTGGATGATTTCGCCGGCTTCGACCTCTCGGGGTTCACCCAGGGCGACCTGCGCCTGCTCAGCCCGGCCGGCGACGGAGTGCGGATGCCGGGCAGCCTGCTGGACAAGGTCGAGGCCAAGGTCGATCTGTCGCCCTGGCTCGGGCAGGTCAGGCCGGTAGAGAACCTTGAACAGGCCTTGGCCCTGCGCGGGCAACTGGCAGCGGGTGAAAGCCTGATCAGTCGTGATGGCTATTGGGTCGGCCGGCATTTCCTGCGGGTGCGCCGAGCCAGCGAAGCCGAGAGCGGCATGCTCGCCCGGGGCCAGGAAATCCAGCGCCTGGGCGCCGAGCGCGACGAACGCGAAGCCAGCGTCGAAGCCCTGGAAACCGAATTGCAGAATCTGCGGGCGCAACAGCGTCAGCAGGAAAATGGGCGCGAACATCTGCGCCGGCTGTTGCAGGACGAAGCGCGCCAGCAAGGCGAGCTCAAGGCTCAGTTGTCGGCCGGCAAGGCCAAGGCTGAACAGCTGGCCCTGCGGCGCACCCGACTGGAAGAAGAGATCGCCGAGCAGGGCGAGCAACGGGCGCTGGAGCACGAACAGATTGGCGAGGCGCGCCTGCAACTGCAGGAAGCCCTCGATGCCATGGCCCTGGACACCGAGCAGCGTGAGCTGTTGCTGGCCCAGCGCGACAGCCTGCGCGAACGCCTCGACCGGGTGCGCCAGGAAGCGCGTCAGCACAAGGACCATGCCCATCAGTTGGCGGTGCGCCTGGGCTCGCTCAAGGCGCAATACGATTCCACGCGCCAGGCCCTCGAACGCCTGGAGATGCAGTCCGAACGCCTGACCGAAAAACGCGAACAGTTGAGCCTGAACCTGGAGGAGGGCGAGGCGCCGCTGGAAGAGCTGCGGCTCAAGCTCGAGGAACTGCTCGACAAGCGGATGAGTGTCGACGAGGAACTCAAGACGGCGCAGATCGCCCTCGAAGACGCTGACCGTGAGCTGCGCGATGCCGAGAAGCGCCGTAGCCAGGCCGAGCAGCAATCCCAGTTGATTCGCGGCCAGATGGAGCAGCAACGCCTGGAGTGGCAAGCCCTGACCGTGCGTCGCAAGGCCTTGCAGGACCAACTGCTGGAAGACGGTTACGACCTCAACGGCGTGCTCGCCACCTTGGTGGCCGGGGCCAATGAGAAAGACGCCGAGGAAGAACTGGAGCGCATCGCTGCGCGGATCCAGCGCCTGGGCGCGATCAACCTGGCGGCCATCGACGAATACGAGCAACAGTCCGAGCGCAAGCGTTACCTGGATGCCCAGGACGCTGACCTGGTGGAAGCGCTGGAAACCCTGGAAAACGTCATCCGCAAGATCGACAAGGAAACCCGAAACCGCTTCAAGGATACCTTTGATCAGATCAATGGCGGTTTGCAGGCGCTTTTCCCAAAAGTTTTCGGTGGCGGCAGTGCGTACTTGGAACTGACGGGCGAAGATCTACTCGATACTGGGGTGACAATCATGGCGCGTCCTCCCGGAAAGAAGAACAGCACCATTCATTTGCTCTCCGGTGGTGAAAAGGCGTTGACCGCGTTGGCCCTGGTATTTGCCATCTTCAAGTTGAATCCGGCGCCGTTCTGCATGCTCGACGAAGTCGATGCGCCGCTGGACGACGCCAACGTGGGCCGTTACGCACGGCTGGTAAAGGAAATGTCTGAAACAGTGCAGTTCATCTATATCACCCACAACAAGATCGCCATGGAAATGGCCGATCAGTTGATGGGTGTGACGATGCACGAACCGGGCTGTTCGCGGCTGGTGGCGGTGGATGTCGAGGAGGCCATGGCGATGGTGGATGCCTGACGCGCAGGGTATGGAGGGCAACTTCTCGATGAGTTGTCGGGTCTTTTATCCTTGCCGAAGGCAGTTCAGATCACAGATTGGCACAAGCCTATGCGACAGACGGTGTAAAGTTATCTTTGGTCGTGCTAGTTTAATGTCAATTTTTCGTATGCGTGGGCAAAACGCCATTCAGAACATAGAGTTGGCGCCACGTTTTAAAGCGGTTTGCAAATAGCTAAGCCCCTTATTTTTCAGCATTTTTATAGAGGCACGGGATTACATGGAAATCGGTCTGCGCGAGTGGCTGATCGTCATCGGCATCATTGTCATTGCCGGTATTCTTTTCGATGGCTGGCGCCGCATGCGCGGCGGCAAGGGGAAACTCAAGTTCCGCCTTGATCGCAGCCTGTCGAACCTGCCGGACGAGGATGACAATGCCGAGTTGCTGGGCCCGCCCCGGGTGCTCGACACCCACAAGGAACCGCAGTTGGACGAGCATGACCTGCCGTCGGTGAGCGCTCCCGTGCGCGAACCCCGTGAATCGGGTTCCAAGCGGGGTAAACGCAACAACGAACCGTCCCAGGGCGATCTGAACCTCAACCTGGACCTGGATGGCGGCCCGAGCTTCAGCAGCCGCGACGACTTCCCGGACGAGAGCAAGGCGTCGAGCAGCGACAAGGACCAGGCCCAGGCTGAAGAAGTGCTGGTGATCAGCGTGATCTGCCGCGACCCGGCCGGCTTCAAGGGCCCGGCGTTGCTGCAGAACATCCTGGAAAGCGGCCTGCGTTTCGGCGAGATGGACATTTTCCACCGCCACGAAAGCATGGCCGGCAACGGCGAAGTGCTGTTCTCCATGGCCAACGCCGTCAAGCCAGGGGTGTTCGACCTGGACGACATCGACCACTTCAGTACGCCGGCGGTGAGTTTCTTCCTCGGCCTGCCGGGTCCGCGTCATCCGAAGCAGGCTTTCGACGTGATGGTGGCCGCGGCCCGCAAGTTGTCCCAGGAGCTCAACGGTGAGTTGAAGGACGACCAGCGCAGTGTGCTGACCGCCCAGACCATCGAACACTACCGCCAGCGCATTGTCGAATTTGAACGCCGGGCATTGACCCAGAAGCGTTGATCAGAGCGCCTCTTGTAGCCGCTCTGTGGCAAGCCGCTTTTGTGGCGAGGGGATTTATCCCCGCTCGAGTGCGCAGCACTCGCAAACTCTGTGGCAACACAACATTTTGAGGGCTGCTTGGCAGCCCAGTGGGGCGGTGCGAGGTTTCGCTAAATCCCCTCGCCACAGGTTCTCTGCCGAGCATTACTTGACTGATTGACATGAGCAGCCTCGGCTGCTTTTTTGCTTTATGAGAGAACACCCATGAATGCCGTCGAAACCCGCATCCTAGAACTGCGCACCGAACTGGATCAGCACAACTACCGCTATCACGTCCTCGATGAGCCCACCATCCCGGATGCCGAGTACGACCGCCTGTTCCATGAGCTCAAGGCCCTGGAAGAGCAGCACCCGGAACTGGTGACCAGCGATTCCCCGACCCAGCGGGTCGGCAGCGTGGCGCTGTCGGCGTTCAGCCAGGTCCGTCACGAGATCCCGATGCTCAGCCTGGGCAACGCCTTCGACGAAACAACCATGCGTGAGTTCGACCGCCGGGTAACCGAAGGCCTCGATCTGCCGATGGGCGATCTGCTGGGCGGTGGCGCGGCGGTGGAATACAGCTGCGAGCCGAAACTCGATGGCCTGGCGGTCAGCCTGTTGTACCAGGACGGCCTGTTGGTACGCGGCGCCACCCGCGGTGACGGCACCACCGGCGAAGACATCAGCGTCAACGTGCGCACCGTGCGCAACATTCCCCTCAAGCTGCAAGGCAGCGGCTGGCCGCCCGTGCTGGAAGTGCGCGGCGAGGTGTACATGTCCAAGGCCGGCTTCGACCGCCTCAACGCCACGCAGTTGGAGGCGGGCGGCAAGACCTTCGCCAACCCGCGCAACGCGGCGGCCGGCAGCCTGCGCCAGCTCGACTCCAAAATAACCGCCAACCGCCCGCTGGAATTCTGCTGCTACGGCATTGGCCAGGTGACGGCGGACATTGCCGATACCCACATCGGCAATCTCAAGCAGCTCAAGGCGTGGGGCATGCCCATCAGCCGCGAACTGAAACTGGCCCATGGCATCGACGAATGCCTGGATTACTACCGTGACATCGGCGAGCGGCGCAACGCGTTGCCCTATGAAATCGACGGCGTCGTGTTCAAAGTCAACAGCATTGCCTCCCAGCGCGAACTCGGCTTCCGCGCCCGCGAGCCACGCTGGGCCATCGCCCATAAATTCCCCGCCAGCGAGGAGCTTACCGAGCTGCTCGATGTCGAGTTCCAGGTCGGCCGCACCGGGGCCGTGACGCCTGTTGCGCGGCTCAAGCCGGTCAAGGTGGCCGGCGTGACCGTGGCCAATGCCACGTTGCACAACATGGACGAAGTGGCGCGCCTGGGCCTGATGATCGGCGATACGGTGATTATCCGCCGCGCGGGGGATGTGATTCCGCAGGTGGTGCAAGTCGTTACCGAGCGCCGCCCGGAGAATGCTCGCCCGGTGGAAGTGCCCCAACAGTGTCCGGTGTGCGGTTCCCACGTAGAGCGCACGCAACTGATCAAGCGCAGCAAGGGCCGCGAAACCATCAGCGAAGGCGCGGTGTATCGCTGCGTCGGTCGCCTGGCCTGCGGGGCGCAGCTCAAGCAGGCGATCATTCACTTCGTCTCGCGCCGGGCCATGGACATCGAAGGCCTGGGGGAAAAGAGCATCGAACAATTGGTGGACGAGGGCCTGGTGGGCTCGCCTGCCGACCTGTATGCGCTGACCTTCGAGCAAGTGGTCGACCTGGAAGGCTTTGCCGAACTGTCGAGCCGCAAGTTGCTGGCGGCCATCGTTGACAGCAAGAAGCCCAGCCTGGCGCGCTTCATCTACGCCCTCGGCATCCCCGACGTCGGCGAGGAAACCGCCAAGGTCCTGGCGCGCTCCCTGGGCTCGCTGGAGCGCGTGCAAGCGGCGTTGCCCCAAGTGCTCACGTACTTGCCGGACGTGGGCCTGGAAGTGGCGCATGAGATCCACAGCTTCTTCGAAGACCCGCACAACCGCGAGGTGATCACGGACCTGCTGCGCCATGGTCTCGATATCCAGGACCAGGGTGAGCTGGGTGCCGAATTCTCCGCCAGTACCACCCTGGGCGGTTTTCTCGACAAGTTGCACATCCCTTCGGTCGGCCCCGGCGGTGCGCAGAAACTGGCGGACAAGTTCGGCTCCCTCGACGCAGTGATGAACGCGGACTGGCTGGACATGCGCCAGGCCCTGCCGGAAAAGCAGGCCAACGCCGTGCGGGAATTCTTCGCCATCGCCGACAATCGCCAGCAGGCCGAGGCCGCGGAGCAGCAGTTGCGGGACTTCGGCATGCACTGGCAAAGCGAGAAGAAAGTCGTCGAAGGCTTGCCCGAAGCCGGCCACACCTGGGTGCTGACCGGATCGCTGGAACTGATGAGCCGTGACGTCGCCAAGGACAAGCTGGAAAGCCTGGGGGCCAAGGTCGCCGGCTCCGTGTCGGCGAAAACCCACTGCGTGGTGGCTGGGCCGGGTGCCGGCTCGAAGTTGGCCAAGGCCAATGAACTGGGACTCAAGGTGCTGGACGAAGAGGCGTTCGTGGCGTTTCTTGGCAAGCATGGCATTACGGTTTAGCCCTAGTCGGCTGTGGCGAGGGGATTCATCCCCGCTGGGCTGCAAAGCAGCCCCAAAACTGCCAATCGGTGTGTCAGCTTGATCGAGGTAAGGCTGATGGGGGCTGCTTCGCAGCCCAACGGGGATAAATCCCCTCGCCACAAGGGTGTGTCACCAGGCTGAACGTCTTTGTTGGAGGATGATCTAGTCTTGCAGGCCCCAGGGAGAGATCGCCATGTACCGCTTCTTCGAACAACTGAGCTCACGCATCGCCGCGCCGTTCCTGGGCGACCGTTCGCGCAACAGCAAAGTCTGGCCGTGTCGCTGCGGCCAGTCGCTGTTTTTTCGCAACAGCCAGTGCCTGGCCTGTCTGGCGGCGCTGGGCTATCAACCGGAGCAGAGTCGTCTCTCGTCCCTGCAACCCGGTGACCAGCCCGACACCTGGACCCTGGATGCCGACCCACAGGCCGGCCTGTTCCGGCGCTGCACCAACCTCGATACAGCGGCGGCGTGCAACTGGCTGCTGCCGGCCAATGGCCCCGACACCCTATGCATTGCCTGCAGCCTGAACCGCACCATCCCCGACCTGTCGGTCCCGGAAAATCCTGAACGCTGGCGCAAAGTCGAAACCGCCAAGCGTCGGCTGGTGGCGCAACTGATCACCCTCGGTCTGCCGGTCATCCCGAAAAGCATTGACGAACACACCGGCCTGGCCTTCGACTTCATCGGCGTCGACCCCGACGGCACGCCACCGACCACCGGCCATGCCAGCGGCTTGATCACCCTCGACATCAAGGAAGCCGACGACGCCCATCGCGAATACGTGCGCCAGCAGATGCGCGAGCCGTATCGCACCTTGCTCGGGCACTTTCGCCATGAGGTGGGGCATTACTACTGGGACCGGTTGATTGCCAACAGCCATTGGCTCGAGGCGTTCCGCGGGTTGTTTGGCGATGAGCGCGCCAGTTATTCCGACGCTTTGGAGCGGCACTACCAGCAAGGGGCACCGCTGGACTGGCAAACCCGTTACGTCAGTGCCTACGCCACCATGCACCCCTGGGAAGACTGGGCCGAAACCTGGGCCCACTACCTGCACATGATGGACGCCGTGGACACGGCACTGGGCTTTGGCATGAGCGCCCAGGACATGGACTTCGATTACCAACCGTTCCCCCCCGACACCCTGTTCGACCCCGAGCACTCCGGTGGCAAAGCGTTCCTGTCGTTCGTCAACGCCTGGATCGAACTGGCCGGCATGCTCAACGAACTGTCCCGTAGCATGGGCCAGCCGGATTTCTACCCGTTCGTCGTGCCGGCGGCCGTCATCACCAAACTGCATTTCATCCACCTGGTGATCCAGGAGGTGGGCGGCCGGGCGGATGAGGTGTTGTTGTAGCCATGGGGTTTGCCGGGATGGCTGCGCACTCCGTCCACCCTCGATCTACTGTGGGAGCGAGCCTGCTCGCGATAGCGGTGTGTCAGTCAATTCATGAGTGGCTGAACCACCGCTTTCGCGAGCAAGCTCGCTCCCACAGGGGGCTTCGGGATAGCTGCAGAAAATCATCTCCACCCCTATAGCAAGTACTTGAACATCTTCATTTTTTAATCCAGCGCGAACGGTTGTAACTTCCCGTCAGATAGGTACAATGGCGCGGCTCGCCGTCAGGCGGGCGTCGTTATGGTGACCCCATCGGTCCCCCCGCAACGATTACCCGTGAACCTGGTCAGATCCGGAAGGAAGCAGCCACAGCGGGAACATTGTGTGCCGGGGTGTGGCTGGTGGGGTTGCCTCCATAACGCCCCAGACCTTCGTTCGCAGGGTTTGCCAGATTTCCTCTTATCTCTTTTGTTCTGATCGGTTCGGTCAATGCCTTCTGCTGTCCGGGCGATTTGCCGTTGGTCGCCACTGTTATTTCTGACAGTAGAATTTCGTGTCATGCCTTTCTAGGGTTCGTGTAACCGGCCAGAGGGCAATGTGATGAACAACGACACGGTGTTGACGCAAAGCAAGGGTTCAATCGCCGTGAAGGTCGCGGCAGCGCTGGGGTGGTTTGCATTACTCCTTCAGCTATTCCTGATCCTGACTTCACGCTGGCAGGCCGAAAAGAGCTTGTTGGGTGGCGTGGAGATCTTTTTCAGCTACTTCACGGTACTGACCAATATTCTGGTGGCGATCGTGCTGACCTGCGCGGCGACGACAGGCGACTCGCCGCTACGGCGTTTCTTTCTCCGGCCCTCGACTCAAGCCGGTGTGGCGGCTGCCATCGTGTTGGTCGGGCTGGCGTACAACCTGCTGTTACGCCAGACGTGGAACCCTCAAGGCTGGCAGTGGGTGGCTGATGAACTGCTGCACGACGTGATGCCGGTGCTGTTCATGATCTATTGGTGGTTCTGTGTGCCGAAGGGAACCCTGCATTGGAACAACGTGTGGACGTGGCTGCTCTATCCGCTGATTTATTTCATCTACGCCCTGATACGCGGTGAGGTGGTCGGCACCTATCCCTATCCGTTCATCGAAGTAGACCGGCTGGGTTATTCACAGGTGCTGGTTAACGCGGTGATGGTGTTGGTGGGATTCGTGGTGATTTCACTGGTACTGGTTGCGGTGGATCGGGCGAAGGGCAGGGGCTGATCGGTTGGTCATTTTTCTGGACGCTCATAAATCCAGTGTCCGCCGCCGACCCCCTTGTGGGAGCGAGCCTGCTCGCGATGGCGGTGGGTCAGCTTGCATGAATGTTGCCTGATACTCCGCTATCGCGAGCAAGCTCGGCTCCCACAGGTTTTGCGTCAGGTCCTGGTAAATGGGGTGGTCAGGCCTGACTCAAGGCTTGGACAGAGCCTGATCAACCGCTGCGATCAGCTTGCCCAAATCCTTCGGGGTGGCCTTGTGAATGACACCGAACAGGTAGGCGCGCTGTTCGTCTTCGTCATTCATGTCGGCGAAAAAGGCTTTCAGTTGTACGTCCAGTACATTGGCGAGCAGGAACAGGGCTTCGACGCTGGGCATGTAGGTGCCGGTTTCGAAACGGCTGATGGTCTTGGGGTCAAAACCGGTTTTTTCGCCCAGTTCAGCCTGAGTCAGCCCCGCTACTTTGCGGTAGCGTCTGATGGCTGCACCCAAACTTGAAATTTGCATCGCTCAATTCCCATTTAGAATCAAGAACTTAACGATAGATTTTTGCATTAGGCAACCGCATGGTTCATCACCTTGCTTTGCAAAATGTGATGCGTTTCGTAGAATCAGCGTTTGGGACGGGCATTTGCTGACCTGCTCCAGAGGCCCGAATGTGCAAAAAGAAATGCGCCGCGTGTTCATTCTCGTGACACAAGGCAGGTTTTCCGGGCTTTCTGAAGGCACTGACAGAGCCGTGCCCCAGCTTATCTCACGGTATTTGAGCCTAGTTGATTTTCGCCTGTTCGAAGGCGGTGCAACCGCGTGCGACAAATGAGCCTGACTCATGGATGACTGCTTCGATGGATAAGAAGTACCGCAGAGCCGTTGACGCCGCCGCGATTTTTTCCGAAACCGATGTGAGCGGGCGCATCACCTACGTCAACGACCAGTTCTGCAACCTCTTTGGCTACCGGCGCGATGAGCTGCTGGGGGCGAACCATCGGCTGCTCAATTCCGGTCATCATCCGGGTGAGTTCTTCAGTGCCATGTGGCACACCATTGCGTTGGGGCAGGTGTGGAAAGGGGATATCTGTAATCGCGCCAAGGACGGTACGTTGCATTGGGTCGAAACCACCCTGGTGCCGGTGATGGACGACGCGACGGGGCAGGTCGAGCGATACCTGGCCATCCGTTTCGACGTCAGCGACAAGCGCCGGGAGTTGCACTCCCTGCAGTGGCGAGTCGGGCACGATGTGCTGACCGGGTTGCCCAACCGCACCTACCTGTCCGATCTGCTGGACCAGGCCCTGGCGTTCTCCCGGGCGGAAAACTTTCCCCTGGCGGTCTGCATGCTCGACCTCGATGGTTTCAAGGCGGTCAATGACGGTCACGGCCATGCCAGTGGCGATCAACTGCTGGTCGAGGTCGCGAGGCGACTGCGCAGCATTGTGCGAGGCGAAGACGTGGTCGCGCGGCTGGCGGGGGACGAGTTCGTGCTGGTGTTGCGTCATGTGCCTGGGCTGGATGAATTGCATGGGGCCTTGAATCGAGTGCTGGTTGCGGTTTCCACGCCCTATGCCATTGACGGTAAAAGCATCAAGGTTTTCGCAAGTATCGGCGTCACGCTGTTCCCCTGGGACAACGAAAACGCCGGGACGTTGCTGCGCCATGCTGACCAGGCGATGTACATGGCCAAGCAGAGCGGCCGCAATCGCTTTCATTTGTTCGATGTGTCTCGGGACAAGGAGGTGCGGGCCACCTACCAGACCGTCGAGCGGGTTCGGCAGGCTTTGGCCGCCAATGAGCTGCGGCTGCATTTCCAACCCAAGGTCAACATGCGCAGTGGCACCGTGGTCGGCCTTGAGGCCTTGCTGCGCTGGAAGCATCCGCAACGCGGCCTGGTGCCGCCCCGTGAGTTCCTGCCACTGGCGGAGGAAACCGATCTGATCGTCGAGATCGGTGAGTGGGTCATGGAGCAAGTCATGATTCAGTTACAGCGATGGCAGCGAGCGGGGCAGGGGTGGCCGGTGAGCATCAATATCTCGGCGCGGCATTTCCAGCGGGCGGACTTCGTCGAGCGGTTGCAACAGATGCTGGAGCGGCACCCGGACGTGCCGCCGCACATGCTCGACCTGCAAATCGTCGAGTCCGTCGCGGTGGAAAATCTGCAGCATGTCAGTACCTGCCTCCAGGCTTGCCAGGCCCTGGGCGTGGGTTTCTCCCTGGGCGGCTTCGGGACGGGCTACTGCTCCCTCAATGACCTCAAGCATTTGCGCACCCAGACGATCAAGATCGACAAGACCTTTATCCGCGACATTCTCGTGGACCAGGATGACCTGGCCTTGACCAAGGCCGTGATCGGCCTGGCCCAGGCATTTGGTCGCCAGGTCGTTGCCGAAGGGCTGGACACTTTGGCGCATGGGCAATTACTGCTGCGCCTGGGTTGTGAAGTTGCCCAAGGCTATTTTATCGCCCGACCCATGCCGCCCGAGCAGGTACCGGGCTGGGTGAGGAGGTTTGTCCCGCCGCCGCAATGGCAGCAGCGACCCGGTGTTCAGGGCGAACCGGCTCCAGCCTCGGATTGCGCATTACGGCCGGTATAAAGCTGGATGATTGCGTCGATCTCCCCCGATGCTTTCATGTTCTGCAAGGTGCGCAGAATGCGTTGTACCGGGATTTTCGGGTCATTGCGCAGGTAGCAGCCCAATTGCTGTTCCTGGAGCACGGCCGCCTCGTGCAGTTGGCGATCGGCGGTGTGCCGTTGGTTGAACCAGTCCAGCGCCCATTGGTTGCTCACGCCGTAGCGATAGCGACCGGCAAGCAACTTTGCCAGCACCTGCTCCTGGCTGCGTGCTTCGTCGCGCCGTAGATGGCCGCTGTCGAACAGGGGTTGCAAGGTCGGGTAGGTATAGCCGAGCACGGTGCCAATGGGCTGCTGCTCGAGCGTCGCCGGCACCACTTTTGTGGGGGCGCTGGCCGCACCGACGAGCAGGTCGCGCTGGAAGAACAGCGGGACACTCCACAGGTAATCACCGTGTTCGTCCTTCACCCAATCGGGGCTGACATAGCAGCGCATGTCGACTTCGCCATGTTGCATGGCCCCGTCGAGCCGGGCGCGGGACAGGACGTGGAACTCGGCGGGCATGCCCACCTGAGTCGCCAGGCTGGTCATGACGTCAGGGAGTATGCCCTGGGTCGGGCGACCTCGTTCGATCTGCACCATGGGCATGGCCCAACCGTCGGTCACGGCAAAGCGCAAGGGTAATTCGGCGGCGAAACAATCTGTCCCTAATAACAGCAAAGCCCCCATGGCCAAGCGCATAAGCTCTCCTGACGGTATAAAAGCGTGTCGACAACCGAGTCCCTGATTCCAAGCTTAGTCAGATTAGAACGGCGCACCGGATGCAATTTCGCCCCTGCTCCGCTAGCATTAGCCGCTTCTGTTCCTTCGTTGCGATGGTTTTCGATGAGTTATCAGGTTCTTGCACGTAAATGGCGTCCGCGCTCGTTCCGCGAAATGGTCGGCCAGACCCATGTGCTCAAGGCCCTGATCAACGCCTTGGACAGCCAGCGACTGCACCACGCCTACCTGTTCACCGGGACCCGTGGCGTGGGCAAGACTACCATCGCGCGGATCATCGCCAAGTGCCTGAATTGTGAAACCGGTATCACTTCGACGCCCTGCGGCGAGTGTTCGGTCTGCCGGGAAATCGACGAAGGCCGTTTCGTCGACCTGATCGAGATCGACGCCGCCAGCCGCACCAAGGTCGAGGACACCCGCGAGCTGCTCGACAACGTGCAGTACGCCCCGAGCCGCGGGCGCTTCAAGGTCTACCTGATCGACGAAGTGCACATGCTCTCCAGTCATTCCTTCAATGCGCTGCTCAAGACGCTGGAAGAACCGCCGCCCTACGTCAAGTTCATCCTGGCGACCACCGATCCGCAGAAGCTTCCTGCAACGATTTTGTCCCGCTGCCTGCAGTTCTCCCTGAAGAACATGACGCCGGAGCGGGTCGTCGAACACCTGACCCATGTGCTGGGTGTGGAGAATGTGCCGTTCGAAGACGATGCGCTGTGGCTGCTGGGCCGTGCCGCCGACGGTTCGATGCGTGACGCCATGAGCCTGACCGACCAGGCCATCGCCTTCGGTGAGGGCAAGGTCATGGCTGCCGATGTGCGGGCCATGCTCGGTACCCTCGATCATGGCCAGGTCTATGACGTGTTGCATGCGCTGATCGATGGCGACGCGAAGGCGTTGCTCGAAGCGGTGCGCCACCTGGCCGAACAGGGGCCGGACTGGAACGGTGTGCTGTCGGAAATCCTCAATGTGTTGCACCGTGTCGCCATCGCCCAGGCCTTGCCCGACGGCGTCGACAACGGCCATGGCGACCGCGATCGGGTGCTGGCCCTGGCCCAGGCGTTGCCCGCCGAAGACGTGCAGTTCTATTACCAGATGGGCCTGATCGGTCGTCGCGACCTGCCCCTGGCGCCGGATCCGCGTGGCGGCTTCGAAATGGTGCTGCTGCGGATGCTGGCGTTCCGGCCTGCCGACACGGCGGATGCGCCGAGGCAGGCGCTAAAGCCAGTGGGGATCAGCCAGGCCACAGCTGATTCCGCCAAGCCAGTGGCTGCCGCGCCCGTGGTTGCGCCGGCAGCGGCTTCTGCTCCGACTGCGGTGACACCCGTCATGGAGCCGGCTCCGGCGCCTGTCGTTGCGGCGGTTGAACCTGAACCTGAGCCTGAACCTGAGCCGATTCCTGAGCCTGTCGCCGAAGCCGTCATCGATCTGCCCTGGAATGATCCGGTCGAGCCCGAGATCGTCCAGCAGCCTGCCGTGGAGCCTGTACTGGAAACCATCGCCGAGCAGCCCGAGCTGCCGCCGATGCCCCTGCCGACGCCTGACAGCGTGGTGCCCGAGGCCCCCGAGTGGGTTGCCGCCCCGGTGCCCGAACCGACAGCTACCGATGTCGATATCGCCACGCCGGGCATGGACCTGGACGACGAGCCTCCGCTGGATGAGGATTACATCGAGCCGGACATGGATTCGGCCTACAGCTACTTGGATGACCTGGCCAGCGAGCACGCTGCCGAGCCGGCACCCGAACCCGAGCCGGAACCCGCGGCGATGCCGGCCACCGGTCTGGCCCTGCAATGGCTGGAGCTGTTCCCGAAATTGCCGATCACCGGCATGACCGGTAGCATCGCCGCCAACTGCACGCTGATCGCGGTAGAAGGCGACCACTGGCTGCTGCACCTGGACCCGGCCCACAGCGCCCTGTTCAACGCGACCCAGCAGCGGCGTCTCAACGATGCACTGAACCAGTATCACCAGCGCACCCTGACGCTGAGCATCGAGCTGATCAAGCCTGAGCAGGAAACCCCGGCCCAGGCCGCGTCCCGTCGTCGGGCCGACCGTCAGCGCGAGGCTGAGGAGTCGATCCACGGCGATCCGTTCATCCAACAGATGATGCAACAGTTCGGCGCGGTGGTTCGTCACGATACTATCGAACCTGTCGAGGCCCCGGTCACCCAGGGCTCATAATTGAAGGCGCCGGGCCGAATGGGCTGGCGCGGTGTTTATCCAAGTACTTTCGAGGTGATTCCCATGATGAAAGGTGGCATGGCCGGCCTGATGAAGCAGGCGCAGCAGATGCAGGAAAAAATGGCCAAGATGCAGGAAGAACTGGCCAACGCCGAAGTCACCGGCAAGTCCGGCGGCGACATGGTGACCGTGGTCATGACCGGTCGCCACGACATCAAGCGCGTCAGCATCGACCCGAGCGTGGTCGAAGGCCTGAGCGAAGATGACAAGGAAATGCTCGAAGCCCTGTTTGCCGCCGCCGTCAACGACGCGGTGCGCAAGATCGAAGCCAACAGCCAGGACAAGATGTCCGGCATGACCTCGGGCATGCAATTGCCGCCGGGCATGAAACTGCCGTTCTGACTCGCCATCCCGGTCGGGATGGGCTACACCCAATGCCAGGCATCGCGCCTGGCATTTTTGCTTCTGGCCCCGAGCATTGTGTTGTCTGTCCCACCGCGATCGCTCCCACAGGGGATTTGCGGTGGGTGCAAGATCTGTGGTCGCCGAAGCTCCCTGTGGGAGCGAGCCTGCTCGCGATGCAGGCGCCGCGGTTTACCTGAACAAACATCGAACGCCGGTCCCCAGGCAATGGTCTGCTCCCTATACGTCCCATCAACGATCAAGGAGACGCTTCCATGTCACAAGCATCGACCTCCAACCAGCGCATCGTCCTCGCTTCCCGCCCCAAGGGCGCTCCCACCGCGGAAAACTTCCGTTTTGAGCAGGTGACCCTGCCAGAGCTGGCGAACGGGCAGGTCCTGCTCAAGACCCTGTTCCTCTCTCTGGATCCCTACATGCGTGGGCGGATGAGCGACGCGCCTTCCTACGCCGCGCCGGTGGCAATCGACGAGGTGATGACCGGCGGGGCTGTCAGTCGCGTGGTGCGTTCGAGGCACCCTAAATTCCACGAAGGCGACCTGGTCGTGGGAGCCACGGGCTGGCAGAGCCACAGCATCAGCGATGGCCGCAACGTCATCCCCGTTCCGTCCGGGTTGCCCAGCCCGTCGATGGCCTTGGGTGTGCTGGGCATGCCGGGCATGACCGCCTACATGGGACTGATGGACATCGGCCAACCCAAGGCCGGGGAAACCCTGGTGGTGGCGGCCGCTTCGGGCGCCGTGGGGTCTGTGGTCGGCCAGGTGGCGAAGATCAAGGGCCTGCGGGTGGTCGGGGTGGCTGGCGGCCGTGAGAAATGCCAGTACGTGGTCGACGAGTTGGGATTCGACGCCTGCGTCGACCACAAGAGCGAGCACTTTGCCGAAGAGCTGGCCCGGGCTTGCGACAAAGGCATCGACATCTATTACGAAAACGTCGGCGGCAAAGTCTTCGACGCGGTGGTGCCGCTGCTCAACGCCAAGGCCCGCATCCCGCTCTGTGGCCTGATTGCGTCCTACAACGATCAACACACCCCGAGCGGGCCGGATCGCTTGCCGCAACTACAACGCACCTTGCTGACCAAGCGGGTGCGTATGCAGGGGTTTATCGTGTTTGACGACTACGGTGACCGTCAGCCGGAATTCATCAGCGCCATGGCGCCCTGGGTGCGTGACGGCAAGGTCAAGTTCCGCGAAGACGTGGTCGACGGCCTCGAGAATGCGCCACAGGCCTTTATCGGTCTGCTGGAAGGACGCAATTTCGGCAAGTTGGTGGTGCGGGTCGCGAGGGATTGAGTATTTGACGCTAATCGGAGGCGCGGGTATAAACCGCGTCTCGTTGTTATGTCGGACATTTCCTCGATGAGCTTCAGCCCTTTGATTCGCCAACTGATCGATGCCCTGCGAACCTTGCCGGGTGTGGGTCAGAAAACTGCCCAGCGCATGGCGTTGCAATTGCTCGAGCGTGATCGCAGCGGCGGTTCGCGCCTGGCCCTGGCGTTGAGCCAGGCCATGGAAGGAGTGGGGCATTGCCGTTTGTGCCGCACGCTCACGGAAGAAGACCTCTGCCCGCAATGCTCCGACCCCCGTCGGGACGACAGCCTGTTGTGCGTGGTGGAGGGGCCGATGGACGTGTATGCCGTGGAGCAGACCGGTTTCCGTGGCCGGTATTTCGTGCTCAAGGGCCATCTCTCGCCCCTCGATGGCCTGGGGCCGGAGGCGATCGGCATTCCCGAGTTGATGGCGCGGATCGAAGCGGCGGGGACTTTCACCGAAGTCATCCTCGCCACCAACCCGACGGTGGAAGGCGAAGCCACCGCCCATTACATTGCCCAACTGCTGAGCAACAAAGGCCTGGTCGCCTCCCGCATCGCCCACGGCGTGCCGTTGGGGGGCGAACTGGAGCTGGTCGATGGCGGGACGCTGGCGCATTCCTTTGCCGGGCGCAAGCCGATCACGTTGTAAGCACCACACAAATCTCCCCTGTGGGAGCGAGCCTGCTCGCGATGGCGGTATATCAGCCAATAATCATGTGACTGACACTCCGCTATCGCGAGCAGGCTCGCTCCCACAGGGTTTGTGTTCGACCGCAGAATACCAAGGCTACCGCCAACCAGTGTGGGAGCATCGGCGGTCGGTTATCGTTCGCTCAGGGAGAACTGCGTCAGGCAGAACGTTGGAATCCCCATGTCTTCCAGTCGCTGGGATCCCAGCAATTCCGGCAAATCAATGATCGCCGCGGCTTCGTGGACCTTGGCACCCATGCGGCGGATCAGGTTGGCGGCGGCGATCAGGGTGCCGCCGGTGGCGATCAGGTCATCGAACATCACCACCGAATCCCCTTCGCACAGGCTGTCGGCATGCACTTCCAGGAAGGCTTCGCCGTATTCGGTCTGGTAACCCTCGGCCAGCACGTCCGCCGGCAGCTTGCCTTGTTTGCGGAACAGCACCAACGGCTTGTTCAACTGATAGGCGAGAATCGAACCAATCAGGAAACCCCGGGCATCCATCGCGCCAATGTGAGTGAACTCGGCCTCGACATAGCGATGGGCGAAGCTGTCCATCACCAGCCGCAGGGCGGTGGGGGACTGGAACAGCGGGGTGATGTCGCGAAAGATCACGCCGGGTTTGGGGAAGTCGATCACGGGGCGGATCAGGGATTTGATGTCGAAGGAGTCGAAGACCATCGTCGAAGTGTCCTGGCAGGGCTGCAAACGCGGCAGTATAGCGCGGCCGAGACAATCCCTCAGCAGCAGCCCTCAGTCGCGCAGGTTTATCAGCCGTCGATCGAGCCGCCGGCCAGGGCGCAGAGCTGGATCGGGTCGAGAATGTGAATCTCCTTGCCTTCGGCGGCGATCAAATTGTTCTGCTGGAAACGGGTGAACACCCGGGACACGGTTTCCACGGCCAGGCCCAGGTAGTTGCCGATTTCATTGCGCGACATGCTCAGGCGGAACTGGTTGGCCGAGAAGCCACGGGCGCGGAAGCGGGCGGAGAGGTTGACCAGGAAGGTCGCAATGCGCTCGTCGGCGGTTTTTTTCGAAAGCAGCAGCATCATCTGCTGATCGTCGCGGATCTCCCGGCTCATCACGCGCATCAACTGGCGGCGCAACTGCGGAAGTTGCACGGCCAGTTCGTCGAGACGTTCGAAGGGAATCTCGCACACCGAGGTGGTTTCCAGCGCCTGGGCCGAAATCGGATGGGTTTCGGTGTCCATGCCGGACAGTCCCACCAGTTCGCTGGGCAGGTGGAAACCGGTGAGTTGTTCTTCGCCAGCGTCGCTCAAATTGAAGGTTTTCAAAGCACCCGAGCGTACGGCATAGACGGAGTCGAAGGTGTCACCCTGGCGAAACAGGAATTCACCCTTTTTCAACGGGCGGCCCCGTTTGACGATTTCGTCCAGCGCGTCCATATCCTCCAGATTCAGCGAAAGTGGCAGGCAGAGAGGGGCCAGGCTGCAATCCTTGCAATGGGCTTGGCTGTGGGCGCGCAGTTTGACTGGCTCGGACATTTCTTCAATCCTTGTGGGAAAACACACATAAGCCGTAAGGGTAACCCAGCTCCGGGCCCCGGGCCAGCGCGGTTCCCTCGTCAAATTGTCGCGCTCAGATGACGCGGGAGAAGCGCTGCCGGTTTTGCTGCTCCAGATAGGCATCGAACACCATGCACACCGAGCGCACCAACAGACGCCCGGCGGGCAATATTTTTATGTGGGTGTTATCCAGTTCGATCAGCCCGTCCTCGGCCATCGCCTGAAGCTGCGGCCACAGAGCGGCGAAATAGTGCTGGAAATCGATAGGGAAGGTTTGCTCGATCTCGGCGAAGGCCAGGTTGAAATGGCAGATCAATTGCTGGATCACCGCTCGCCGCAGCCGGTCGTCGGCGTTGCACACCAGCCCGCGATGGGTCGCCAGTTGTCCGTCGGCGAGGAGGCTCTGGTAGTGGTTCAGGTCGCTGCTGTTCTGGCAGTACAGGTCGCCGATCTGGCTGATGGCCGACACGCCGAGGCCGATCAGGTCGCAGTGGCCGTGGGTGGTGTAGCCCTGGAAGTTGCGTTGCAGGGTGGCCTCTTCCTGGGCGATCGCCAGGTCGTCGTCGGGCAGGGCGAAGTGGTCCATGCCGATGTAGCGGTATCCGGCGGCGGTCAGTTGTTCGATGGTGCCTTGCAGCATCGCCAGTTTCTGCTCCGGGTTCGGCAGGTCCTGGCTGTTGATGCGCCGCTGGGGCATGAAGCGCTCCGGCAGGTGGGCGTAGTTGAACACCGACAGGCGGTCCGGTTGCAGGTCGATGACTTCTGCGACGGTGCGGGCGAAGTTGTCTGGAGTCTGCTTGGGCAGGCCGTAGATCAGGTCAATGTTGATCGAGCGAAACTGCAAGGTCCGGGCGGCTTCGATCACTGCACGGGTTTCCTCCAGGCTTTGCAAGCGATTGACGGCGCGCTGCACGGCCGGATCAAAGTCTTGCACGCCGATGCTGACCCGGTTGAAACCCAGTTCCCGCAACAGGCCCATGGTCGACCAGTCGGCTTCCCGGGGATCGATTTCGATGCCGTAGTCGCCGGAGTCGTCATCCAGCAGGTTCAGATGCTTGCGCAGCTTGGTCATCAACTGGCGCAGTTCGTCGTGGCTGAGGAAGGTCGGGGTGCCGCCCCCCAGGTGCAGCTGTTCCACGCGCTGGGCTGGGTCCAGGTGGCAACCGATCAGCTGGATTTCCTGTTCCAGGCGTTGCAGGTAGATGTGGGCGCGACCACGGTCCTTGGTGATGACCTTGTTGCAGGCGCAGTAATAGCAGATGTTCGCGCAGAACGGCACGTGCACGTACAGCGACAACGGCCGCCTGGCCTTGCGGCTGTCGCGCAGGGCGTGGAGCAGGTCGAAGCTGCCCACCTGGCCGGCGAACTGCGCCGCAGTCGGGTACGAGGTGTAGCGAGGTCCGGCCACGTCGTAGCGGCGGATCAGGTCAGAGTCCCAACGAATGGCGTCGAGCATGCGGGCGTTCCCCGGATAGGCTGGCATGGGGGCGAGTCTAGGGGGATGAACGCTGGGGTGTGTTGATTTGCATCAACGGGGGCTGTGGTGCCTGGCGGCTGCAACTTCCCTGTGGGCTTGCTCGCGAAAGTGGTGTATCAGTTGGCATATGCATAGCTGGCAGATGGTCATCGCGAGCAGGCTCGCTCCCACATTGGGTTTCCTGTGGTAGCAAGATCTGGGGGCCATCACAAATCTCCTGTGGGAGCGAGCCTGCTCGCGATAGCGGTGGGTCAGCTTGCATCAATGTTGGATGTTCGACCCACAGGAATTGCGGTCAATGTCCCATGAGCCAATGCTGGTGCGGCCCCGGCAATGTCCAGATGCCGAAGACAATCACCAGCAACCCGCCGGCCATGCGCACGCTGCGTTTGCGCAGCAGGGCAGTGACGCGTTCGGCGGCGAGGCCGGTGGCGAGCAGCACCGGCCAGGTGCCGAGGCCGAAGGCCAGCATCAGTAATGCGCTGTCCAGGGCGTTGCCCTGGCTGGCGGACCACAACAGGGTGCTGTAGACCAGACCGCACGGCAGCCAGCCCCACAGTGCGCCAAGCAGCAAGGCACGGGGCAGGCTCGACACCGGCAGCAAGCGGTTGGCGACCGGTTGGATATGTCGCCACAGGCCCCGGCCGACGCCTTCGATGCGGGTCAGGCCGCTCCACCAGCCCGCCAGGTACAGGCCCATGGCGATCAGCAGCAACCCGGCCAGCACGCGCATGACCATCGCCGCCGGGCTATTGGCGATGGCCCAGCCGGCCAGCCCGATCAACAGCCCGGCGGTGGCATAGCTCAGGATTCGCCCCAGGTTGTACGCCAGCAACAGCCGGAAGCGCCGGCTGCGTTGTTCCTTGGGGATCGCCAGGGTGAGGGCGCCCATCAGGCCGCCGCACATGCCCAGGCAGTGGCCGCCGCCCAGCAGGCCAAGGATCACCGCCGAAACCAGCAATGGCGCCAGATCAAGCATGGGGCGGGGCCTTGTCGTCCGGCTGGTGGGCTTGGCCGTCGGCTTCGTCCACCGCGGCTTTGTGGTTCGGGTCCTGGTCGTCGAACAGGATGCTGTGGGCCGGACCGTCGAGGTCGTCGTACTGGCCGCTGTCCACCGCCCAGAAGAAAATGTACACGGCGACGGCCACGATCAGCAGCGCGGCCGGGATCATCACGTAAAGAGCTGGCATTTCGTAACTCCAGGCCCGCGCGGCTCAGGCCGGCAGCAGGCGGGTATCGGGCGCGGTGTCGAAAACCTGCACCTTGGGCTGACGGGTCAGCCTCAGCGCATTCAACACCACGGTCAACGAACTGATGGACATGCCGACCGCGGCCCACGCCGGGGTAATCCAGCCGAGGGCGGCGAACGGCAACATGAGGCCATTGTACAGCGCCGCCCACACCAGGTTCTCGATGATCACCCGACGGGTGCGCCGGGCCAGGTTGAAGGCGTGGACCAGGGCATCGAGACGATTGGACAGCAGCACCGCGTCGGCGCTGGTCTTGGCCAGGTCGGTGGCCGAGCCCATGGCAACGCTGATGTCCGCTGCCGCCAGCACCGGCACATCGTTGACCCCGTCGCCGAGCATCAGCACCTTGCGGCCTTGCTGGTGCAACTGCTGCAGTACCGCCAGTTTGTCGTCCGGACGCAGACCGCCCCGGGCCTCGTCGATGTCCAGTTCGGCGGCGACGCTGGCAACCATCGGCGAACTGTCGCCCGAGAGCAGCAGTGTCCGCCAGCCGCGCGCCTTGCAGGCCGCCAGCAAGGCCGGGGCGTCGGCGCGCAGACGGTCGTCGAGGACGAACCAGGCCAAGGGCCCGCTGGCATCGCCCAGCAGCAGCCATTGGCCGGCTTCGTCCGGCATTTGCAGCGCTGCCGTGCGGCTCAGTTCGCAGACAAAACCGGGTTGGCCGATGCGCAGGCGCTGTTCGCCCACCTGGCCTTCCAGCCCCAGTCCGGGAGTGCTCTGTACCTGTTCGGCGGCCAGCGGTGCGCGGCCAAAGGCCCGTGCGATGGGGTGCTCGGAGCGGTTTTCCAGGGCAGCGGCCAGCGCCAGGCACTGGTCGCTGTCGAGGCTGGCCAGAGGGCGAATGGCGCGCAAGGCCAGGCGGCCTTCGGTGAGGGTGCCGGTCTTGTCGAAAATCACCGTATCGATCTGGTTCAGGCCTTCCAGGACATGCCCCCGGGTCAGCAGCAGACCGAGTTTGTGCAGGGTGCCGGTGGCGGCAGTGAGGGCGGTCGGCGTGGCGAGGGACAACGCGCAAGGACAGGTGGCGACCAGCATCGACAGAACAATCCAGAAGGCGCGGGACGCATCCAGCTGCCACCACAGCAATCCGATGGCGGCAGCGGCGACCAGGGAAAACAGCAGGAACCATTGGGCCGCACGGTCGGCGATTTCCGCCAGTCGCGGCTTCTCGGCCTGGGCACGCTCCAGCAGTCGCACGATGGCGGACAGACGGGTGTCCTGTCCCAACGCTTGCACCTCGACGGTCAAGGCGCCTTCGACGTTCAACGTGCCCGCGGTAACCGCATCGCCCGCCTGGCGCGGCTGCGGCAGGTACTCGCCGGTCAGCAGGGATTCGTCGATGCTGGACTGGCCGTCGAGGATCCTGCCATCGGCCGGCAGGACCGATCCTGGATGCACCAGCACCCGGTCGCCTGTACGCAATTCGCTGAGCAGGATGCGTTCGCTCTGGCCGTTGGCTTCGAGGCGCAGGCACGAGGCCGGCAACAGATTGACCAGTTGCGCGGTGGCGGCGGCGGTGCGCTCCCTGGCCCGACGCTCCAGGTAGCGGCCGGCCAGCAGGAACAGCGCGAACATGCCCACGGCGTCGAAATACAGCTCGCCCACGCCGGAGATGGAGGTCCAGATCCCGGCGACATAGGCGCTGCCGATCGCCAGGGACACCGAGACATCCATGGTCAGGTTGCGGGTGCGCAGGTCGCGCATCGCGCCTTTGAAGAAGGGTGCGCAGCTGTAGAACACGATGGGCGTGGTGAGAAACAGCGCAACCCAGCGCAGGATGGTGTGCATCTCCGGGCTCAGGTCGATGTTGAATTCCGGCCAGGTCGCCATGGTCGCCATCATGGCCTGGAACCACAGCAGCCCGGCCACGCCGAGCTGGCGCAGGGCCAGGCGGTTTTGCGCGGCCAGTTGCTCGCTGGCCTGGTCGGCCTGGTACGGGTGGGCGACGTAGCCGATCTGGCGCAATTCGGCGAGCAGGGTACTCAGCGGCAGTTCCGCGTCGGCCCAACGCACCTGCAAGCGATGATTGGACAGGTTCAACCGTGCTTCGGCCACGGCCGGCAGACTGCGCAACTGTTTTTCGATCAACCAGCCGCAGGCGGCGCAACTGATGCCTTCCATCAGCAGGGTGGTTTCGGCCAGTTCACCTTCGTGGCGCACGAACGATTGCTGCACGTCGGGACGATCGTACAACGCCAGTTCATCGGTCAATTGGACGGGCAGGGTTTCAGGGTTGGCCGATGCTTCGCTGCGATGCTGGTAATAACTCTCCAGCCCGCCGGCAACAATGGCCTCGGCCACCGCCTGGCAACCCGGGCAGCACAGCTCGCGGGTTTCACCGAGGACAACGGCGGTGAAGCGACTGCCGGGGGGGACGGGCAGGGCGCAGTGGTAGCAGGGCAGGGGCGTATTCATTGCGTTTTCACAGAACGTTGTCCAATGATCGTTCCCATGCTCTGCGTGGGAACGCATCCTGTGACGCTCCGCGTCACGCTTGCGAGGGGACGCGGAGCGTCCCGGGCTGTGTTCCCACGCGGAGCGTGGGAACAATCAGAACCACAGAAAGACGGCCTACTTCTTCAGGTCTTCAGCACCTTGCAGCGGCTCATCGCCGAGCAGGATGGCCTGGTCGTGGTTGACCTGCTCTTCTTCGAACAGGCGCCAGGTCTTGTCGTTTTCCACCCCCAGCAATTCGACAAAGCGCCGGCCTTCGATCTTGTCCGTCAACTGGCCGACATAGCGCCCCGGTTCGCTGTCATTGCGGGTCAGGACCACCTTGCGGTCCTTCTCCGGCTGGGTCGGCGAGATCAGGCTCAGTTCCAGAGTCTGCGGGCGGCTGTTGCCGCTCAGGCGCAGGTTCACCTCGCCAGTGACATCATCCATCTGCACGTTGGCATGCAACTGCAGGGTCTGGGCCAGCAGTTCGCGCTCCAGCGAACGGTTGATGCCCTTGCCGGCTTCGTAGTAGTTGTCGTTGACCAGGTTGTCCGGGTTCTTCACCGCAATGGTCACCATCGTCAGGCTCAACGTCACCGAGCAGGTCAGGATCCCGATGATGATCCAGGGCCAGAGGTGCTTGTACCAAGGGCTGGTGGCGGTTGCTGCAGGCATGTTCAGTTCTCTCAACGAATTTGTGGGCCGATGAACCGGCTCTTGGCTTCGACATGGACGCTGTCGTCATCGGCATCCTTGAGGATGAAGGTCACCTCGTTGGTGCTCGACGGCAGTTGATCCGGTGCGCTGGACAATTCCACCGGCTGGCTGAAGATATCGCCGGCCGCGACCTTGATTTCCCGTCGGCCTTGCAGCTTCAGGTCAGGCAGGCCGGTGGCCTCCAGCACGTACGTATGATCGCGCTGGTCCTTGTTCATGATCTTCAGGCTGTAGACGTTCTCGATCCGGCCTTCGGCGTTTTCGCGGAACAGCACGCGGTCCTTGCTGACATCGAAACCCACCAGCGAACGCATGAAGAACGCCGTCACCAGCAGGCTGATCATCGCCAGCAGTACCAGGGCATAGCCGATCAGGCGCGGGCGCAGTTTATGGGTTTTCTGCCCAGACAGGTTGTGTTCGGTGGTGTAGCTGATCAGCCCGCGCGGGTAATCCATCTTGTCCATGATGTTGTCGCAGGCGTCGATGCAGGCGGCGCAGCCGATGCACTCGATCTGCAGGCCATCGCGGATGTCGATGCCGGTGGGGCAGACCTGGACGCACATGGTGCAATCGATGCAATCGCCGAGGCCCAGGGCCTTGTAGTCGATGCCTTTCTTGCGTGGGCCACGGCCTTCGCCGCGACGCGGGTCGTAGGACACGATCAGTGTGTCCTTGTCGAACATCACGCTCTGGAAGCGGGCATAAGGGCACATGTAGATGCACACCTGCTCGCGCAGCCAGCCGGCGTTGCCATAAGTGGCGAGGGTGAAGAAACCGACCCAGAAATACGACCAGCCATCGGCCTCGCCGGTGAAGAACTCGAACACCAGATCGCGGATCGGCGTGAAGTAACCGACGAAGGTCATGCCGGTGACAAAACCGATCAGCAGCCAGAGGCTGTGCTTGGTGAGTTTGCGCAGGAACTTGTTGACCCCCATGGGCGCCTTGTCCAGCTTGATGCGCTGGTTGCGGTCGCCTTCGGTGACTTTTTCGCACCACATGAAGATCCAGGTCCACACGCTTTGCGGGCAGGTATAGCCGCACCATACCCGTCCGGCATAGACCGTGATGAAGAACAGGCCGAAGGCGGCAATGATCAGCAGCCCGGACAACAGGATGAAGTCCTGGGGCCAGAAGGTTGCACCGAAAATAAAGAATTTGCGTTCCGGCAGGTTCCACCAGACGGCCTGGTGGCCGCCCCAGTTCAGCCAGACGGTGCCGAAATACAGCAGGAACAAAAAGGCTCCGCCGACCATCCGCAGATTGCGGAACAGACCGGTGAAGGCACGGGTGTAGATTTTTTCCCGAGAGGCGTACAGGTCGACGCTCTTGTTGGCGTCCTTGGCAGGCGGGGTAACGTCATGTACCGGAATCTGGTTGCTCATCAAAATGCATCCCACGGCAGTGGAAAAGTGCCGGGGCCAGTGCGTGCCGACCACGGTCAGAAAGGGTGTTGCAATGGCGCAATGATACGCCTGTCGCTCTAGCTCAAGGGTGCGACCTTTGGTCGCGTTGGGGGCAGGGGCCGAATGGTGTAGCGGATGTAACAAGTCATGACCCAGATCAATTGACTATAGACATTTCTCCAGCATCCCCTGTTCAGGTCGCAAGCAGGGTGGATCTGTGGCTAGGGATTATCAATTCATCCAGGGGTTGAGCAATGCCACGCCGCTGCCTTGGAAATCGGCCACATTGCGCGTGACCACGGTCAAACCGTGAACCAATGCGGTGGCGGCGATCAGTGCATCGCATTCATTGCTGCGATCAGGAACATGCAGGTGGGCGCAGCGCAGCGCCACGGCGCGGTCGACTGCCAGGATCCTGCCGGCGAATGCGGGCAGGACATGCTTATCCAGCCAGGTACGCAGGCGACTGCCCTGCGCCGGGTCCTTGCGTTCGAAACGCAACACACCGGTTTCCAGTTCCAGTACGGTAATTGCCGAGACATAGAGGCTGGGGGCGGGCACGCTCCGGGCCCAGGCCTGGACGTTTTTATCGGCCTGGGGTTTGCGCAGTTCCGAGATGACATTGGTATCGAGTAGAAACATCAGGACAGGTCCACCGGACGGGGAGTGATGACGGCACGCTCGGTGTCGAAATCGATATCCGGCGCATCGGGCATGACCAGCAACTCGACGATGCTGGCGCTGACGCCAGTCAGTTTCTGGTACTCCTCAATGCTTAGCAGCACATGGGCCGGCTTGCCACGGTCAGTGATGATGACCGGCCCTTCACGGGTGGCTTTTTTGGCACCACTTGTGTCGTGATTGAATTCGCGACTGGAAAGGGTAGTGATGGACATGATCGTGCCCTCATTGAGCGGTGATGTAGGCACGTTACTACTTGAGCGGAACCCTCGCAAGCTGAAGCCGCATCGTGCTGTCCCACAGGGCAAACAAAAAAGGCCCCGTCAATCTGCATTGACGGGGCCTTTAGTGTGTCAGGCGTAAGCCTTACTGGGCGTCAGCGGCCGGAGCCTTTTCGCCGTGGGACAGGCTGTAGACATAGGCGGCCAGCAGGTGGACCTTGTCGTTGCCTTGCAGGTCGGCCTGGGCCGGCATCTGGCCCTGGCGGCCGTAGCGGATGGTCTGCTGCAGTTGCGCGAAGCTCGAGCCGTAGATGAACGCGGCCGGGTGCGTCAGGTCGGGTGCGCCCATGGCTGGAGTCCCCTTGCCTGCCGGACCGTGGCAGGCCACGCAGTTGGCAGCGAAGAGTTTCTGGCCATTGGCCGGGTCGGCCTTGGCGCCTTCCGGCAGTTTGCGACCGTGCAGGCTGGTCACCAGGTAAGACGCCACGTCGGCGACACCTTGCTCGCCGACCACCGCAGCCCAGCCCGGCATCACCGCATGACGACCGCCCATGATGGTGGTCTTGATGGTTTCCGGCTCACCGCCCCAGCGCCAGTCGACGTCGGTCAGGTTGGGGAAGCCATAGGCACCCTTGGCGTCGGAACCGTGGCAGACCGAGCAGTTGGAGGCGAACAGGCGGCCACCCATCTTCAAGGCTTGTGGATCCTTGGCCACTTCTTCGATCGGCATGGAGGCGAACTTGGCGAAGATCGGGCCGAACTTGGCATCCGAACGGGCCATTTCCTTTTCCCACTCATGCACGCCGGTCCAGCCGGTCTGGCCGTTGGCGAAGGCGGTCTGCTTTTCGGTGTCCAGGTAGTTATAGCCTGGCAGCAGGCCTTTCCAGTTGCCCAGGCCAGGGTAGAGCGCCAGGTAGCCGAGGGCGAACACGATGGTGCCCACGAACAGCATGAACCACCATTTCGGCAGCGGGTTGTCGTATTCCTCGATCCCGTCGAAGGAATGGCCAACCGTCTCTTCGGTGGACTCGCTGCGCTGGCCCTTGCGGGTCGACAGCAGCAGCCAGGTCAGGGAGAAGATCGTTCCCAGGCTGAGGACTGTGACGTACAGACTCCAGAACGTTGTCATTCTTTGTTACTCCTAGAAGCTTGCTCGACGTGCTTGATGGCTTCGGGATCATCCGCGAACGGCAGCAAGGTCGCGTCGTCAAACTCCGACTTGCGCTTGGGGCTGAACACCCACAGGGCCAGGCCGATAAAAGCCACCATCACGACGACGGTGCCCAGGCCGCGAATCATCCCGATATCCATTAAGAATCACCGTTTGCTTTTGATGATGGTGCCCAGGCCTTGCAGATAGGCCACCAGCGCGTCCATTTCGGTCTTGCCCTTCACGGCATCCCTGGCACCGGCGATGTCTTCGTCGGTGTAAGGCACGCCCAGGGTGCGCAGGACTTCCATTTTTTTCGCGGTGTCTTTGCCGTCGAGCTTGTTTTCCACGAGGAACGGGTAGGCCGGCATTTTCGACTCGGGCACCACGTTGCGCGGGTTGTACAAGTGCGCACGGTGCCAGTCATCGGAGTAACGACCGCCAACGCGGGCCAGGTCCGGACCGGTACGCTTGGAACCCCACAGGAACGGGTGGTCCCAGACGCTTTCACCGGCGACCGAGTAGTGGCCGTAGCGTTCGGTCTCGGCGCGGAACGGACGGATCATCTGCGAGTGGCAGCCGACACAGCCGTTGGCGATGTAGATGTCGCGGCCTTCCAGTTCAAGGGCGGTACGTGGCTTCATGCCTTCGACCGGCTTGTTGGTCACGTCCTGGAAGAACAGCGGAACGATCTGGGTCAGGCCGCCGATGCTCACAGCGATGACCATGAAGAAGGCCAGCAGGCCGATATTCTTCTCTACTGCTTCGTGCTTCATCAGTGAGCTCCAACTACGGCGATCTTGGCGGCGGCTTCAGCTTCAGCCGGGTCAGAAGCACGAACGGTGCGATACACGTTGTAGGCCATGAACAGCATGCCGCTGGCGAAGAACGCGCCGCCCAGGGCACGGACGATGTAGCCAGGGTGGCTGGCTTGCAGCGCTTCGACGAACGAGTAGGTCAGGGTGCCGTCGTCGTTGATCGCACGCCACATCAGGCCCTGGGTGATGCCGTTGACCCACATCGAGGCGATGTAGAGCACGGTACCGATGGTCGCGAGCCAGAAGTGCGCGTTGATCAGCGGCGTGCTGTGCATCTGCGCACGACCGAACAGTTTCGGGATCATGTGGTAGATGGCGCCGATGGAAATCATCGCGACCCAGCCGAGCGCGCCGGCGTGGACGTGGCCGATGGTCCAGTCGGTGTAGTGGCTCAGGGAGTTGACGGTCTTGATGGCCATCATCGGGCCTTCGAAGGTCGACATGCCGTAGAACGCCAGGGACACCACCAAAAAGCGCAGGATCGGGTCGGTGCGCAGCTTATGCCAGGCGCCCGACAGGGTCATCATGCCGTTGATCATGCCGCCCCAGCTTGGCGCCAGCAGGATGATCGACATCGCCATGCCCAGGGACTGCGCCCAGTCCGGCAGTGCGGTGTAGTGCAGGTGGTGGGGACCGGCCCAGATGTACAGGGTGATCAGCGCCCAGAAGTGGACGATGGACAGGCGATAGGAGTAGATCGGACGCTCGGCCTGTTTCGGCACGAAGTAGTACATCATCCCCAGGAAGCCGGTGGTCAGGAAGAAGCCCACGGCGTTGTGGCCGTACCACCACTGGATCATCGCGTCGGTCGCGCCCGAGTAGGCCGAGTACGACTTGAACAGGCTGACCGGCAACGACATGTGGTTGACGATGTGCAGCATGGCCGTCACGACGATGAAGGCACCGTAGAACCAGTTACCGACATAGATGTGCTTGGTCTTGCGCTTGACGATGGTGCCGAAGAACACCAGGCCGTAGGTCACCCAGACGATGGCCAGCAGAATAGCCAGGGGCCATTCCAGTTCCGCGTATTCCTTGGTGGTGGTCAAACCCATGGGCAAGGTCACGATCGCGCCGACGATGACCGCTTGCCAACCCCAGAAGGTGAAGGCCGCAAGGCTGTCGGAGATCAGTCGCGTCTGGCAGGTTCGCTGCACGACGTAGTAGGAAGTGGCAAACAATGCACAACCACCGAAGGCGAAGATCACCAGGTTGGTGTGCAGCGGGCGCAGGCGTCCAAACGTCGTCCATGGCAGATCGAAGTTCAACTCCGGCCAGACCAGTTGCGAGGCGATGAAGACACCGAGCCCCATGCCAAGGATCCCCCAGACCACCGTCATGATGGCGAACTGGCGGACTACCTTATAGTTATAAGCAGTCGGACTGATTGCTGTGCTCATTCTAAGGTTCCACGGTTTGGGTGTTTTATTAGGATAAAAATCGGCCGCAAGTATGGAGAAAGCGGGGGGTCATTGCAACGCGCCATGACCTGGGTCAATGCTTTCAAAAGCTGATTCTGCGGCCTTTCCATGCGCCGCGTAAGGACAAAATGGGCCCTCGACAAATTGTTGCGCCGAAGGAAAAAGGCGAGGGGGTCGGGTCGGTTGTAACGGGGTGTGTTCAAACACGGCGTTCGGGTGATACCGGGCCGTTGTCGCCACAGCCGGTATCTGCCTGTCTTTACGGCGTTTTTGTCGAACGATTGTCGAACACATCGGGTCGGGTCGACCTGAAACCGGCAGTCGCCAGTACACGCAGAGGCAAGCTTAGACCCGATTCCGGGGAACCGAAAGAAAGACCTGGGGAGGGTGCGACAAATAGAAGCAGCTACGAGTTTCGAGCTGCAAGCTGCAAGTAGGTACTCGTCGCTTGCAGCGCTTGCTTTTGCCTTTACTTGACGCTTGAAGCTTGCGGCTCGCCGTCAAACTGCTCTTTCCCCTTCGAGAGGCTGTAGACGTAAGCCGCGAGCAGTTGCACCTTATCGTTGCCGAGCAGTTCGCTCTGCGCCGGCATCTGGCCCTGGCGGCCATGGCGGATGGTCTGTTGCAACTGCGCCAGGCTGGTGCCGTAGATGAAGCCGGCCGGTTGCGTCAGGTTCGGCGCGCCCATGGCTTCGGTGCCTTGGCCGTTGGCGCCGTGGCAAGCGGCGCAGGTGGTGCTGAACGCCTGCTGGCCGGCTTGCAGGTCGGCACCGTGGTCGGCCGGCAGGGGCAGGCCGGCCAGTTCATGGCGTACATACGCCGCCACGTTCTTCACCCCGGCATCTCCCAGCATTTCACCCCAGGCCGGCATCGCCGCCATGCGACCGCCCATGATGGTGGTCTTGATGGTGTCGGCCGCGCCGCCCCAGCGCCAGTTGGTGTCGACCAGGTTCGGGAAGCCGAAGGCGCCCTTGGCGTCCGAGCCGTGGCAGACCGAGCAGTTGGAGGCGAACAGGCGGCCACCCATTTTCAAGGCCTGCGGGTCCTTGGCGACTTCTTCTACGGGCATCGCCGCGAATTTGGCGAAGATCGGTCCGAACCTGGCGTCGGCCCTGGCCATCTCCTTTTCCCATTCATGGACGCCGGTCCAGCCATTGTCGTAGCCGGGCAGGATGCCTTTCCAATTACCCAGGCCCGGGTACAGCACCAGGTAGCCGACGGAAAATACCAGGGTGCCGGCGAACAGCAGGAACCACCATTGCGGCAGCGGGTTGTCGTATTCCTCGATGCCGTCGAAGCTGTGGCCCATGGTCTGGTCGACGCTGCCCTTGGTCTCGCCCTTGCGGGTGCCGATCAACAGCCAGGTCAGGCCGATCAGGCTGCCGAGGGTCAGTACGCAGATCCACGTACTCCAGAAGGTGGTCATGGCCGGGTACTCCTTGTTGCAGGGTCTTGGGGATGGACGATGTCGGCGGGTGGTTCGTCGGCGAACGGCAGCAGGCGCGCCTGGGCGAATTCCGGGCCGCGCTTGCTGCTGAACACCCAGAGGATCAGGCCGATGAAGGCTACGAACACCACGACCGTGCCCAGGCCGCGGATCATTCCAGTGCTCATCTCAAAAAACATGGGGCTCACCTCTTGCTCTTGATGGCAGTGCCGAGCACTTGCAGGTAGGCCACCAGGGCGTCCATTTCGGTCTTGCCCTTGAGCGAGGCCACGCTGCCGGCAATGTCGTCGTCGCTGTACGGCACGCCGAGGGTGCGCATGGCGCGTAGCTTGGCCTCGGTGTGGCGGCTGTCCACCGCCTGGGTCACCAGCCATGGATAGGCCGGCATCTTCGACTCGGGCACCACGTTGCGCGGGTTGTACAGGTGCGCACGGTGCCAGTCATCGGAGTAGCGTGCGCCGACCCGGGCCAGGTCCGGCCCGGTGCGCTTGGAGCCCCACAGGAACGGGTGGTCCCAGACGCTTTCGCCGGCCACCGAGTAGTGGCCATAGCGCTCGGTCTCGGCGCGGAACGGGCGGATCATCTGCGAATGGCAGCCGACGCAACCTTCGCGGATGTAGATGTCGCGGCCTTCCAGTTGCAGGGCGGTGTAGGGCTTCATGCCGTCCACCGGCTTGTTGGTCACGTCCTGGAAGAACAACGGCACGATCTGGGTCAGACCGCCGATGCTCACGGCCAGGACCATCAGCAGCATCAGCAGGCCGACGTTTTTTTCGATTGCTTCGTGTTTCATGGCGGACTCCTCAAGCCATCTGCGCGGCAACGGCGGCTTCGGCAGGCTGATAGGCCCGCACGGTGCGCCAGGTGTTGTAGGCCATCAGCAGCATGCCGCTGAGAAAGACCGCCCCGCCCACCAACCGCACGATGAAGCCGGGATGGCTGGCCACCAGGGTTTCGACGAAGGAGTAAGTGAGCGTGCCGTCCTCGTTCACCGCACGCCACATCAGGCCCTGGGCGATGCCGTTGACCCACATCGAGGCGATGTAGAGCACGGTGCCGATGGTCGCGAGCCAGAAGTGCGCGTTGATCAGGCCGATGCTGTGCATCTGCGGCCGGTCGAAGACTTTCGGGATCATGTGATACAACGCGCCGATGGAAATCATCGCCACCCAGCCGAGGGCGCCGGCGTGGACGTGGCCGATGGTCCAGTCGGTGTAGTGGGAGAGGGCGTTGACGGTCTTGATCGCCATCATCGGACCTTCGAAGGTCGACATGCCGTAGAACGCCAGGGACACCACCAGAAAGCGCAGGATCGGATCGCTGCGCAATTTATGCCAGGCGCCCGAGAGGGTCATCATGCCGTTGATCATGCCGCCCCAACTGGGTGCCAGCAGGATCAGCGACATCACCATGCCCAGCGATTGCGCCCAGTCGGGCAGCGCGGTGTAGTGCAGGTGGTGGGGGCCGGCCCAGATGTACAGGGTGATCAGCGCCCAGAAGTGCACGATGGACAAGCGATAGGAATACACCGGGCGCTCGGCCTGTTTCGGCACGAAGTAATACATCATCCCCAGGAAACCGGCGGTAAGGAAAAAGCCCACGGCATTGTGGCCGTACCACCACTGCACCATCGCGTCCGTGGCCCCGGCGTACACCGAGTAGGACTTGGTGAAACTCACCGGCAATTCCAGGTTGTTGACGATGTGCAGGATCGCCACGGTCAGGATGAAGCCGCCGAAGAACCAGTTACCCACGTAGATGTGCTTGGTGTTGCGCTTGGCCACGGTACCGAAGAACACGATGGCGTAGGCGACCCAGACGATGGTGATCAGGATGTCGATCGGCCATTCCAGCTCGGCGTACTCCTTGGAACTGGTGTAGCCCAGCGGCAGGCTGATGGCCGCCAGCAGGATCACCAGTTGCCAGCCCCAGAAGCAGAACGCAGCGATTTTCGGTGCAAACAGCTGGGTCTGGCAGGTGCGCTGCACCGAATAGAACGAGCTGGCGAACAGGGCGCAGCCACCGAAGGCGAAAATCACCGCGTTGGTGTGCAGCGGGCGCAGGCGGCCGAAGCTGGTCCAGGGCAAATCGAAGTTGAGCTGCGGCCAGACCAATTGAGCCGCGAGAAAAACCCCGAGCCCCATGCCGACGATGCCCCACACCACCGTCATAATGGCGAATTGGCGGACCACCTTGTAGTTGTAGGCGGTACTGATAGAAGTGTTCATGGTTCCCCATCCACGGTTCAGCCGAAGAGCGCGCCTGCGCAAGGCAGCGCGGCATCTTCGCCTGGAGTTATAGGCAGACTGAAAGCGAGGCAAGCATGGACAAACAGCACAAGGCCAGTATTGACGGGGATCAATGGGCACGGTGCGTGGCGCAACACGGTTGGCTGTGGACGCCCGCGCAATCCGGCGTCGGCGACGGGGCGCCCACCCTGATCCTCGCCCACGGGGCCGGCGCGCCGATGGATAGCGGATTCATGAACGAAATGGCGGCGCGCCTTGCTGCGCATGGGGTCAACGTGTTGCGCTTTGAGTTTCCCTACATGGCCCAGCGGCGCCTGGACGGGGGCAAACGTCCGCCCAATCCGGCGCCGAAACTGCTCGAATGCTGGCGTGAGGTATACGCGTTGGTGCGGCCTTATGTCGCTGGACGGCTGGCTATCGGTGGCAAGTCCATGGGCGGGCGGATGGCCAGCCTGCTGGCCGACGAGCTGGGGTGTGATGGGTTGGTGTGCCTGGGTTATCCGTTCTATGCGGCGGGCAAGCCGGAAAAGCCGCGGGTCGAGCATTTGGCCGGGTTGAAGACCCCGGCGTTGATCGTCCAGGGTGAACGCGATGCCTTGGGTAATCGTGAGGCGGTGCAGGGATATGCCTTGTCACCCGCTATTGAGGTGATGTGGTTGGTAGCGGGGGATCATGATTTGAAACCTCTGAAGGCTTCGGGGTTTAGTCATGAGCAACACCTGGAGGCTGCGGCGGGCAAGGTAGCAGCGTTTCTTCAATCAGCCATTTGTTGATTGCAAGTGACTTAACGCGGGCGGGCTCGCTCCCTCAATTGGGATGCATTTGAATGAACGGTCCAGAACCTCTGTGGGAGCGAGCCTGCTCGCGATAATGGTCGGCCAGGCCATTATCGTTTCAGATGATAAGAGATGGCGATTTCCATTAATTCTGATCATCCATTCTTAAATTGAATGTGCCTCTCGGATCCAACCGATATCCATCCGTTCTGAAGACAGCCGCGAAATCACCGCTGGCTGTTCTTTTAACAGGATCGAGGCGGACGCTCAATTCTGCTGAGTCTGCGGTGACTACTTGATAACCCCAGAAACCTTCTGGTGCAGGAATAGAATGGCCGTGATAGAAATGGAGGCCGCCGTCTAGCGTGTAACTGTTGTCGAATACATCTTCGCTAATGTAAGGAACTGAAAAGCCAAAGATGAATAAATTTTCTTCTTCTAAAGCACCAGTACTTCCGCTAAAAGCCCAACTTTTCTCTCCGGTTGGTGGAAATACATGCAAGTAGAAAAACGCCTTGTTGGCGACGATGGGGTTCCCGCTGAGGTTCCAGGTAAATACGTTTTCCTTAAGTGTTGGTGTTTTGTCTTTTGGAATGAACAGGGTTTGAGTGTTCATATGAAAATCCTTGTATAGTTAAGATTGTAGATAGAGATTTTTTCTACGGCTTTTCCATGGTGAACCTACGGCGAGACATGTCTACTGTCAGAGTTGACAGGTGGTGTGAGATGGTTTGTAGGGTAAGTGTTAATTGATTTCGTCGTGTAATGAAAATGGAGTTTTATATAAGGTTTTGTCGTTTTATTTTAGGAAGCTGGCTATAGATTTATCGGATCTACAAGGACACCCTGAACCCTTATGGGCGAACCGGCCCGCGATAGCCCGCCATTCAGGCAATAAAAAACCCGGAAGCTTGCGCTGTCCGGGTTTTTTATTGCCAGTCAGTATCAGCGGTTGAACCGCTCCACCAACGAGTACTGGGTATTGGCCGTGCGGGTCAGTTCTTCGCTGAGCAGCGCCGAGCTGTGGGCCTGGCCCGAGGTCTGGTCGGCCAGCTCGGAGATATTGCTGATGTTGCGGCTGATCTCCTCGGCCACCGAGCTTTGTTCCTCCGTGGCGGCGGCGATCTGGGTGGTCATGTCGGTGATGTTGGCCACCGCTTCGCTGATGCCCACCAGTGCCTGGTCCGCTTCCATCACCCGCGCCACGCCTTCTTCGGCCTGGCGATGACCGGCGTCCATGGTCTGCACGGCATTGGTGGCGGTCTGCTGGAGCTTGGCGATCAGGGCATGGATCTGCCCGGTGGATTCGCTGGTGCGTTGCGCCAGTTGCCGGACTTCATCGGCCACCACGGCAAAACCGCGACCCATCTCGCCGGCACGGGCCGCTTCGATGGCGGCGTTGAGGGCCAGCAGGTTGGTCTGGTCGGCGATGCCTTTGATCACATCCACCACGCCACCGATTTCGTCGCTGTCCTTGGCCAATTGGGTCACGGTCTGGCCGGTTTCGCCTACCACCACCGACAGGCGCTCGATGGCTTCGCGGGTTTCCCCGGCAATGTCGCGTCCGCTACCGGTCAGGCGGTTGGCTTCCTGGGTGGCGTCGGCGGTGCGTTGCACGTGGCTGGCAACTTCCTGGGTGGTGGCAGCCATCTGGTTGACCGCCGTGGCCACCTGTTCGGTTTCCACGCGCTGGCGCTCCAGGCCGCTGGAGCTGTTGTGGGCCAGGGTATTGGACTGCCGCGCCTGCTCGTTGAGGTGCTCGGCGGTGTCCTGCAACCGGGTCAGGCAGGTTTTCAGGCGAGCTTCCTGGCTGAGGATCGACATCTCCAGCCGCGCCTGGGCGCCACGGCTGTCGGTGTACATCCGGGCAATCAGTGGGTCGGAGGTGGTCTGCTCGGCCAGGCGCAGCAGGCGCTTGACCCCGCGTTGTTGCCATTGCAGGCCCATCAACCCCAGGGGCACCGACAGCAAGGCGGCCAAGGCAAAGCCCCAGGAAGAATCAAGGAATGCACCCACGACGAAGCTCAATTGGCTGACCAGGATGAACGGCAGCCAGTCCTGCAGCATCGGCACCCACTTGTCGCTGCCCGGGACTGCGGGCTTGCCCTGGTTGATGCGCTTATACAGGGCTTCGGCCCGGGCGATCTGCTCGGCGGACGGCTTGACCCGCACCGACTCGTAGCCCACTACCTGATTGCCCTCGAACACCGGCGTGACATAGGCGTTGACCCAGTAATGGTCGCCGCTCTTGCAGCGATTCTTGACGATGCCCATCCATGGCAAGCCTTGTTTCAGGGTGTTCCACATATGGGCGAACACGGCCGACGGGACATCGGGATGACGCACCAGATTGTGCGGCGCGCGGATCAGTTCTTCTTTGGAAAAACCGCTGATTTCAACGAATGCATCGTTGCAATAGGTGATCACACCCTTGGCATCGGTGGTGGAAATCAATCGTTGCTGGGCCGGGAAGGACCTTTCGCGTTGTGTGACGGGTTGGTTGTTACGCATGGTGGGGAAAAATCCGCAAGGCTTTGAAAGGTTGTCGGCAACGTCAGGTTTTTATTGAAGTTATTTCTCCCCGTCGGTATCACGCCAGCATCGGGTAGGTAAACAGGGCGAAGTGAAGCAGATTGAGGCCGAAGTGGGTGGCAATTGCCGCGCCCAGGCCGCCAGAACGATAGGCGAGACCGTAGCCGATCCCCGCCAGGCCCGACAGCAGCACCCATTGCCAACCCGCGCCGGCATGGACCAGGCCGAACAGCAGCGAGGCCAGGAACAATGCGAGGTTGTCGCCGTGGGCCAGATGACTGAAGCGCCGGCTCAGGCCGCCTTGGATGTAACCACGAAACAGCGCTTCCTCCACCACCGTCACCAGTAAAAGGTTGTTGGCGACCCAGATCCATGCCTGGTCCGGCCACTTCGGTGCCCAGTGGATCATGCCCAGCACGATCGCCCCGCCCAGGGCCAATATCGCGCTCAGCGCCAGGCCCAGGGCCGTGGCCAGGATCGACAGGCCAAGCGTGCGCCGGCCGACGATCCATGGACACGCCAGCAACAGCCAGAAGCCGATCAGCGGCTTGTCCTGGTTGAAGTACATGGCAAACGGTACGGCGTCATCGGTCAGGCGATGGGGCGCAATGGCCCGTCCGTTGAAAAAGCCCGGCATCCAGTGCAAGGCCAGCGCCAGGGCCAGCACGAGGAAAAGGGCGTGACCGAGAAATCGGCCGACCGGTATTGTCTGCTGGCGAACCGCATAACCTGCGAGCAGCAGCAGCGCGATTGAGATGGCGGCGGTCCAGGCCAGTTTTCCATAGACCAGGGCCAGGCAGTAGCCGACGGACAGGAAGGCCAGGTAGGGCCAGGGTAGAGCGGGCATATAACATCCTTTTAGACTGTGAAGCTTTGGCGAAAATGGCCGCCGCGTCCACGACGCTGCCATGTCGCGCAAAGAGCACAATTTGTATCCATGCAGATTCATGCGTAGGAGGGTGGAAGTCGTTGGCGGGCTCAGGTCCTTGAGCGCCAGCGGGGGATTATAAGCGGGCCGATACAAAAAATTCATGTGTTCGAGAGGATGAATCCGTGGCGAGAGAGCTTGCTCCCGTTGGGCTGCGTCCTGTAGGAGCTGCCGAGCGAAGCGAGACTGCGATCTTTCCCCAGACACTTGAGTCCCAAGCGAAAGATCAAAAGATCGTCCGAACGCGGCCCGAGCCTTCGCCAGCTCCTACAGAGCCCAGCGGGAGCAAGCTCCCTCGCCACGATGATTTTCAACCGGCAATCAGTTGCCGCAGCACATAGTGCAGGATCCCCCCGCCTTGAAATATTCCACCTCATTCAAGGTGTCGATCCGACACAGCACCTCGATCCGCTCCTGGCTACCGTCCTCGCGGGTGATCACCAGTGGCAGGTTCATCCGTGGCGTCAGTTCGATGTCGTTCAGGCCGAGGATGTCCAGGGTCTCCTTGCCGGTCAGGTTCAGGCTCTTGCGATTCTGATCGAGCTTGAACTGCAACGGCAGGACGCCCATGCCCACCAGGTTGGAACGGTGGATGCGCTCGAAGCTTTCGGCGATCACCGCCTTGACCCCCAACAGGTTCGTACCCTTGGCCGCCCAGTCCCGACTGGAGCCGGTGCCGTATTCCTGGCCCGCGATCACCACCAGCGGCGTGCCGTTGGCCTGGTACAACATGGCGGCGTCGTAGATCGGCATTCTTTCGCCGCTGGGGATGTAGATCGTGTTGCCGCCTTCCTCGCCGCCGAGCATTTCGTTGCGGATCCGGATGTTGGCGAACGTGCCGCGCATCATCACCTGATGGTTGCCGCGCCTTGAACCGTAGGAGTTGAAATCCCGAGGCTCCACGCCCTGTTCGCGCAGGTACCGCCCGGCCGGACTGTCGGCCTTGATATTGCCGGCGGGGGAGATGTGGTCGGTGGTGACCGAATCGCCAAGCAGGGCCAGCACCCGTGCGCCTTCGATGTTGCGGATGGCCGGTGGTGGCCCGTCGATGGCGTCGAAGAAAGGCGGGTGCTGGATGTAGGTCGAGTCCGCCTGCCAAACGTAAGTTGCCGCTTGCGGCACCTTGATGGCCTGCCACTGCTCGTCACCGGCAAACACGGCGGCGTACTCTTTGTGGAACATGCCGGTGTCCACCTGGGCCACGGCGTCGGCGACTTCCTTGCTGCTGGGCCAGATGTCCCGCAGGTACACCGGATGGCCGTCGCGGTCGTTGCCCAGTGGTTCGCTGCTGATATCGATACGCACCGTGCCGGCCAGGGCGTAAGCCACCACCAGGGGCGGCGAGGCCAGCCAGTTGGTCTTGACCAGCGGATGCACGCGGCCTTCGAAGTTGCGGTTGCCCGACAGTACCGAGGCCACGGTCAGGTCGGCTGTCTGGATGGCTTTTTCGATCGGGTCCGGCAGGGGGCCGGAGTTGCCGATACAGGTGGTGCAGCCGTAGCCCACCAAGGCAAAACCGAGTTGATCCAGGTACTCGGTCAGGCCGGCGGCCTGGTAGTAATCGGTGACCACCTTGGAGCCCGGTGCCAGGGAACTCTTGACCCAGGGCTTGCGGGTCAGGCCTTTTTCCACGGCTTTTTTCGCCAGCAGTCCGGCGGCCATCATCACACTGGGGTTGGAGGTATTGGTGCAGGAGGTAATGGCCGCGATCACCACCGCCCCGTTCTTCAGGCGATAGGTGTGACCTTCGAACTCGTACTCGGCCTCGCCCACCTGATCGGCATTGCCCACCGCAACACCACCGCCGCCTTCGCTTTCCAGGCGACCTTCCTCCTTGCTGGTGGGTTTGACCTGCAGCCCCAGGAAATCGCTGAAAGCCTGGCCGACGTTAGGCAGCGAAACCCGGTCCTGAGGGCGTTTCGGCCCGGCCAGGCTGGCTTCGACGCTGCCCATGTCCAGTGCCAGGGTGTCGGTGAACACCGGTTCCCGGCCGGGCAAGCGCCACAAGTCCTGGGCCTTGCAATAGGCCTCTACCAGTTTCACCGTTTCCGCCGGGCGCCCGGACAGGCGCAGGTAATCCAGGGTGACGTCGTCCACCGGGAAGAAGCCGCACGTGGCGCCGTACTCCGGGGCCATGTTGGCGATGGTGGCGCGGTCGGCCAGGGGTAGGTCAGCGAGGCCATCGCCATAGAACTCGACGAACTTGCCCACCACGCCTTTCTTGCGCAGCATCTGGGTAACGGTGAGGACCAGGTCGGTGGCGGTGATGCCTTCGCGCAGCTTGCCGGTGAGTTTGAAACCGATGACCTCGGGAATCAGCATCGACACCGGTTGGCCGAGCATGGCGGCCTCGGCCTCGATCCCACCAACGCCCCAACCCAGCACACCCAGGCCATTGATCATGGTGGTGTGGGAGTCGGTGCCTACCAGCGTATCCGGGAAGGCGTAAGTGCGGTCGTCTTCCTCCTTGGTCCATACGGTGCGACCCAGGTATTCGAGGTTGACCTGGTGGCAGATACCGGTGCCCGGCGGCACCACGCTGAAGTTGGCAAAGGCGCTCTGGCCCCAGCGCAGAAAGGCGTAGCGTTCGCCGTTGCGCTGCATCTCGATGTCGACGTTCTGCTCGAACGCCTGGCGGCTGGCGAATTTGTCGACCATCACCGAGTGGTCGATCACCAGGTCCACCGGTGACAGCGGGTTGATCCGCTGGGGATCGCCACCGGCCTTTTCCACGGCGGCGCGCATGGCGGCCAGGTCGACCACGGCCGGAACACCGGTGAAGTCTTGCATCAACACCCGTGCCGGGCGGTATTGAATCTCGCGGTCGGAGCGACGCTCCTTCAACCACCCGGCCAGCGCCTTGAGATCGGCGCCCGTGACAGTTTTTTCATCTTCCCAGCGCAGCAGGTTTTCCAGCAGCACTTTCAGCGACATAGGCAGCTTGTCCAGGTCGCCGAGGCTGCGGGCGGCGTCCGGCAGACTGAAATAGTGGTAGGTCCTGGCGTCGACTTGCAGCGTTTTAAGGGTTTTCAGGCTATCGAGGGACGGCATTGAAATCACTCCTTTGAGTCCGCACGGCTACGGACTGACGGGACGAACAGAGCCTTTAACCTAGCCCTGTTTTGAGCGGATGACTAATCACTGGACTCTATGGGCAGGTTCGGGGTTCCGAAGTCCGTTATCATGCGCCGGTTTTCGTGACAGGCTTTGCTACGGAGTTTCAATGAACACGCTTTTCATGCACTGCCGGCCCGGCTTCGAAGGCGAGGTCTGTTCCGAGATCGCCGAACACGCGGCCCGGCTCAACGTGGCCGGTTATGCCAAGGCCAAGCCGGCCAGCGCCTGCGCCGAATTCGTCTGCACCGAAGCGGACGGCGCCGAGCGACTGATGCGCGGCCAGCGTTTCGCCGGGCTGATTTTCCCGCGCCAATGGGCCCGTGGCACGTTCATTGATCTGCCGGAAACCGACCGTATCAGCGTCATCCTGTCCCAGATGGCGCAGTTTCCAGTCTGCGGCAGCTTGTGGCTGGAAGTGGTCGACACCAACGATGGCAAGGAACTGTCGAACTTCTGCAAGAAATTCGAAGGCCCGCTGCGCAAGGCGCTGACCGGCGCCGGCAAGCTGGTGGACGATCCGCACAAACCGCGCCTGCTGCTGACGTTCAAGAGTGGCCGCGAAGTGTTCCTGGGCCTGGCGGAGGCGGACAACTCGGCGATGTGGCCGATGGGAATCCCACGGCTGAAGTTTCCCCGGGAAGCGCCGAGCCGCTCCACCCTCAAGCTCGAAGAGGCCTGGCACCACTTCATTCCACGGGAGGAGTGGGACGAGCGCCTGCACAGTGACATGACCGGCGTGGACCTGGGGGCGGCGCCGGGCGGTTGGACCTGGCAACTGGTCAATCGCGGCATGCTGGTGACCGCCATCGACAACGGCCCGATGGCCGAAAGCCTGATGGACACCGGTCTGGTGCAACACCTGATGGCGGATGGCTTTACCTTCAAGCCCAAGCAGCCGGTGGACTGGATGGTCTGCGACATCGTCGAGAAGCCGGCGCGCAATGCGGCGATGCTGGAGGAGTGGATCGGCGAGGGCCATTGTCGCGAGGCGGTGGTCAACCTCAAGCTGCCGATGAAGCAGCGTTATGCCGAAGTGAAGCGCTTGCTCGAACGCATTGCCGAGGGCTTCAAGGCCCGGGGTATCAAGGTGGAGATCGGCTGCAAGCAGCTGTACCACGACCGTGAAGAGGTGACATGCCATTTGCGCCGGCTGGACAGCAAGAAGCCCAAGTCTCGCTGATGACTTGAAGGGTTTTGTGGCGAGGGAGCTTGCTTGCTCCCGCTGGCCTTTGTAGGAGCTGTCGAGCGAAGCGAGGCTGCGATCTTTCCCCTGACACTTGAGTCCCGAGCGAAAGATCAAAAGATCGCAGCCTCGCTTCGCTCGACAGCTCCTACAGGGCGCACCCGGGCGGGAAGTTTGTTAAGAGCCCCTGCATTGCGCGACAATGCCGGCCGGTTTCAGGAGTAGAACATGAGTGAAATGAACGACACGCCGGTCGACGGCACGCTGGATGCCACCGGGCTCAATTGCCCGGAGCCGGTGATGATGCTGCACCAGCACATCCGTGACCTGGCGCCGGGCGGGCTGTTGAAGGTGATCGCCACCGACCCCTCGACCCGCCGCGACATCCCCAAGTTCTGTGTGTTTCTCGACCACGAGCTGGTGGCCCAGGACGAAGTAGACGGTACCTACCGCTACTGGATCCGCAAGAAGCTCGCTTAACCCGTCGAGCGGCTGATGCGGATCTGCCTGCGCGCGCTGCGGGCCAGGCGGATCGACAGCATCAGCGCCGCGCAGCTCAAGCCCACGATCAGACCCTGCCACAACCCGCTCGGGCCGCTGGCCGCGCCGAACCAATCGGTCAGCCCCAAGGCGTAACCCACCGGCAGGCCGATGCCCCAGTAGGCGAACAGGGTCAGGATCATCGTCACCCGGGTGTCCTGGTAACCACGCAACGCGCCGGCTGCGGTGACCTGGATCGCGTCGGAAAACTGAAACAGCGCTGAATAGACGATCAGCATCGACGCCACCTGGATAACCACCGGGTCGGCGGTATAGATCGCGGCGATGGGGCCGCGCAGGGCAAGCATCAGGCTCGCCGACAAGCACGCATAGGCCAGCGCGGTGCCCATGCCGACGCCCGCGGCGAAACGCGCTTCACGAGGCTGGCCGCGACCTAGCGCCTGACCCACCCGCACCGTAACAGCCATGGCCAGGGAGTAGGGAATCATGAACACCAGGGAACTGAAGTTCAGCGCGATCTGATGCCCGGCCACGACCGTGGCGCCGAGGCTGCCGATCAGCAGGGCAATCACCGCAAAAATGCTCGACTCGGCAAACACCGCGATGCCAATCGGCAGGCCGATCCCCAACAGGCGCTGGATGACTGCCCACCGGGGCCAGTCGAAGCGGCTGAACAAATGACTCGATTGATAGGCCGGCGCCCAGCGCGTCCAACCGGCCATGCCCAGGGCCATGACCCACATCACGATAGCGGTGGCCCAGCCGCAACCGACGCCGCCCATGGCCGGCACGCCCAGGTGCCCATAGATGAAGATGTAATTGAGCGGAATGTTCAGCGCCAGCCCGCACAACCCCAACACCATCGCCGGCCGCGTGCGGCCCAGGCCGTCACTGAAACAGCGCAGTACATGGTACAGCGCCACTGCCGGCAGGCCGGTACCGATCCCTCGCAGGTATTCCATGCAGGGGCCGATCAGTTCGGGGTCCACTTTCATGAGGTGCAGGATCGGCTCGGCACTGAACAGCGCCAGCGTCGCGAGCAACCCGACCACCAGCGCCAGCCACAGGGCCTGGCGCACCAGTGGGCCGATTTCGTCGAAGGTTCCGGCGCCGAAGCGCTGGGCCACCTTCGGCGTAGTGGCCAGCAGCGTGCCGGTCATCAACAGAAACACCGGCACCCAGATCGAGTTGCCCAGCGCCACCGCCGCCAGGTCCCGTGGGCCGACGCGGCCGGCCATCACCGCATCGACGAAACCCATGGCGGTGGTCGCCAGTTGCGCCACCATGATCGGCAGCGCCAGGGCCAGCAGCGTCTTGACCTCCAGACGAACCCGGGCCGGGCGGGAGAGAAGGGTGGGGTTGTCGATCACGGGATTCACAGGCGAAGCGTCCGAAAGATTAAGCGCGAGGCGGCGGATTCTACGCGTTGACGCGGCGGTCAGGAAAAAAGCTGTGTTGGGGATTTGTAAACAATGGCAGAAGTTTGTGGATACCCTTGTGGCGAAGGAGCTTGCTCCCGCTCGGGTGCGCCCTGTAGGAGCTGTCGAGCGAAGCGAGGCTGCGATCTTTTGATCTTTCGCTTGAGACTCAAGTGTCAGGGGAAAGATCGCAGCCTCGCTTCGCTCGACAGCTCCTACAAAGGCCAGCGGGAGCCACTCCCTCGCCACAACATCATTCACTGAAGGAATGCACGGTTCTACCGGAACGCCTACACTGCCTGCCCCGCCAAAGGAGCTTTGCCATGCTGATCGTCGCCGACGAAAACATCCCCCTGCTCGATGCCTTTTTCAAGGGCTTCGGTGAGATCCGCCGGGTACCGGGGCGCGGCATCGACCGGGACATGGTCGCGCAGGCCGATGTGTTGCTGGTGCGCTCCGTCAGCCAGGTCAATCGTGCCTTGCTGGAAGGCAGCAACGTGCGTTTCGTCGGCACCTGCACCATCGGCACCGATCACCTGGACCTGGATTACTTTGCCGAGGCCGGTATCCGCTGGGCCAGCGCGCCGGGCTGCAACGCCCGTGGCGTGGTGGACTACGTGCTGGGCAGCCTGATGACCCTGGCTGAAATCGAAGGCGCGGATCTGCGGCAGCGCAGCTTCGGCGTGGTTGGCGCGGGCCAGGTGGGCGGGCGCTTGATCGATGTGCTCAAGGGCCTGGGTTGGGACGTGAAGGTCTGCGATCCACCCCGTCAGGCGGCCGAGGGCGGCGACTATGTAAGCCTCGAGCAGATCATCGAGCAGTGCGACGTGATCAGCCTGCACACGCCCCTGACGCGCAACGGCGAGCAACCGACCTGGCACCTGTTCGACGAGCAGCGCCTGAATCGCCTCAAGCCCGGCACCTGGCTGATCAACGCGGCCCGTGGGCCGGTGATTGATAACACTGCGCTGCGCAATGTGCTGCTGGAACGCGAAGACCTGCAAGCGGTGCTGGATGTCTGGGAGCAGGAGCCTACGGTGGACGTGGACTTGGCCGACCTGTGCGTGATCGCCACGCCGCACATTGCCGGCTACAGCCTCGATGGTCGCCAGCGTGGCACGGCGCAGATCTATGAAGCCTTGTGCGCGTTCCTGGAGGCACCGGTTGCAATCAGCCTCAGCGATCTGTTGCCTCGCCCCTGGCTGGGCGGCATCACCCTGGACGCCGCCACCGACCCGGCCTGGGCGCTGGCCGCGCTGTGCCGTGGCGTCTACGACCCGCGTCGTGACGATGCGGACTTTCGCCGCAGCCTGGTGGGAACGGTCGGCAAGCAGCGCAGTGCCTTCGATGCCCTGCGCAAACACTACCCGCCACGCCGGGAGATCGATGGCTTGAAGGTGCACATTGACGGGCAATCGGCGGCGTTGCAGCAGATCGTGAATGCGCTGGGTGCCGCTGTCCTATAGGCGCGCCCCCCTGTGGCGAGGGGATTTAGCGAAACGTCGCACCGCCCCGCTGGGCTGCGCAGCAGCCCCATGATTCATGCTGACACACCCAACTGTTTGATTTGAGGGTCGCTTCGCGCCCCAACGGGGATAAATCCCCTCGCCACAGGTTTGTGTCAGTCTGGAACTATGGGATAAAGCTGCGCTAGAGAGGGCACAAAAAACCCGACATCAAGGTCGGGTTCAGTCGAAGACGGGCTGTGTCACTTTTGTTCGGCAGGTTTGACCAGTCGTTTTTCCAGTTCGCTGCAGGCTTTCTGGATCATGTCTTCGGTGATCGGTACTTCGCGCCCTTGGGCGTCGATGAACGAGCAGCCCAGGGACTGGTCCGGTTGCGTGCGGATCACTTGAATCTTGTCGTCGCTGCTGTGTTGCAAGGACATGGCCTGTCTCCTCATCAGGTTGTGTGCCTAGTGTATTGTCGTCAGGTGACTGAGAAATGACATTCCTTGTGGGTCATGACGACAGCTCTACTCAAACAGAAACACCGTTATGTTTCCAGTCAGACTTTAGACCGATACCCTCTAGCGGATAGTCATCGCGGTCATATTTAACCTGACTCATTCTGATTCAATGAAGTTGGCGCTGCGCTTCGGTGCCATTGGCCGGCCCTTTTCCTACTGCACTATCGGACGCTACTGATGCTTTCTTCCCGACATCGCCGCGCCATTGGCCTGGCCAGCGGTTTTATCGCTCCCTACCGCAAGCAGGTCGCCGGCGCGTTGCTGGCCCTCATCGTCACGGCGGGCATCACCTTGTCCATGGGCCAGGGCATCCGGCTGCTGGTGGACCAGGGGTTCATGACCCGTTCTCCTCAGTTGCTGAACCAGTCCATCGGCTTGTTCATGGTGCTGGTGATAGGCCTGGCGATCGGGACCTTCTCCCGGTTTTACCTGGTGTCGTGGATTGGCGAGCGAGTGGTGGCCGACATCCGGCGGCAGGTTTTCAACCATCTGGTGTACTTGCATCCGGGGTTCTATGAAAACAACCGCAGCTCGGAGATCCAGTCACGGCTGACCGCCGATACGACCTTGCTGCAATCGGTGATCGGTTCGTCCTTGTCGCTGTTCCTGCGTAATGCCCTGATGGTGATCGGCGGTATCGTCCTGTTGTTCATTACCAACCCCAAGCTCACCAGCATCGTGGTGATTGCCCTGCCGCTGGTGTTGGCGCCGATCCTGGTGTTCGGGCGTCGGGTGCGCAGCCTGTCCCGCCAGAGCCAGGACCGCATCGCCGATGTCGGCAGTTACGTTTCTGAAACCCTGGGCCAGATCAAGACCGTGCAGGCCTACAATCACCAGGTCCAGGATGAGCGACGTTTTGCCGTTACGGTGGAGCAGGCGTTCGACACCGCCCGCAAACGCATCGCCCAGCGGGCCTGGCTGATCACCCTGGTGATCGTGCTGGTGCTGGGGGCGGTGGGCGTGATGCTCTGGGTGGGCGAGATGGACGTGATCGCCGGGCGGATTTCCGGCGGCGAGCTGGCGGCGTTCGTGTTCTACAGCCTGATCGTCGGCAGCGCCTTCGGCACCCTGAGCGAGGTGATCGGCGAACTGCAACGGGCCGCCGGCGCGGCCGAGCGTATCGCCGAATTGTTGCGTTCGCAGAACATCATCCAGCCTCCGACTTCGGACCTTGTGACATTGCCGGCGCGGGTCCGGGGCGATCTGCGCCTCGAGGGCGTGCGGTTCTCCTATCCGTCCCGACCGGAAAGCTATGCGGTCGACGGCCTGGACCTGACGGTCAATGCCGGCGAGACCCTCGCCTTGGTCGGACCGTCCGGTGCGGGTAAATCGACGGTGTATGACCTGCTATTGCGCTTCTACGACCCGGCCCAAGGCCGGATTTTCATCGATGACGTGCCGTTGACCCGACTCGATCCCCTGGACCTGCGCCGTCATTTCGCCCTGGTTTCGCAGAATCCGGCGCTGTTTTTCGGCACCGTGGAAGAAAACATCCGCTACGGCAATCCCGACGCCACTGCCGAGCAAGTACGCGAGGCGGCTCGAATCGCCCATGCCCACGACTTCATCGAAAAAATGCCCGAGGGCTACCAGACCCACCTGGGCGACGGTGGCCTGGGGTTATCCGGCGGCCAGCGCCAACGCCTGGCCATCGCCCGGGCACTGTTGGTGGACGCGCCGATCCTGCTGCTGGACGAAGCCACCAGCGCCCTCGACGCGCAAAGCGAACACCTGATCCAGCAAGCCCTGCCCAACCTGATGAAAAACCGCACCACCCTGGTCATCGCCCACCGCCTGGCCACGGTCAAGAACGCCGACCGGATCGCGGTGATGGATCAGGGCAGGGTGGTGGCGGTAGGCACGCATCAGGAGCTGGTTGCCAGTAATGCGCTGTATGCGCGGTTGGCGGCGTTGCAGTTCAGCCAACACGCGGAGGTCATTCAATGAGTGCTGTTGGCGCCCGTGGGTTGGGGCCCTATGTCGTACTGTTTATTTGGCTTGGATGAGGGTATGAGTCGTTACGCGCCACCGTTGACATTGACGACCCGGATGCTGGGGTTGATTGCTGACATCAGCGAGCAGATCGGTCAGTTTTCGGCTGTCAATGATCATCAGCAGACCCCGCAATTGCGCCGAGGAAACCGGATCCGCACGATTCATGCTTCGTTTTCTGGCTTATTTGCCGGTTGAGGCAGTCATTCGCGATCAACAGGACGCTTACTACGCTGCATAAGGCTACCTTTCGGGGTAACTACCTCAAGCCGGCATTGACGGCGGGCTTGATCGAAATGACCGACCCAGAGTCGCCCAGCAGTCCGACGCAACGGTATCGTCTTACTCTGCCAGGCAAGCAGGCCTTGGCACAGCTTGGCTGAGACTTGCTGGCACATACCCCTCCAATGTGGGAGCGAGCCTGCTCGCGATAGCGGTGCAACTGTCATATCAATGCGACTGATTCACCGCTATCGCGAGCAAGCTCGCTCCCAGGATGGCATTATCCGAATAGGGGGCGATTTAGCTCACTGATCATCAAAGTAGCGTTCATGCCAGTCCACCAGCGGTTGCGGCGAGTTGAGTTTCTGGCCGTAGATCACTGAGTACGACAAGACGTTCTGCACGTATTGGCGGGTTTCGTCGAAGGGGATGCTTTCCACCCAGACGTCGAAGCTCAGGTGGTCGGCGCCGCGCAGCCACTGGCGTACGCGACCGGGGCCGGCGTTGTAGGCGGCCGAGGCGAGGACGCGGTTGCCGTTGAACTGGCTGTGGACCTGGCTCAGGTACGCCGCGCCGAGTTCGATGTTCTTGTCCGGATCCAGCACCTGCTGGGGCGAGGCCAGGGGGATGCTGAACTTGCGCGCGGTTTCCTTGGCGGTGCCGGGCATCAGTTGCATCAGGCCGGCGGCGCCAACGCCGGAGCGGGCGTCATCCATGAAGGCGCTTTCCTGGCGGGTGATCGCGAACACCCAGCTCGAATGCAGGCCACGAACCTTGGCTTCGCGCACCAGGGTATCGCGGTGTGCCATCGGGAAGCGGATGTCCAGGTCGTCCCAGTACTTGGCCTGACTGATGGTGCGGATGGCCGGGAAGTACCATTTCAGGTCGTAGGCCAGCTTCGCCTGGGCGACCATTTCGTCTCGGTTGAAATGCCGGCTGACGTGATACCACTCGCGGCGTCCGTCGACGATCTGCCCGCGGGCATGGAATTCCAGGGCCCGGCGAACCCCCGGCGTGTTACGTACCTTGTTGATCAACGCCTGGCTCAACACCAGCGGCTTGTTGGCGAGCGAGTAGGGCGATTGGGAGCGGTCGGCGGCCAGGAAGCCGTAGAAATCCCGTTCACGGGCCAGATGCTTGTAGAGCGTCAAGGCTTCGGGGTTCTGCGGTTGAGCCAGTTCCAGGCTGCGGGCCTGCCAGTAGCGCCAGCGGTTGGTGCTGGCCAGCGACTCGGGCAGGCGACGAGTCAGTTGATAAGCGTCGTCCCAGCGGCCCAGGCGCAGCAGCAGGCGCAGGCGCCATTCCGAAACGGTGTCGTCGCGCAACTCCGGATCATATTGAGTCATCACGTCGAGGGCGCGGCTGTCGAAGCGCTTGGCCAGGGTCAGGCCGATTTCCCGGGCGATGGCAACTTTTTCGTCGCGGGAAAAATGCATGGTGCTGGCGTAGCCGTCCAGCAATGCCATGGCTTTGTCCGGATCCTGGCGGGCGAGACGGCGCAGGCCGAGGCTGACGATATCGGACATCGGTTCATCGGCCGGGATGAAGCGCGAGGGCTGGTTGAGCAGTTCGGGTTTCTGCGCCACATCCACCAGCAATTTGCCGCGAGGGGCGAGGGTGACCAGGCCGCTGACCAGGCTGTTGGCCAGCGGATAGTTACGAGCCTGGGCCGCCAGTTTGGCGCGCTCCCAGCGCTTCTGCTCGGTCAACTGGCCCTGGGACGCCCACAGGCCGAACAGCGCGTCGCAGGCCTGCGGTTGGGATTTACCGGTGAGCCAGAGCTTTTCAGTGTTGGCGTAGCCCTCGGCCTTGAGGCCATGGCTGAGCTGGTATTGGGCATTGAGGCAGTCCAGCTCGGTGAAATTGAGCTTGGGGTCGTAGTATTTGACGAAGGTCGCCCAGTCGCCGCGCTCGGCCAGCCAGCGCAACCAGCGCAGTTTCATCCAGTTGGCCTGGGGCAGGTCGCCGTGTTCGGCGAGGAACTTCTCGATTTCGGCGTTGCTCGCGCTCTTGAGACGAGCGGTCAGTTCGTCGTAGGCCAGGTACGGTTCCAGCGGATAATCGCTCAGGGCCTGGCTATAGCGGAAATAGGGGCCGGAATCACCCTTGGCCAAGGCCCGCTTGGCTTCATCGTAATACTGGCGCTGGGTGGAAATATCCACCGCTTGAGCGGTTTGAATGGCAGTGGCACACACGAAAAAACAAGACAGAACAGTAATAAGGCGACTGCGCATGAGACATCCGGGCAGAAAAAAACATGAAAAGCCCAAGGGGTAACCCAGGGTAACTGCCTGTAGCTTAGCCTTTTGCCAGCAACCGGCGAAAGCTTTGCGGGGCCGTCGGCGCAAGTTCGCAACATTTGTTATGCAGAGTGCTTCAACGACAAAAATGGCGGACTCCTGAAGTCTCATCTCAGGTAGAATGCGCGCCCGGTTTTTGGAGAAGCTCATGACCCTGCTCAAATTCAGCGATGTGTCCCTTGCTTTCGGCGCGATGCCGTTGTTGGACAAGGTGTCCTGGCAGATCGCCCGTGGTGAGCGGGTGTGCATCATCGGCCGCAACGGCACTGGCAAGTCCAGCATGATGAAGCTGGTCAAGGGCGATCAGAAGCCCGACGACGGCTCGGTCTGGCGTGCCCCCGGCCTGAAGATCGGTGAGTTGCCCCAGGAACTGCCGCTGGCCGACGAGCGGACGGTGTTCGACGTGGTTGCCGAAGGCCTGGACGGTGTTGGTGCGTTGCTGGCCGAATATCATCACCTGAGCCAGAACATCGTCACCGATGCCGACCTGGAAAAACTGATGCATGTGCAGCACGACCTCGAAGCCCGCGATGGCTGGCGTCTGCAGCAACTGGTCGACAGCACCCTGAGCCGCCTGCAACTGCCGGCCGACAAGACCCTCGCCGAGCTGTCCGGCGGCTGGCGTCGCCGCGTCTTGCTGGCCCAGGCCCTGGTGTCCGAACCGGACCTGCTGCTGCTCGACGAACCGACCAACCACCTGGACATCGGCGCCATCGCCTGGCTTGAAGAAGCCTTGAAGGACTTCCAGGGGGCGGTGCTGTTCATCACCCACGACCGTTCTTTCCTGCAGAACCTGGCGACCCGTATCCTCGAGCTGGACCGTGGCGGCCTGATCGACTGGAACGGCGACTACGCCAGCTTCCTGGTACACAAGGAAGCGGTACTGGCGGCGGAAGAAACCGCCAACGCGTTGTTCGACAAGCGCCTGGCCCAGGAAGAAGTCTGGATCCGCCAGGGCATCAAGGCCCGTCGTACCCGTAACGAAGGCCGCGTACGCGCCCTCAAGGCCCTGCGTGTCGAGCGCAGCGAGCGTCGCGAGCGCACCGGCAAGGCCAATATCCAGCTGGAAACGGCTGAAAAATCCGGCAAGCAGGTGATGGTGCTGGAAAACGTCAGCTTCGCCCATCCAGGCGGACCGTTCCTGGTCAAGGACTTCTCGATGGTCCTGCAGCGCGGCGACCGCATTGGCCTGTTGGGTGCCAACGGCACCGGCAAGACCACCTTGCTCAAGCTGATGCTCGGTGGTCTGGTGCCGTCCAGCGGCAAGGTGGAAGAGGGGACGAAGATCGACGTCGCCTATTTCGACCAGTTGCGTCATCAACTGGACCTGGAAAAGACCGTGATCGACAACGTGGCCGAAGGCCGCGACTTCATCGACATCGATGGCCAGAGCCGCCACGTACTGAGCTACCTCGGCGATTTCCTGTTCAGCCCCCAGCGTGCCCGCACGCCGGTCAAGGCATTGTCCGGCGGCGAGCGTGCCCGCCTGCTGCTGGCGAAGCTGTTCAGCAAGCCGGCGAACCTGCTGGTGCTCGACGAACCGACCAACGACCTGGACGTGGAAACCCTCGAATTGCTCGAAGAGGTGCTGCTGACCTTCAATGGCACCGTGCTGATGGTCAGCCACGACCGGGCATTCCTCGACAACGTGGTCACCAGCACCCTGGTGTTCGAAGGCGAAGGTCGGGTTCGCGAATACGTCGGCGGCTATCAGGACTGGCTGCGCCAGGGCGGCTCGCCGCGCCTTCTGGGCGTGACCGAGAGTAAGTCCGGCAAGGCCGACCTGAATTCGGCGGTGGTCACGGCCGAGCCGGCTCCGGTGGCCGCCGCCGCGGCCCCGGCGCCAGCCAAGAAGAAGCTCAGCTACAAGCTGCAGCGCGAGCTGGAAGCGTTACCGGGCGATATCGATGCCAAGGAAGCGCAGATCGCCGCGGTGCAGGCCGAGATGGCCGATGCCGGTTTCTACCAGCGGCCGGCTGCGGAAACCGCCAAGGTGATTGCGTACCTGGAGCAGTTGCAGGCTGAGCTGGATGCGCTGGTCGAGCGTTGGGCCGAGCTGGACGCGTGATTTGAAATACATCCCCCTGTGGGAGCGAGCCTGCTCGCGATAGCGGTGTATCAGCGACAGAGATGTCGACTGTGCTGACGCCATCGCGAGCAGGCTCGCTCCCCACAGGGTTTCATAGCCGTTATGCGCGCTTGACCAGGTGCACTGCCAGCACATCGCAAGGCGCGCCATGCAGCACATCGTTGGCGGTGGAGCCCAGCAGCAGCGCCAGGCCGTGACGGCCATGGCTGCCGACGACGATCAGGTCGCAACCCTGTTCCTTGGCCAGGTGATGAATCTCCTGGCGCGGCTGGCCGTAGGTCAGGTGGCTGTTTTCCCGTTTCAGGTCCGGGTATTTCACGATCAGGCGGTCCAGGCGTTCCTTGGCCTGATCGAACTGTTGTTGCTGCAGTTGAGAAAGGTCCATGGGGACATCGCCGCCAAAGGCCATGGCCATCGGCTCGACGATATGCACCAGTGACAGCTTGGTCTCTCTGCCGTCGCACAGGGCGCGAGCGCGCTTGATGACGGGATCGCATTCTTCAGTGAGGTCGACGGCGACCAGGATGTGTTCGTAATACATGAAAAGCACTCCAGAGAATGGCGATACGGTTAAGTATGGCTGGTTTCAAGCGCATTGACGGCGACGTGGGTCAATGGCTCATCAGAATTCGGGAGTACTGATATGACGGTCTGGATAGTGGTGTCAATCCTGCTGGTGGTATTGAGCCCCCTGGCATGGTTGCGGCCGTCCCGTGTACAGAGCGGTCGCATCGCCCTGCGCATGGAGGCGCGGCGCCTTGGCCTGGCCATGCAATTGGCCCCCCAGGAGTGGCCGCACTGGCTCGACCCCCAGCCTCCAAACCCTTGCGCGCAGTACCATCAGCCCCGGCGCGGCAAGCAGCCGGCCTGTTGGAGCTACTGGCAAAGCGCACCGGGCCTCTGGGTCAACCAGTGGCGGGAAGTTTGCCAGGATGAGTTGTTGCTCGAGCATTTCAGGGCGCTGCCGGCCAACGTCTACAAGGTCGAAGCCGACCGGCAGATGATCACCTTGTACTGGGGCGAGAAGGGCGAAGCCACTGTTTTGCAGGATATTGCAGCGGTGCTCAAGGCGTTAGCCTGAAGCTCGTAGGAGCTGTCGAGCGAAGCGAGGCTGCGATCTTTCCAGGCCCGGTTAAGTCTCAAGCGCGCGATCAAAATCAAAAGATCGCAGCCTGCGGCAGCTCCTGCGCCGCATAAAAAAAGCCCGACAGTCTCATCGGGCGGGTTGGCCAGGCAGGCCGTCAAATCAATTCGAATCCGGGGCGTTCGTTCGCAACGTCCTCACGCCAAGCGCTTCAAGAACGTATCCGCCAGCATAGCTGGTTGTATTCGTCGTGCCCGGAATTAGGGCGACTTTTCTAATGATTGATCCTATGAATGTCCCTGCATGCAGCGCCGTGTTGCGGATCTGCAGGGTAATGGAAATGACCGTCAAGTCGCGCTCGAGGCCTTGTTTAGGGCGATTGACAATTGTCGGAAATTCCGTGAAGGTGACGTACCCAAATCAAACGGGCGTATGAATTGAGCGTTTGTATTTTCCGAACGTTCCTACAGAACCCCGACTATCGCGTTGACGGGTGTGCCTGGCGGATTGGCGTAGCATCGACGGTAACGTCAATGCCGAACCAGCGGTCAGCGTCCAACGTGTACTGTTCAGCTTCCATATCGTGGAGATCAGTTGATGATTTACGAAGGTAAAGCCATCACGGTTAAGGCTCTTGAAAGTGGCATCGTCGAACTGAAGTTCGATCTCAAGGGTGAGTCCGTCAACAAGTTCAACCGTCTAACCCTGAATGAATTGCGTCAGGCCGTGGACACTATCAAGGCAGATGCTTCGATCAAGGGTGTGATCGTCAGCAGTGGCAAGGACGTCTTCATCGTCGGCGCCGACATCACCGAATTCGTCGACAACTTCAAGCTGCCCGATGCCGAACTGATCGCTGGCAACCTCGAAGCCAACCGTATTTTCAGCGACTTCGAAGATCTCAACGTACCGACCGTCGCAGCCATCAACGGCATCGCCCTGGGTGGCGGCCTGGAAATGTGCCTGGCAGCGGACTATCGCGTCATGTCTTCCGCCGCCAAGATCGGCCTGCCGGAAGTCAAGCTGGGCATCTACCCGGGCTTCGGCGGTACCGTGCGCTTGCCGCGCCTGATCGGTGCCGACAACGCCATCGAATGGATTGCCGCCGGCAAGGAAAACCGTGCCGAAGACGCGCTGAAAGTCGGCGCCGTGGATGCCGTGGTCGAACCTGGCAAGCTCCAGGCCGCGGCCCTTGAATTGATCAAGCGCGCCATCAGTGGCGAGTTCGACCACAAGGCCAAGCGCCAGCCGAAGCTGGAAAAGCTCAAGCTCAACGCCATCGAGCAGATGATGGCCTTCGAAACCGCCAAGGGCTTCGTGGCCGGCCAGGCGGGTCCGAACTACCCGGCGCCGGTCGAAGCGATCAAGACCATTCAGAAAGCCGCGAACTTCGGTCGCGACAAGGCCCTGGAAGTCGAAGCTGCCGGCTTCGTCAAACTGGCCAAGACCTCGGCCGCACAAAGCCTGATCGGTCTGTTCCTCAATGACCAGGAACTGAAGAAAAAGGCCAAGGCCTACGACGAAATCGCCCGTGACGTGAAGCAGGCCGCCGTGTTGGGCGCCGGCATCATGGGTGGCGGTATCGCCTATCAGTCGGCGTCCAAAGGCACACCGATCCTGATGAAGGACATCAATGAACACGGGATCGAACAGGGCCTGGCCGAAGCCGCCAAGCTGCTGGTAGGTCGCGTCGACAAAGGCCGCATGACCGCGGCGAAGATGGCCGAAGTGCTCAACGGCATTCGTCCGACCCTGTCCTACGGCGATTTTGGCCATGTCGACCTGGTGGTCGAAGCGGTTGTCGAAAACCCGAAGGTCAAGCAGGCGGTATTGGCTGAAGTCGAAGACAAGGTCAAAGAGGATACGATCCTCGCCTCGAACACCTCGACCATTTCCATTTCGCTGCTGGCCAAGGCCCTCAAGCGTCCGGAAAACTTTGTCGGCATGCACTTCTTCAACCCGGTGCACATGATGCCGCTGGTGGAAGTGATCCGGGGCGAGAAGTCCAGCGAACTGGCCGTTGCCACCACCGTTGCCTACGCCAAGAAAATGGGCAAGAACCCGATCGTCGTCAACGACTGCCCGGGCTTCCTGGTCAACCGCGTGCTGTTCCCGTATTTCGGTGGTTTCGCCAAATTGGTCAGCGCTGGCGTGGACTTCGTGCGCATCGACAAGATCATGGAAAAATTCGGCTGGCCGATGGGCCCGGCCTACCTGATGGACGTGGTCGGTATCGACACCGGCCACCACGGTCGCGACGTCATGGCTGAAGGCTTCCCGGACCGCATGAAGGACGACTGTCGTTCGGCTGTCGACGTGCTCTACGAAGCCAAGCGCCTGGGCCAGAAGAACGGCAAGGGCTTCTACGCCTACGAGACCGACAAGCGTGGCAAGCAGAAGAAAGTGGCCGATCCGTCGGTGCTGGAAGTGCTCAAGCCGATCGTCTACGAGCAACGCGAAGTCACCGACGAAGACATCATCAACTGGATGATGATCCCGCTGTGCCTCGAAACCGTGCGTTGCCTGGAAGACGGCATTGTCGAAACCGCCGCCGAAGCCGACATGGGTCTGGTCTACGGCATCGGTTTCCCTCCGTTCCGTGGCGGTGCGCTGCGCTACATCGATTCGATCGGTGTGGCCGAGTTCGTTGCCCTGGCTGACCAGTACGCTGATCTGGGCGCGCTGTACCACCCCACCGCGAAGCTGCGTGAAATGGCCAAGAACGGCCAGAGTTTCTTCGGTTAAGCGCCCAACGACTAGAGCGAGAGAACATTTATGAGCTTGAATCCTAGAGACGTCGTGATTGTCGACTTCGGTCGTACACCGATGGGCCGCTCCAAGGGCGGCATGCACCGCAACACCCGCGCCGAGGACATGTCGGCGCACTTGATCAGCAAACTGCTGGAACGCAACGTCAAGGTCGACCCGAACGAAGTCGAGGACGTGATCTGGGGCTGTGTGAACCAGACCCTGGAGCAGGGCTGGAACATCGCCCGCATGGCCTCGCTGATGACCCAGATCCCTCACACGGCGGCCGGCCAGACCGTCAGCCGCCTGTGCGGTTCGTCGATGAGCGCGCTGCACACCGCCGCCCAGGCGATCATGACCGGTAACGGCGATGTGTTCGTCGTCGGCGGTGTCGAGCACATGGGCCACGTGAGCATGATGCACGGTGTCGACCCGAACCCGCACATGTCGCTGTACGCGGCGAAAGCCTCGGGCATGATGGGCCTGACCGCGGAAATGCTCGGCAAGATGCACGGCATCACTCGCGAGCAACAGGACGCCTTCGGCGTGCGCTCCCACCAGCTCGCCCACAAGGCGACCGTGGAAGGCAAGTTCAAGGATGAGATCATCCCGATGCAGGGTTACGACGAGAACGGTTTCCTGAAACTGTTCGACTACGACGAAACCATTCGTCCGGAAACCACCCTCGAAAGCCTGGCGACCCTCAAGCCGGCCTTCAACCCCAAGGGCGGCACCGTGACAGCCGGTACTTCGTCGCAGATCACCGACGGCGCTTCGTGCATGATCGTGATGTCGGCCCAGCGTGCTCAGGACCTGGGGATCCAGCCGATGGCGGTGATCCGTTCCATGGCCGTGGCGGGTGTGGACCCGGCGATCATGGGCTATGGTCCAGTACCGGCCACGCAGAAAGCCTTGAAGCGTGCCGGCCTGAGCATCGCCGATATCGACTTCTTCGAACTCAACGAAGCGTTCGCCGCACAGGCCCTGCCGGTGCTGAAAGATCTGAAAGTGCTCGACAAGATGAACGAGAAGGTTAACCTGCACGGCGGCGCGATCGCCCTGGGTCATCCGTTCGGTTGCTCCGGAGCACGTATCTCCGGCACGTTGCTGAACGTCATGAAACAGAACGGCGGCACCTTTGGCGTGTCCACCATGTGCATTGGCCTCGGCCAGGGCATCGCCACTGTCTTCGAACGCGTCTAAGCGTTGCGTCGATGGAAGCCGGGGCCAAGTGCCCCGGTTTTTGTTTTTACGGGTTTAATAAGAAAAGATTTTGTTTTTATTTTGAAAAGATTTCAGTGAGGGCCGAAGCATGCCGATACAACCTGGGCTCTACCAGCATTACAAAGGTCCGCAGTACCGCGTATTCAGCATCGCGCGGCATTCCGAGACCGAGGAAGAAGTGGTCTTCTACCAAGCCCTGTATGGCGATTACGGCTTTTGGGTGCGTCCCTTGAGCATGTTCCAGGAGTCCGTCGAGGTTGACGGCGAACAGGTGCCACGCTTTGCTTTGGTGCAGGCCGAAGGGGGCATTTTCCCCAAGCCTTGAGGCCAACCTGCGGGCAACCCTGCGCTTGACCTCACCTTGCAGCCACTATATATAGCGGTGCCGCGTCAGGCGCCAACCGCCTTTCACTTTTTAGAATTCAGGAATTTTCTGATCCATGGGCAAATCGCTGGTCATTGTGGAATCCCCGGCTAAGGCCAAGACCATCAACAAGTATCTGGGCAACCAATACGTGGTGAAGTCGAGTATCGGCCATATCCGAGACCTGCCCACCAGCGGTTCGGCTAGCGCCAGCAAGGAGCCAGCCGCCAAGCGTGGCAAGGCGGCCGCTGGTGAAGCGCCGGCGCTGTCGCCAAAGGAAAAGGCGCGCAAGCAGCTGGTCTCACGCATGGGGGTCGATCCGGAACATGGCTGGAAAGCCAAGTACGAGATCCTCCCGGGCAAGGAAAAGGTCATCGAAGAACTGCGTCGGCTCGCTAAAGATGCCGACACCATCTATCTCGCGACGGACTTGGACCGCGAAGGGGAAGCCATTGCCTGGCACCTGCGCGAAGCCATCGGTGGCGATGACAGCCGCTACAAGCGTGTGGTGTTCAACGAAATCACCAAGAAGGCCATCCAGGAAGCGTTCTCCGAGCCGGGTGAGCTGGACATCGACCGGGTCAACGCTCAGCAGGCGCGTCGCTTCCTCGACCGCGTGGTGGGCTACATGGTTTCGCCATTGCTGTGGGCCAAGATCGCCCGTGGCCTGTCGGCCGGGCGCGTGCAGTCGGTGGCGGTGAAGCTGGTGGTGGAGCGCGAGCGGGAGATCCGCGCGTTCATCCCTGAAGAGTACTGGGAAGTCCACGCGGACCTGGGCACCACCAAAGGCGCGAACGTGCGCTTTGAAGTGGCCCGCGAAAAGGGCGAAGCCTTCAAGCCGCTCAACGAAGCACAGGCTATGGCTGCCCTGGAGAAGCTCAAGGCTTCTACCTACAGCATCGTCAAGCGTGAAGACAAACCGACCAGCAGCAAGCCGTCGGCGCCGTTCATCACTTCCACGCTGCAGCAGGCCGCGAGCAACCGCCTGGGCTTCGGTGTGAAGAAAACCATGATGATGGCCCAGCGTCTGTACGAAGCCGGCTACATCACCTATATGCGTACCGACTCGACCAACCTCTCGGCCGATGCCGTGGCGATGGCGCGTACTTATATAGAAAGCGAGTTCGGCAAGAAGTACCTGCCGGACACGCCGAACGTCTACAGCAGCAAAGAAGGCGCACAAGAGGCTCACGAAGCGATTCGTCCTTCCGACGCCAACACCGAGCCAAGCAAGTTGTCGGGCATGGAGCGCGATGCCGAGCGTCTCTACGAGCTGATCTGGCGCCAGTTCCTGGCCTGCCAGATGCTGCCGGCGCAATACCTGTCCACCACCGTCAGCGTCGGTGCCGGAGACTTCGAGCTGCGCGCCAAGGGCCGCATCCTCAAGTTCGACGGTTATACCCGCGTCATGCCGCAGATCACCAAGCCTGGGGACGACGACGTCTTGCCGGACATGGCCCAGGGCGACGTGATGAAGCTGATCAAGCTCGATCCGACCCAGCATTTCACCAAGCCACCGGCCCGTTATTCGGAAGCCAGCCTGGTCAAGGAAATGGAAAAGCGCGGCATCGGTCGTCCTTCGACCTACGCGGCGATCATTTCCACCATCCAGGATCGCGGCTACGTGGCGCTGCACAACCGTCGGTTCTATTCGGAAAAGATGGGCGACATCGTGACCGAGCGATTGTCCGAAAGCTTCTCGAACCTGATGGACTACGGTTTCACCGCCGGCATGGAAGAGCATCTCGATGATGTGGCCCAAGGTGAGCGGGACTGGAAGAACGTCCTCGACGAGTTCTACGGCGACTTCAAGAAGAAACTCGAAGTGGCTGAAAGCCCTGACAGCGGCATGCGCGCCAACCAGCCGGTGATGACCGATATTCCTTGCCTGACCTGCGGTCGTCCGATGCAGATCCGCACGGCGTCCACCGGCGTCTTCCTGGGGTGCTCGGGCTACAGCCTGCCGCCCAAGGAGCGCTGCAAGGCAACAGTCAACCTGGTGCCGGGCGATGAAATCGCCGCGGACGACGAGGGTGAGTCCGAATCCCTGGTGCTGCGTGGCAAGCATCGCTGCCCGATCTGCAGCACGGCGATGGATGCCTACCTGCTGGACGAAAAGCGCAAGCTGCACATCTGTGGTAACAACCCGGATTGCGCGGGCTACGAGATCGAAGAGGGCACCTATCGCATCAAGGGCTATGAAGGGCCGAGCCTGGAATGCGACAAGTGTGGCAGCGAGATGCAGCTCAAGACCGGCCGTTTCGGCAAGTTCTTCGGTTGCACCAACCCGACCTGCAAGAACACTCGCAAGCTGCTCAGGAGCGGTGACGCCGCACCGCCGAAGATGGACCCGGTGAAAATGCCGGAGCTAAAGTGCGAGAAGGTCAACGACACCTACATCCTGCGTGATGGTGCATCCGGCCTGTTCCTGGCGGCCAGTCAGTTCCCGAAAAACCGCGAGACCCGCGCACCGTTGGTGATGGAGATCGTGCCGCACAAGGACGAGATCGATCCGAAGTACCATTTCCTCTGCGAAGCACCGCAGAAGGATCCGGACGGCCGCCCGGCGGTGATTCGCTACAGCCGCAAGACCAAGGAGCAGTACGTACAGACCGAGGTCGACGGCAAGCCTACGGGCTGGAAAGCGTACTACGACGGCGGTAAATGGACGGTGGAAGACAAGCGCTGATTGGAGGCAGGGGGTTTCCCCTGTGCCGATCAGTCAAGCAAACAACTGTGGGAGCGAGCCTGCTCGCGAAGCGGTGAATCAGGCAGCATTGATGCTGATTGTTGCGCCGCTATCGCGAGCAGGCTCGCTCCCACAGGGTACCGCTTGATTCTTTGACTGTATTTGGCTTGCAGTGGTCTTGGTTGATCCACGACACTGTCGCCCTTGCGTGAAGCTTTCACATCGTTGGGAGAATGCCGTCATGGCCCACGAGCTCTATACCCGCACCAACCAGAAAATCTACTTCGCCGGCCTGTCGCTCGAAGCGCTCGCCAGGACCGAGGATGGGCGCGCGATGAATTCCCCGGCATTGCTGCAGGCCGGGCGCGAATCGGCGCTGTTTCACCTGTACGGTGCGTTGTTGGGGTTGTGCCATGAAATTGCCGGTTTCTATCGACTGCCCCAGGCGAACGTTCCGCGGGCCGAGCTGCTGCTGACCCAGGAAGTGTTGCGGGACATTGCGATCCCGGAACTGGCTGAAATGATCGAGCTGGCTCAAAACCCGGAAACCTGGCTGGCCAGGCTGCTGGCGGCCTATGGGGCTCTGTTCCAGCCACCACGGCCACCTCGCAAGCCCAAGGGCGACGTGACCCAGCCATTGATCGTGGCGGTCAACCTGGATGAAGAAGAGCCGGAGCAGGAGCTCAGCCGGGAAGAGCTGGAGAGCTGGCGTCAGAACCTCAAGAGCCTGGCTCTGCGCTTCCGTGAAGGGTTGAACGAGTGCTGAATTTCCTTTCAGCCCACGTCCTTCATTGATAACGCTTGGTCAAGATCCCGAGCGAAGCCTGGCCGATGACTATATAATCCTCGCCTTTCGTGGAGAACAGACTTTTATGCCAACGTCCTTTCTAGAAATTGTCGAACTTCCTGATGGCCGTATCGAGCTGCGCAGGGCCGAGGACGAGGGTTCCCTGGTGACTCTGAGCTTTTCCGAAGATGCCAAGGCCTTCCTGCAAGGCCAACACGTCGAAGTCGCCAAGGCGATGTTGAGCGTGGGGGTCCAGATGGCAGGGCGCCTGGTTGAAGGCGAATTCAACAACAAGGAAGAGGGGCCGCGGGTTCTTCACTGATCCCGTCTGTCGGTTTCCTGGAAGTCATATTGCCGTCCGGCTTCTCTGTCCTGGAGAAGCCCTGTGTTTGTCTCAGCCCAATCGAATGTTCAGGCTTTGTGCGTCCCCGGTGCGGGCGGCGCTGATCAACTGTTGCCGTGCCGTTGAGCTCAGCGGGTTGAGCCAGCTGACTACCGTATGGCTGCGGCCCAGGCGCAAGGCTTCGCAAGTCAGCTGTTGAGCGCTCTGGGTACCCCGTGGTTGCAGCAGCAGGATTCGCTCGCGATTAAGACCTGCGTCCCGCAACCAGGCTTGGGTAACACTGGCGGGTGGGGCGATCAGCGTCAGCCAGCGGGCTTCCTGGTCCTGGCTCAGTTCCCGCAGAATCGGTGCCAGCAGGTTCAGGCAGTTCCCGGCTGCACCACGCAGTGACAGTTCACTGAAGGCCTCGGGCTCAATGCCCCAAGGTGCTTCAATCACCTCTTTCAGGACTGGAGCCAGTGGTTGGGCCATGAAAGCCTCGAACAACGGAAGTTGCGTGTGCTGTGGTGTGTGAGGGAACTGCATAAAGCCTCCTTTAGCGGCGTATGACGCCGACACTCAAGCCTTCGATGACCATGTCCTGTTCTTGCAGGTCCACTTCGATGGGCGCGAACTCAGGGTTCTCGGCGATCAGCCAGACCTTGCTGCCATCGCGCTTGAAGCGCTTGACGGTCACTTCGTCACCGATACGCGCCACCACGATCTGGCCGTTGCGGGCTTCGCGGGTGGTGTGTACCGCCAGCAGGTCGCCGTCGAAGATGCCGATGTCCTTCATGCTCATGCCGTGTACGCGAAGCAGATAATCAGCCCGCGGATGGAAGAAAGCAGGGTTGATGTTGCAGGACTCTTCCACATGCTGCTGGGCGAGGATCGGGGCACCGGCCGCCACGCGACCGATGATCGGCAGGGTGGTTTCGTCGGCCTTGGCTTCGAAGCCGGGAATGCGAATGCCACGGGATGCGCCCGGGGTCATTTCAATCGCGCCCTTGCGGGCCAGTGCCTTGAGGTGTTCTTCAGCCGCGTTGGGCGACTTGAAACCCAGTTCCTGAGCGATTTCCGCGCGGGTCGGCGGATAGCCGTTGTCCTCGAGGCAGCGCTTGATGAAGGCCAGAATCTCTGCTTGGCGTGGCGTCAGCTTTAGCATATTGATCGCTCTGTCTTTTTATACAGTGACTGGGATTATATACAGTGAGCGCCGCTTGGCAATCCTCCTTTTTTTACGGGCCGCTGGACGGTCGATCGGGCGGTTGAGGCCACTTGGGCTACAGCCTGGCAAAGGTGTGGTTAAATAGCTGACCGGGCGTTCGCAAAACGTCCCGTCAGGCTTGACAGACCCCAGGGTCGAAACGTATGTTTCAAACAAGTGTTTGTCAGGCGGAGTAACCATGGCCCAGTCGGAAACCGTTGAACGCATTCTCGATGCTGCGGAGCAGTTGTTCGCGGAAAAAGGTTTCGCCGAAACCTCGTTGCGCCTGATCACCAGCAAGGCCGGGGTCAACCTGGCGGCAGTGAATTATCACTTCGGTTCGAAAAAAGCGCTGATCCAGGCGGTGTTCTCGCGATTCCTCGGACCATTCTGCCTCAGCCTCGACCGTGAACTGGAGCGTCGCCAGGCCAAGCCCGACGTCAAGCCCTCCCTGGAGGAACTGCTGGAGATGCTGGTCGAGCAAGCGCTCGCCGTGCAGCCGCGCAGCGGTAACGACCTGTCCATTTTCATGCGCCTGTTGGGCCTGGCATTCAGCCAGAGCCAGGGGCACCTGCGGCGTTACCTGGAAGACATGTACGGCAAGGTGTTCCGCCGCTATATGCTCCTGGTCAACGAGGCTGCGCCGCGTATCCCGCCGATCGAGCTGTTCTGGCGCGTGCACTTCATGCTCGGCGCCGCCGCGTTCAGCATGTCCGGCATCAAGGCCCTGAGGGCGATCGCCGAAACCGATTTCGGCGTGAATACGTCGATCGAGCAGGTAATGCGCCTGATGGTGCCCTTCCTGGCGGCCGGCATGCGCGCTGAAAGCGGGGTCACCGATGACGCCATGGCGGCCGCTCAGTTACGTCCGCGCAACAAATCCACACCGGCCCTCGCCAAGGCGTGAACGGGTGGGCGCGGCTGCCCACATCCGCTAAGCTAGCCGCCCATGCCGACTCTCGTTTCGAATCCGTTTCCAGTGTCATTGCACGACCGCGATCTGCCGGACCAGGTGTTCGGTGGCGCGGTCGCGTCTGCATGGCGGTGCGGATTCATCGTTACTAAGGAAATGCTATGACTGCTGGCCTGCAAGGCTCGTTGATGGTGGACGTCGCCGGTACCTGGCTGACGGCCGAAGATCGCCACCTGTTGCGTCAGCCGGAAGTGGGTGGGCTGATCATCTTTGCGCGCAATATCGAGCATCCACGTCAGGTACGAGAGCTGAGCGCGTCGATCCGCGCCGTTCGTCCTGACCTGTTGTTGGCGGTCGATCAGGAAGGCGGGCGCGTCCAGCGTCTGCGCCAGGGGTTCGTACGGGTGCCGGCGATGCGAGCGATTGCCGACAACCCGAATGCCGAATACCTGGCCGAGCAATGCGGCTGGATCATGGCGACCGAAGTGCTGGCGGTGGGTCTCGACCTGAGCTTCGCGCCGGTGCTGGACCTCGATTATCAGCGCAGTGCGGTGGTCGGCAGTCGAGCCTTTGACGGCGATCCGGAGCGTGCCGCGTTGTTGGCGGGTGCATTCATTCGCGGCATGCGAGCGGCCGGCATGGCGGCGACCGGCAAGCATTTCCCTGGCCATGGCTGGGCCGAGGCCGACTCCCACGTGGCGATCCCCAAGGACGAGCGTAGCCTCGAGCAGATCCGCGCCAATGACCTGGTGCCGTTTGCCCGATTGAGCAAGCAACTGGCCGCGGTGATGCCGGCCCATGTGATTTATCCACAGGTCGATGCCAACCCGGCAGGTTTTTCCCGGCGCTGGCTGCAGGACATCCTGCGCGGCGAACTGCAATTCGACGGCGTGATCTTCAGCGATGATCTGTCGATGGCCGGTGCCCATGTGGTCGGCGACGCCGCCAGTCGTATCGAGGCTGCGTTGTCGGCCGGTTGCGACATGGGCCTGGTGTGCAACGACCGCGCCGCCGCGGAGCTGGCCTTGAGCGCCGCCCAGCGGCTGAAGGTCAAGCCGTCGGCGCGGATCGCCCGCATGCGCGGCCAGGCCTTCGCTACCACCGAATACCGCCAGGATCCACGCTGGCTGACGGCAATCGGCGCATTGAAAGCCGCCCAATTGATTGATTAAGGACGTTTTGTCATGACCGTTTACGCAATTATCGGCGGCACTGGCCTGACCCAGCTCGAAGGCTTGACCATTCGCCGGTCCCTGGCGGTAGAAACGCCGTACGGTGCCCCATCGGCCGAGGTGCAGATCGGCGAGTACGCTGGACGCGAGGTCCTGTTCCTGGCCCGCCATGGTCATCCCCATCGGTTGCCGCCCCATCAGGTGAACTATCGCGCCAATCTCTGGGCGCTGAAGCAGGCTGGTGCCGAAGCGATCCTGGCGGTCAATGCCGTGGGCGGGATTCATGCGGCGATGGGCACCGGGCATTTCTGCGTACCTCATCAATTGATCGACTACACCAGCGGTCGCCAGCACACCTATTTCGCCGATGACCTGGAAGCCGTCACCCACATTGATTTCAGCTACCCCTACAGCGAGTCGCTGCGCCAGCAACTGATCGCTGCCCTGGCCGCCGAAGGCTGCGGCTACAGCAGCCACGGCGTATACGCCTGCACCCAGGGGCCGCGCCTGGAAACCGTGGCCGAAATCGCCCGTCTGGAACGCGATGGTTGCGACATCGTCGGTATGACCGGCATGCCGGAAGCGGCGCTGGCCCGCGAGCTGGAACTGGAGTACGCCTGCCTGGCCCTGGTGGTGAACCCGGCGGCGGGCAAGTCCACGGCGGTGATCACCATGGCCGAGATCGAGCAGGCACTGCATGACGGGATGGGGAAGGTGAAGTCGACGTTGGCGCGGGTGTTGATGTAAGCCGATGATCAAATCAATAGCAGAAGTCCTGGAGACTGACTGGGGCGAAACGTTTTCCCCGCGAACGCTCGAGCGTGGTTTCGATTACGCCGAGCAGGACCAGATACGGATCCTGAAGATAGACGAGCGCGCGATCCAGGCCGAATGCCGGGGCTCCGGCAACAATGTCTACCAGCAGGTCATCGAACTCATTCGTCATCGCAATGACTACGAGGTCGATTACCAGTGTTCCTGTCCGGTCGCTATCAATTGCAAGCATTGCGCTGCCGTCATGTTCCATCTGCTGGGCGATGAGCAAGCGCTGGAAGCTGGTTTTGCCGATGACCAGCTGAGTTCCGAGCTTGAGCGCTGGATCAAACACATTCCTGCTCCGGCTTCAGAGTCGGCGCCCGTCGAAAGAAAAACCGATGTTCGGCTTTTTTATCGGCTCAAGAGAAACAAATCCGGGGACTGGACGCTGGGGCTGTTCCTGGGGCGCCAGTCCGATGACGGCCATCCGCAGGATCTGCAAGCGTTCTATTCACTGGCAGACATGCTGATTCGGTTGCCGGATTTCGCAACGGATCTCGACAGGAAAATCGGTCGGTTGCTGATCAGCGGCCACGATTTTCGTAGCCATATCAACACGTATCCTTTGCAAGGACGCAACGGCGCCGAAGTGCTCGCGCTTGCCGCGCAGTCCTCTCGCCTGCTCTATAAGCTGGACCCGCCACAGCCTTTGACCGCAGGCCCGGAGCGGCCTGCCCAGTTTTCCTGGGCTGAGCAACCCAATGGCAATTATCTGCCTCAGTGGCAAAGCAATGCGCAAATACTGGATACGGTCCTGCCACTCGAGCCGCTTTATTATCTGGACAGGGTGCGTGGGGAGCTTGGGCCGCTGTCCTATGGGGTGGACGACAAGCTGGCATGCCATCTAAGCCTTGCGCCAGAGGTGTCAGCTCGCCATGCGGGGCTGTTCAGTCATCGGATCAATGGGCTCGGTCGGCAGATTCCACCTCCGCAACAACTGACGGAGCGGGTCGTCGAGGATGTCGAGCCGCAGCCGGTGCTGGCTCTCGGCTCTTACCTGCATTGGAACTCCCATTCGGAACATCGCGCGGCATTGACCTTCACCTATGACGGCCATGTGGCAAACGAAAAGGAACCCACGCAAGTGTCGGTTCTGTCCGGGACTGAAACCTTGCATATACAGCGCAAGCTGGACGTTGAACTGGCCTTGCGCAAGGCCCTGCGCAAAGTAGGGTTCAAAAAAGCCCCCCGCAGAAGCGTTGCGCTGGCAGACAGTCCGGGTGAGAAATTCCAACTGCCCGATGATGAAGCCTGGCTGGCATTCATGGGTAACGGTCTGGCGCAGTTGCGTGCCGCCCATTGGCAGGTCGAGATCGAAGACGACTTCCATTTCAATCTGCAGCCCGTGGAGCATTTGTACGCAGATATCGAAGAGTCTCCCGGTCGGGAATGGTTCGATCTGCAACTGGGCATCGTGGTGAATGGCACGCGCCACAGTCTGCTGCCGATCCTGCTTCATTTGCTGCGCTCCAGGCCACAGATGATGGATCCGGCCAGCCTCGACCAGCGGGACGACGAGCAGTTGATGTTGCTCGACCTCAACGGCGGAAAGCTCTTGGCCGGTCCCGGCGTGAAGGTTGCGTTGCCGTATGGGCGGGTCAAGCCGTTGATGGCGACCCTCGGCGAACTGTACATGAAGGAGCATCGGGGCGACTCGATACGCCTGAATGCCTTCGATGCGGCCAGGCTGGATGTGCTCGACGGTGTGCCGCTGGAATGGAAGGGCGGGGAGCGACTGCGCGCCTTTGCAAAACGGTTGCGTGAGTCGACCCATGTGCATGTTCCGGCACCCAAGGGGCTCAATGCGCTTCTGCGGCCTTACCAGCTCGAAGGGCTCAACTGGATGCAGACCCTGCGTGAGCTGGAAGTCGGCGGTATCCTGGGCGATGACATGGGCCTGGGTAAAACCTTGCAGACGCTGACTCACCTGTTGTGCGAGAAGCAGGCCGGGCGCCTTGAGACTCCAGCGCTTGCGGTCATGCCCACCAGCCTGATTCCCAACTGGCTCGACGAGGCGGCTCACTTCACGCCGCAACTGAAGGTGCTGGCCCTGTATGGCGCCGGACGCAAGAAGCACTTCGAACGGCTGGCCGATTACGACCTGGTGCTAACCACCTATGCATTGCTGCCCAAGGATGTCGAACGCCTGAAAGCGCAGCCACTGCACGTGCTGATCCTCGATGAAGCCCAGTACATCAAGAACCCCACCAGCAAGGCCGCTGTGGCTGCCCGTGAACTCAACGCCCGGCAGCGCCTGTGCCTGACCGGTACGCCGCTGGAAAATCACCTGGGTGAACTCTGGTCGTTGTTTCATTTCCTGTTGCCCGGTTGGCTGGGAGACAGCAAAACCTTCAATCGGGACTATCGGACTCCAATCGAGAAGCATGGTAGCGGCGAGCGGATGCGGCACCTGACGGCTCGAATCAAGCCGTTTCTGCTGCGGCGCAAAAAGGAACAGGTCGCGACTGAACTGCCGCCCAAGACCGAAATTGTCCACTGGGTCGATCTCAATGACGGGCAGCGGGATGTCTATGAAACCGTACGTGTGGCCATGGACAAGAAAGTGCGCGACGAAATTGCCCGAAGCGGTGTGGCCCGCAGCCAGATCATCATCCTCGATGCACTGCTGAAGTTGCGTCAGGTCTGCTGCGACCTGAGGCTGCTCAACACCACGCCGACCGCCAAGGCACTGCGTTCCGGCAGTGGCAAGTTGACCGGCCTGATGGAAATGCTCGAGGAGTTGCTCAGCGAAGGGCGCAAGATCCTGTTGTTTTCCCAGTTCACCTCGATGCTGGCCTTGATCGAAGAGGAACTGCACAAGCGCGCCGTGGAGTATTCGTTGCTGACGGGTAGCACCACCGATCGCCGTACACCGGTGAGGGACTTCCAGAGTGGCAAGGTGTCATTGTTCCTCATCAGTCTCAAAGCGGGCGGTACCGGGCTCAACCTGACGGCTGCCGATACGGTGATCCATTTCGATCCCTGGTGGAATCCGGCCGTGGAAAACCAGGCGACCGACCGTGCTTATCGCATCGGTCAGAACAAGCCGGTGTTCGTCTACAAGCTGATTGCCCGGGGCACGCTGGAAGAGAAGATGCAGGCCCTCCAGCAGGAGAAGGCCGCGTTGGCGGGCAGTGTGCTGGATGGCGGAACGACGGGTGGCTGGAAGCTGGAGCAGAGCGATATCGAAGCGCTGTTTGCGCCATTGCCCAAGGCTTGAGTCTGTATTGATCGATGTAGGATCGTGGATGACCCAGGATTTTCTTGCATCGCAGATCCCCTGTGGGAGCTAGCCTGCTCGCGAAGGCGTCGGAACATCCAGTATTGCAGGTGCCTGGGACACCGCTATCGCGAGCAGGCTCGCTCCCACAGGATTTCCTTGGCTGCTCGGCATCAGGGTACGCCCTGCCGTCGCCAGCGGACCTCAGCGCTTTTCCAGCTTATCCGGCAACGGCGCGAACAGTGCTTCGATATCGTCGCTCTGCAGCTTCCAGTCGCCGGCTACGCGACCGTCGAGCACGCCGGCGGCGAGGTCGGATTTTTCCTTTTGCAGCAGCTGGATCTTTTCTTCCACGGTGCCCCGGGCAATCAGCTTGTAGACGAACACCGGCTTGTTCTGACCGATGCGATAAGCACGGTCGGTCGCCTGGTTTTCCACGGCCGGATTCCACCAGGGATCGAAATGGATCACCGTATCGGCAGCCGTCAGGTTGAGCCCGGTACCGCCCGCTTTGAGACTGATGAGGAACAATGACACCTTGCCACTCTGGAAGTCCCTCACCGGTGTACGGCGATCGGTGGTGCTACCCGTCAGCAACGAATACTCCACGGCGCGCTTGTGCAGTTCCTCTTCGATCAAGGCCAGCATCGAGGTGAACTGGGAAAACAACAGGATCTTGCGCCCTTCGCTGAGCAACTCCTCGAGCATTTCCATCAGGCCGGTCAACTTGCCACTGCCGGAACGCAGTGCCTTGGCGGTCGGCGTGGTGTTGAGCAGCCTCAGGTCGCAGCAGACCTGACGCAACTTCAGCAGTGCATCGAGGATGATGATCTGGCTGCGGGCCACACCGCTTCGGGCAATTTCGTCGCGCACTTTCTTGTCCATGGCCACACGTACGGTTTCATAGACATCCCGCTGCCCGTCATTGAGATCGACCCAGTGGACAATTTCGGTCTTGGGCGGCAGTTCAGTCGCGACCTGTTCCTTTTTGCGCCGCAGCAGAAACGGCTTGATTCGAGCCGTCAGGTGCCGCATCCGCTCGCCGCTACCATGCTTCTCGATTGGAGTCCGATAGTCCCGATTGAAGGTTTTGCTGTCTCCCAGCCAACCGGGCAACAGGAAATGAAACAACGACCAGAGTTCACCCAGGTGATTTTCCAGCGGCGTACCGGTCAGGCACAGGCGCTGCCGGGCATCGAGCTCGCGGGCGGCCTGGGCGGCTTTGCTGGTGGGGTTCTTGATGTACTGGGCTTCATCGAGGATCAGCACGTGCAGTGGCTGCGCTTTCAGGCGTTCGACATCCTTGGGCAGCAATGCATAGGTGGTTAGCACCAGGTCGTAATCGGCCAGCCGTTCGAAGTGCTTCTTGCGTCCGGCGCCATACAGGGCCAGCACCTTCAGTTGCGGCGTGAAGTGAGCCGCCTCGTCGAGCCAGTTGGGAATCAGGCTGGTGGGCATCACCACCATGCAGGGACGGTCAAGGCGGCCGGCGTTTTTTTCGCTGAGAATGTGCGCCAGGGTCTGTAGGGTCTTGCCCAAGCCCATGTCGTCCGCGAGAATGCCGCCGACTTCCAGTTGCCGCAGCGACTGCATCCAGCTCAAGCCTTCGAGTTGATAAGGCCGCAGCGTCGCGTTCAGGCCTTCCGGCGCGGTGGTGGTGTAGTCCCTGATGTCACGCAGGCGTTGGGCCAGGCCACGAATGTGTTCGCCGCCTTCCCAGCGCAGGGGCATGTCTTGCAGCGGATTGAGGCGCAAGGCGTCCGCGCTGTTCAGGCGCAGCTTGGTAGTGCCGGGTTCGTTCAGGTAGAACTCGCCCAGGGTGGCCAGTACCGGTTTCAGTCGGCCGTAGGGCAGGGCCACTTGTTGCGGGCCGAACTCCGAATTCGGGCGGTTCGGCAAGTTGACCAGGATGAGTTCGTCATCGCGGCGCCTGGCCAGGCGTTCCGGGTTGAACAGTTCGATGTGAGAGCGCATCAGGTTCAACAGGATCGGCAACAGGCTCAATCGCTCGCCGTTGACGATGATCCCCAGTTCCAGATCGAACCAGTCCCGCTCCGGCGCTTCCTCGACGGTGGCGTACCAGTCGTCCACGGCGGTCAGGTCGAAGCCGAAATCTTCGTCGATCTGCAACTCCCAGCCCTGGCTGCGCAGTTTCGGCAGATCATTGAGCGTGAACGTCAGCCAGGCGCTGTCGTTGACCATCTCGTACAGTTCGCCGGCACTTTCCGGCAAGGCCTTGCTTTGCCGGGTCGCGATCTTGAAACCGAGGATTCTTAGCTGCTCGCGGTAAGACTGCTCCACATCGGTGTGGCGTTTTATCCGCAGTGTTTGGGTTTCCTGGCGAATCAGTACGTCAGTATTGCGCTGGCCGCTGACGTACTCGTCCAGGTAACTGAACGACAGGGCGGCGCGGTGCTGGATGTAGCGCTGCATCTTGCCGTTACGCGGCTCGAAGGCGCTGAACTCGATGCTCGCCAGCCACAGGCGCGGCAGCGGTTGAACATTGTCCACCAGCACCTGCGGCGGGGCCTTGGGGCTGCGATTGTCCAGCACTGCCTGGAGTTTCTCCAGCAGTTGGGCGTCTTTTTCGGCAGCCGGATAGGCCAGGGTTTCCTGGACCTGTAGCAACACCGCCGCGCAATGCTTGCAGTTGATGCGCACCGGGCAGGTGCACGCGGCGTCGAGCAGGATCAGCGTGCCCTTGGCTGACTCTTTAAGGCGAATGGTCTGACGATAAACACTGCCACCAGAGCCTTCGCAACTGGCGGTGATGGTGCTTTCTCCGGTCTCGACGATCCTGACGCGGTTTTCCAGTGCGTAACGCCGCCCACGCTCCAGGCTCTGTTCCTTGAATCGATTGACCCAGGAAGGTGCCAGGGGTTTGCTCAGGGGCGAGGGCATAGGCGCGCCGATCAGTCCGGAATGACGTCAGGGGACTGCCGTGGCGCGGGCGCGGTCAGTGAGGTGATCTTGATCAACAGGCCGAGGTGACCGTTGTCGAGGAAATTCAGCTGACCGTTCTTGGTGTGGCTCTGTTGTCTAAGGCGTTCGCTGGCGGTAACCAGGCCATTGGCGTCGATGCGGTTGATCCAGAAGTCGGCATCCACGTCGGTGAAACGTCCCAGCTTCAGCTCCAGGGTGCCTTCGATGGGAAACTGGCCGTACTGCTCGGCGCCGTCGCTGATGGCGACCTTGCTGCCCTGTTCCCCGAGGTTCTGCTGCCAGGCCTTGTGCATCAATACGCTGTATTGGCCACTGCTGTTGAGTTTCTCCACGATGTTGCCCAGCGCTGGGGTGCGCTGGCTGTCGGCGGGCAGGCGCTGCGCGCCGGCGTCCCAGTCTTCCGGGGCGGCGCGGCTGATGATCGCCGGTTCGGCGTTCTGGCGCACCAGAATCATTTCAACCTGATACAGGTCGTCGGCAAACGCCAGGGGAGCGACCAGGGTCAGCAACAAGGTCAGTGAGCGAAACAGGCGCATGGGGCGTCCTTCAAACAGTGGTCGGGGAGAGGCGCTCGAACAGCGCTTCTACGGTATTGAAACGCTCTTCCGGGCGCTCCATGGGCACCATGAACTTGAACATCGTGGCACCTTCGAATTTGTAGCGCTTGGGTTGGCCCTGGATCAGCTTGATCAGCACCAGTGGATCGACCGGGGTCTGGGCCTCGAACTCGATCCGGCCGCCATTGGGGCCGCCGTCGACTTTCTTGATGCCCAGTTGCTCGGCCTGGAGCTTGAGCAGCGTCGTTCGCACCAGGTTCTTGGTCGGTTCCGGCAACAGGCCGAAGCGGTCGATCATCTCCACTTGCAGGTCCTTGAGGTCCTCTTCGTTGGCGGCCGAGGCAATGCGCTTGTAGAGGATCAGTCGTGCATGGACATCCGGCAGGTAATCTTCCGGAATCAGCGCCGGCACCCGCAGGTTGATTTCCGGCCCGCCGCCCAGGGGCTGGTCGAGGTTCGGTTGTTCGCCCTTGCGGATCGACTTGACCGCCCGTTCGAGCATTTCCATGTACAAGGTGAAGCCGACGGCCTGGATCTGGCCGCTCTGGCCGTCGCCCAGCAGTTCGCCGGCACCGCGGATTTCCAGGTCGTTGGTGGCGAGCACGAAACCGGCCCCCAGGTCCTGGGTATTGGCGATGGCCTCCAGGCGTTTTTCCGCATCGGGAGTGATCTGTTGACGCGGCGGTGTCAGCAGGTAGGCGTAGGCCTGGTGGTGACTGCGCCCGACCCGGCCGCGCAACTGGTGCAGTTGGGCCAGGCCGAACTTGTCGGCGCGCTCGATGATGATGGTGTTGGCGCTCGGCACGTCGATGCCGGTCTCGATGATGGTCGAGGCGATCAGCACGTTGAAGCGCTTGTGGTAGAAATCGCTCATCACCTGTTCGAGTTCGCGTTCGCGCATCTGCCCGTGGCCGATGCCGATCCGCGCTTCCGGCACCAGCTCGGCCAGGTCGGCGGCGCACTTCTCGATGGTCTTCACGTCGTTGTGCAGGTAATAGACCTGGCCGCCGCGCAGCAGCTCACGCAACAGGGCTTCCTTGACCGTGCTCTTGTTCTGCTCCATGACGAAGGTGCGCACCGACAAGCGACGGGCCGGCGGGGTGGCGATGATCGACAGGTCGCGCATGCCCGACACCGCCATGTTCAGCGTGCGCGGAATCGGCGTGGCGGTCAGGGTCAGGATGTCGACTTCGCTGCGCAGGGCCTTGAGCTGTTCTTTCTGGCGCACACCAAAGCGGTGTTCTTCGTCGATGATCACAAGCCCAAGGTTCTTGATCTTCACATCGTCCTGCAGCAGCTTGTGCGTGCCGATGACGATGTCGATCTTGCCCTCGGCCAGGTCGGCCACGGCGGCGTTCACTTCCTTGGCGGACTTGAAGCGGCTCATCACCTCCACGGTCACCGGCCAATCGGCGAAGCGATCGCGAAAGCTGTTGTAGTGCTGTTGGGCGAGCAGGGTGGTCGGCACCAGGATCGCGACCTGCTTGCCGCTGTGCACGGCGATGAACGCGGCGCGCATCGCCACCTCGGTCTTGCCGAAGCCGACGTCGCCACACACCAGCCGGTCCATCGGCTTGGGCGCGAGCATGTCGGCGCGCACGGCTTCGATGGTGGTCTGCTGGTCGACGGTTTCCTCGAACGGGAAACCGGCGCTGAAGGTCTCGTAGTCGGCTTTCGGGTCGGCGAAGGCATACCCCTCGCGGGCGGCGCGGCGGGCGTAGATGTCCAGCAGTTCGGCGGCCACGTCGCGCACCTGCTCGGCGGCCTTGCGCTTGGCTTTCTGCCAGGTTTCCGAGCCCAGGCGATGCAATGGGGCCAGGGCATCGTCGCTGCCGGTGTAGCGGGCGATCAGGTGCAGGTTCGCCACCGGCACGTAGAGCTTGGCGCCTTCGGCGTATTCCAGGGTGAGGAATTCGGCCGCCTGGTTGTCGATTTCCAGGGTCGCCAGGCCCAGGTAGCGGCCCACGCCGTGGTCGATGTGCACCACCGGCGCGCCTTCGCGCAGCTCGGTGAGGTTCTTGATGACCGCGTCGTTGGCGGCATCGGCGCGTTTCTCGCGGCGACGACGCTGCATGACGCGCTGGCCGAACAGCGGGCTTTCGGCCACCAGCGCCAGGGCTGGATCATCCAGCACGAGGCCGTCATTCAGCGGCGCAATGGTAATCGCCAGGCGATCCTTGCTGGCGACGAAGTCCGGCCAGTTGTCGACTGTTTTGGGCCGCAGCTTCAGGCGCTCCAACAGCTCCAGAAGCACTTCGCGGCGCCCGGCGGTTTCTGCGGTGAACAGCACGCGGCCGGGGAACCCGTCGAGAAAACCGGCCAGGGCCGCCAAGGGTTGGGCGGCCTTGGCTTCGATCGCCAGGTCCGGCAATGGCTTGGCCGGGAAGCGTTCACGGCCGCCACCGGTTTCCACGTCCTGCTGGCTCGCCACCACGCGCGGCCAGTTCTTGAGGCGGGCGAAGCAGTCTTCCACCGGCAGGAACAACTCGGCGGGCGGCAACAAAGGACGGGACGGGTCGATGCGTCGCTCTTCGTAGCGATTGCGCACGTCGTTCCAGAAGTTTTCCGCGGCTTGCTCGATGCCAGGCAGGGAGAACACCTGGGTGTCCTGGGGCAGGTAATCGAACAGGGTGGAGGTTTCTTCGAAGAACAGCGGCAGGTAGTACTCGATGCCGGCGGGGGTGATCCCGCTGCTCAGGTCCTGGAAGATCGGGCAGCGACGGAAATCCACGTCGAAGCGCTCGCGAAAGCGCGCCTTGAAACGGGTCACGGCGTCTTTTTGCAGCGGGAATTCCTTGGCAGGCAGCAGACGGACCGACTGGACCTTGTCGATGGAGCGCTGGTTTTCCGGATCGAAGGTGCGCAGGGTCTCGATTTCGTCATCGAACAGGTCGATGCGATAAGGCAGCTTGCTGCCCATCGGGAACAGGTCGATCAATGCGCCACGTACCGCAAACTCGCCGTGCTCGTACACGGTGTCGACGCAACGGTAGCCGCTGGCCTCCAGTCGGGTGCGCATCTGCTCCACATCCAGCTTCTGGCCGATATCCAGCACCAGGCTGCTGCCGAGGAGGAACCGGGTCGGGGCCAGTCGATGTAGGGCGGTGGTGATCGGCACTACCAAAACGCCATGACTGAGCTCCGGCAACCGATAAAGGCTGGCGATTCGCTGGGAAATGATGTCCTGGTGTGGCGAGAACAGATCGTAGGGCAGGGTTTCCCAGTCCGGGAAATGCAGCACCGGCAAATCCGGAGCAAAGAAGCCCAGCTCCTGCTCCAGCCGTTCGGCGCTCTGGCTGTCGGCGGTCAGCAGCAGGGTGAAGCGCTTTGCAGCGCTGGCGGCCTCGGCGATGGCCAGGCTCAGGGCGGCACCGGGCAGATTGCCCCAGTGCTGTTTACCTGCCGTGGCAGGGAGAAGCGGAAGACGCAGAACGGGCACGGAAGATTGAGCTCCAGCGTTGCGACAAAGTCGACAATTGTAGCGGGGTAAAGGGGCGGCTGTCAGTCGCAGACTACCCGGGCAGAGGGGAAAACCACGGCGCGACAGGCGCGCATTGCCCCCGCGTGGACTCGGCGGCATAATGTAGCCCCTTTTTTCAGCCCCTACATGTGGAAGGTTCCCGTGACTCAGAAGCCCGACCAGTGTCTTGGTGAATGGATTGATCGTGAAGCACTCGCTGAAGCGATGATCCCTCTCATCGGTCAGCTCTACCGCAATAACAACGTGGTGAGCTCGATCTATGGCCGCAGCCTGATCAACCAGTCTGTCATCGCGATTCTCAAGGCGCACCGCTTTGCTCGCCACCGTTCTTCCGACGACAGCGAACTCTCCGTCCACGAAACATTCCCCCTGCTCAAAGCCATGAGCGAGCTCAAGCTCGGCGCGGCTTCGGTGGATCTGGGCAAGTTGGCGTTCAAATTCCGCAACGAAGGCAATGGCCGTAGCGCCGAGCAGTTCGTGCGTGAAGAGATGGCTGATGTGGTTGGCCAGCAAAACGTTTCGGCTCGCAAGGGCACTGACGTGGTCCTGTACGGCTTCGGTCGTATCGGCCGTCTGCTGGCGCGCATCCTGATCGAGAAGACCGGTGGCGGCGACGGCCTGCGCCTGCGGGCCATCGTGGTGCGCAAGGGCGCCGAGAACGACCTGACCAAGCGTGCCAGCCTGCTGCGTCGCGACTCGGTCCATGGTTCGTTCAACGGCACCATCACCATCGACGAAGAAAACAACACCATCACCGCCAACGGCAACCTGATCCAGGTGATCTACGCGAAGAATCCGACCGAGGTGGACTACACCCAGTACGGCATCAAGGACGCCCTGCTGGTGGACAACACCGGTGTATGGCGTGACGCCGACGGCCTGGGCCAGCACCTGGCCTGCCCGGGTGTCGACCGCGTGGTCCTGACCGCACCTGGCAAGGGCAAGCTGAAGAACATCGTTCACGGCATCAACCACGGCGACATCACCGCGGACGACAAGATCGTCTCCGCCGCCTCCTGCACCACCAACGCCATCGTGCCGGTGCTCAAGGCTGTGAACGACAAGTTCGGCATCGTCAACGGTCACGTTGAAACGGTTCACTCGTACACCAACGACCAGAACCTGATCGATAACTTCCACAAGGGCGACCGTCGTGGCCGCAGCGCCGCGCTGAACATGGTCATCACCGAGACCGGTGCCGCCACCGCCGCCGCCAAGGCCCTGCCTGAACTGGCCGGCAAGCTGACCGGCAACGCGATCCGCGTTCCAACGCCAAACGTGTCGATGGCCATTCTCAACCTGAACCTTGAGAAAGCCGCCACCCGTGAGGAGATGAACGAGTACCTGCGCTACATGGCGCTGCACTCCGATCTGCATAAGCAGATCGACTTCGTCAACTCGCAGGAAGTGGTGTCCACCGACTTCGTCGGCTCGCGCCACGCCGGTGTTGTGGATGCTGAAGCAACCATCAGCCAAGATAACCGCGTTGTTCTGTACGTCTGGTACGACAACGAATTCGGTTACAGCTGCCAGGTGGTCCGCGTGATGGAAGACATGGCCGGTGTAAACCCGCCAGCGTTCCCGCGCTAAGCCTTAGCCGCAGATGAAAAACGCCCCGACTTGTCGGGGCGTTTTTTTATCAGGATATTCCTGGTGTCCAGACTGACCTCTTCGCGGGCAAGCCCGGCTCCCACAGTTTTTTGCGGTGTTCACCAAGGTAGTGCCCACCGTCATTCCCCTGTGGGAGCGAGGCTGCTCGCGATAGCGGTGGGTCAGCTTGCATCGATCTTGACTGTGCAGCCGCCATCGCGAGCAGGCTCGCTCCCACAGTTTTCGCGGTGTTCACGAAAGCTGCGCCCGAGCGCCAATCCCCTGTGTGAGCGAGCTTGCTCGCGATGGCGTCAGATCAGTCAACATCGTCGTTGAATGCTAAGCCGCTATCGCGAGCAGGCTCGCTCCCACAGAGGTCGGTGGTGAACCTCGATTCTGGGTTAACCCCGGGACAATGTGGGAGCGAGCCTGCTCGCGATGGCGTCAGATCAGTCAGCGTCTTCGTTGAATGCTGAACCGCTATCGCGAGCAGGCTCGCACACAGTTTTCGCGGTGTTCACGAAAGCTGCGCCCGAGCGCCAATCCCTTGTGGGAGCGAGCTTGCTCGCGATAGCGGTGGGTCTGTTTGCATCGATGTTGACTGTGTCATGGCCAAGGATAGAAAAGCCGTCGTGCAGTTCCTGAGGTAGGGTGGTCGCTTAACTCCGCTATCCTGAGCCTCACGTTTTTCCATCGAGCCGTCCCATGCTTGAAGTCCGCGACGTTTTTAAAAGCTATGTCACCCCTCAGGGACCGTTATCGGTGCTGCAAGGCGTCGACCTGACGTTGACGCCGGGCAGCAGCCTGGCGCTGATGGGGGAGTCTGGCAGTGGCAAAAGCACCTTGCTGCACCTGGTTGCCGGGTTGGACAAGGTCGATCGCGGCAGTATCCGCAGTGACGGATATCGGCTCGACGGTATGAACGAGAGCGAACTGGCGAACTGGCGGCGCACGGCAATCGGCCTGGTGTTCCAGCAGTTCAACCTCATCAGCAGCCTGTCGGTCGAAGACAACCTGGCGTTCCAGGCGCGTCTGTGCGGTCGCTACGACCCGGCCTGGCAGGCCCATCTGGTACAGCGGCTGGGCCTGCAAGACTTGCTGCGCCGTTACCCCGAGCAGCTTTCCGGCGGCCAGCAGCAACGGGTTGCACTGGGCCGGGCGCTGGCCTCGCGGCCGCCGTTGCTGTTGGCCGACGAACCCACCGGCAGCCTCGACGAAGCCACCAGCGATGAGGTACTGCACCTGCTGCTGGAGCTGTTGGATGGCAGCGCCACCAGTCTGCTGATGGTCACCCACAGTCCACGGGTGGCGGCCCGCCTGGCTGAACGCGTGGTGTTGCACGGTGGGCGGCTGGCGCAGGTGGGCCAGGGGTGATGATCTTTCGTCAGACCCTCAAGGCCTTGCTCAGTCATTGGCGCCAGCACCCGGTACAGTTTTTCAGCGTGTTGACCGGGCTCTGGCTCGCCACCAGCCTGCTGACCGGCGTGCAAGCCTTGAACAGTCAGGCCCGGGAAAGTTACGCCCGGGCCAGTCAGCTCATTGGTGGTGAACCCCAGGCCAGTCTCAGTGCGCCCGGTGGCGGTACCTTCCCCCAGCAATGGTTTGTCGAGCTGCGTCGCCAGGGGTGGCCGGTGTCACCGGTATTGCAGGCCAGGGTCATGCTCAAGGGGCATGAAGACCAGCGCCTGCAACTGCTGGGCATCGACCCGGTATCTCTGCCCCCCGGTGCGGCGCTGGCGGGGCAGGCGCGGGAGATGAGCGAGGTGGTGGAATTTTTCACTGAGCCCGGCCGCACCTGGATCGCCCCGCAGACCCTGCAAGCCTTGGGACTGGGCGAGGGCGACCGGCCCCTTACCGCCGATGGACACGCCTTGCCGCCGCTGCACACCCAGGCGGACATGGCGCCGGGCCTGTTGTTGATGGACATCGGGTTCGCCCAGCAAGTGCTCGGGCTGCCGGATCGGTTGTCGCGATTGTTGCTACCCGCGACGTTTAGCGCAGCGTTGCCGGAAGCGTTCAATGGTCGGTTGCAATTCAAGCGTGCCGATGAAGAAAACAACCTGTCGCGCCTGACCGAAAGCTTTCACCTGAACCTCGACGCCCTGGGCTTTCTATCCTTTGTGGTGGGGTTGTTCATTGTTCACGCCGCTATCGGCCTGGCCCTGGAGCAACGTCGCAATCTGCTGCGAACCCTGCGAGCGTGCGGCGTCAGTGCGCGGATGCTGGTCACCAGCCTGGCTGTCGAGCTGGGGGCATTGGCCTTGTTGGGCGGCGTTGCCGGGGTACTCAGCGGTTACTGGCTGGCGAGCCTGCTGTTGCCGGATGTCGCGGCGAGCCTGCGCGGGTTGTACGGCGCCGAAGTGGCCGGGCATTTGAATCTCAGCCCGTGGTGGTGGCTGGGCGGGGTGGGCCTGAGCCTGCTCGGTGCGCTGCTGGCCGGTGCCGACAGTTTGCTGCGGGCGGCGCGCTTGCCGTTGCTGGCGCTGGCCAATCCCCAGGCCTGGCATCAGGCCCATGCGCGCTGGCTGCGCCGCCAGGGCTGGGTGGCGACATTGGCCGCGCTGATCGCCTTGTTTGCGTTGATCCGGGGCGACAGCCTGGCCAGCGGCTTTGTCCTGATGACGGCGTTACTGCTGGGGGCGGCGCTGGCGTTGCCGGTGTTGCTCAATCGTGCGCTGAACCTGTTGCTGCGTCGCAGCCGTTCAGTGCTCGGGCAATGGTTTCTCGCCGATTGCCGGCAGCAACTGCCAAGCTTGAGCCTGGCGTTGATGGCTTTGCTGCTGGCGTTGGCGGCGAACATCGGCGCCGGCAGCATGACCGCAGGTTTCCGCCAGACCTTCACTCATTGGCTTGAGCAACGCCTGAGCGCAGAACTGTACGTCAGCCCGCAGACCCCGGCCCAGGCCGGCGAGTTGCACGCCTGGCTCAAACAGCAATCGGTCGTGACCGCCATACTGCCCAACTGGCAGGTATCGGTCCCCTTGCAAGGCTGGCCGGCGGACGTCTTCGGCATCATAGATCACCCCACCTATCGCCAGCATTGGCCGCTGCTGGAATCCGCCGACAAACCCTGGGAACAACTGGCCGCCGCCGACACGCTGATGCTCAGCGAACAACTGGCCCGGCGCCTCAAGGTCCGGGTTGGCGACCCGCTGACCCTGCCGACCCCCCAGGGGCCATGGATGCCGCGCATCGTCGGGATCTACGCCGATTACGGCAATCCCAAGGGCCATGTGCTGGTCAATGCCGACCACCTGCTTGCCCATTGGCCGGAGCTGACGCCGTACCGCTTCAACCTGCGGATCGAACCGTCCGCGATCCCGACGCTACTGTCGGCGTTGCAAAGTCGATTCAACCTGGACGACAGCCGGATCGTCGATCAGGCCCGGCTCAAGGGCTGGTCGACCCAGGTGTTCGAACGCACCTTTGCCGCCACGGCCGCGCTTAACGGCCTGACGCTGGCCGTGGCCGGGGTGGCGCTGTTCATCAGCCTGTTGACCCAGAGCCAGAGTCGCCTCGGTCAGTTGGCGCCGCTGTGGGCGCTGGGCGTGACGCGTCGGCAACTGATGCTGCTCAATCTCGGCCAGACCTGGCTGCTGTCGCTGCTGACCCTGGTGCTCGCCGTGCCGCTGGGCATTGCCCTGGCCTGGTGTCTGGATGCGGTGATCAATGTGCAGGCCTTCGGCTGGCGCCTGCCGTTGCGGGTGTTCCCATTGCAACTGGCGCAATTGCTGGCGTTGGCGATGTTCGCCACGCTGCTGGCCTCCGCCTGGCCGTTGTACGCCTTGTACCGCACGCAGCCGGCGGATCTGCTGAGGCGCTTTTCCCAGGAAGATCGCTCATGAAGCTCAGAATCGGCCTGATGCTGCTGGCGCTGCTCGGCGGTTGTGACAACCCGCCGGAACCCCAGAAAGGCTTTGCCGGCCTGGGTGGCGAGGCCGTCGCCTTCACACCGGTAGTGCCGGGGCGGGTGTTCGGTTTTCCGGCGGATCACGGCGTGCATGAGGGATTCCGCATCGAATGGTGGTATGTCACCGCCAATCTCAAGGACGCCGAGGGTCGCGATTTCGGCGTGCAATGGACATTGTTCCGCAGCGCCTTGAGCGCTGGTCCCCAGGTGGATGGCTGGCGCAACCAGACGATCTGGCTCGGTCACGCCGCAGTCACTTCCGCCACGGTCCATCATGCCGCCGAGCGCTACGCACGGGGCGGGGTGGGGCAGGCCGGGGTGCAGGCCACGCCGTTCAGTGCCTGGATCGACGATTGGCAATTCGCCACGCAAGCAAACGGAGCCGACCCTTTGGCCGACATGCAACTGAAGGCCCGCGACCCACACTTTCGCTATGAGCTGCGGCTCACTTCGACCCGTCCGCTGGTGTTGCAGGGCGACCAGGGCTTCAGCCAGAAATCCGAACAAGGGCAGGCGTCGTACTACTACAGCCAGCCGTTCTTCCAGGCCAGTGGTCAACTGGAAATCGACGGCCAGCGCTATACGGTCAGTGGTCCGGCCTGGCTTGATCGCGAATGGAGCAGCCAGCCGCTGACCGCCAACCAGACCGGATGGGACTGGTTCTCCCTGCACCTGGACAGTGGCGAGCACGTGATGCTCTACCGCATGCGCCACAAGGAAGGGGCGCCGTACCTCACCGGCACCTGGATCGACGCCCGGGGCCAGGCGCAACCCCTCCACGCCGGCGATATCGAGCTTGTACCGCTGGACACTGCCAAGGTCGCCGGACGTTCGATGCCGGTGCGCTGGTCCATCAGGATTCCTGGCAAGCACGTCGAGATCAGTACCCGCGCCCTGAACCCCAACGCCTGGATGGACCTGCGCATTCCCTATTGGGAAGGGCCGGTGCAAGTGAGCGGCAGCCAGGGCGGTAGCGGTTACCTGGAAATGACCGGCTACTAAGACTCGTCGGAACTCCCCGCTAGCGCCAGCCCTCATACCTTATGAATGCCCAGGCAGGAACAACAGGAGCCCGTCATGAGCGATGACCTCAAACCCCCGTCGCTGGCAGATTGGCAGCGATTGTTTGACGACAAGGCCTACTGGCAGCAGTCGCCCGATGCTCATTTCACCGAGTTGATGCAGGTGGCCAACGACCTGTTCGGCCAAGGGGCTATCGACCTGGGGCAGTGGCAAGCGCTCAAGGCCCGGGCCGAACAGCTCCACCAACGCTCCCCCGATGCCAACGTCGCCGAAGAAGTCGCCGACCCCGATGCCTGATCTGCGAGCCCGAATACGCCAGGAGTAGCCATGAAGCACACCCCCGATCACACCACGCAGAACCCCGATGAACCGGCGCTGCCCGGCGAAGTGGAGCGCGACAACGACGCCTTGCGACCCAACGACCCGGCCAGGCGCAAGCAGCACGAAGGTGACCCTGGGGCGGGGGAAACCGATGCACAAAAAATCGGACGCCATGACGCGAGTCGGTCACACCGATCCAGATAAAAGCATCGATTTATAAGTATTGTTAAGTTTTTGTGACACGCTACATGTTTTGTTGGAGGGGTTTGTTGTACTGATGTATTGCATTTGTATAACGGGTTGTATAGCTATTTATATGGATCCAAAGTTTGGAGGGCGGGCTCCGCTGAACTGTAAGGCAACCCGGTCAAACTCAATCAAACGATTAATTGATCAAACAAGTGAGTATTGACAGGCAACGATCAAAATACTCCAAGAGTAAATAATTATTTATCGCGATTAAGCGGACATGGCACAAAAGTTCCACTATTATTGTGCCCGTTCGCCCAGTGTCTGGCTCTTTACCAGTGCATGGAATGCCGAGGCCGTTGCACTGGGCGAACACCGTCTGAAACACTTCCGATTTTATTCATGCACATCGACCAGCAGAGCCGGCCGATGCGTGAACAGCTGTCCCGGTATTAACCGGCAACCGGGGAGCGCCAATCATCGGAGCCCGAGGTTCCGCTGACTTCGTGGGTCCAGGTGATCTTGCGATAGGTGAAGTGCACATCTTCCAGATGGGTGAAGTGCGCGTTCGCCGGATCCTGGCAGTTGAGCATGTAGTCCTTGATATCGACGATGATCGCGTCTTCCAGTGTGGTGGTGTAGTAATGCTCCTGGGTGCCGGCAGCAGAAGTGCGGTACCACTGGATTTCAACTTTGGTCAGGCGTTCACCGCAGGTCAGCGCCGCCAACAGCAGCGGCGAAGCCTTGTCGAACACCTTGGTGATGACCAGCGGTTTATGCACGCGTTGGCCGGTTGGCTGGCCGGACTGTGGATCGCGCGGGATGATGACCTGATGCTGGAAGCCCTGCACCATGACCTGGTCTTCATGACCTTCCTGATAGGTGTTGCCCACCGAGTCGGCGGTAAACGCACCGGCAGTGATCAGACCTTGTTTGGTGCCTTCGATGGACATGTACGCGGGGGTAGCCAATGGATGCTCTCCTTGCTGGATAACTAAAGGACCCGGGAAAAAATCGTCCCGAGGTGCCTGAGGGTTATCAAGAGCTATGCCATTTTTTAAAAAATGCTGTAATTTCAAGTGGTTAATGAGTTTTATAGAGAGGCTGTCGAGTGTTTGCCGGCCATTTGGACAGGATGTGCGCAACGGCCTGCGCAATGTCGCGCAGTTTTCTGCGCAGCGGCTGTGAGCCCGTGAGCACAGACACAACGACTCGATTGATGGGCTTCATGGCGAAAGCAGGTGTGCATTTCTTGCCAAGCCGATCTTGTGGCGAGGGAGCTTGCTCCCGCTGGGCTGCGCAGCAGACCCTCTTTGTGAGTGCTCCGCACTCAAGCGGGAGCAAGCTCCCTCGCCACAGTAAGTGCCTTCGCCATAGCCAGGCAGATGAACCGGCGTTCCTACAAACCCAACGCCACCCTGCATTCATCAATGGAACGCTGTTGCGTCTCGGCATACAGCCCCAGCTCATCGATCGTCGTTCGTCCCAGCGCTTGTTCAAAGGCCTGGCGATTGGACTGTCCGGCATAACGACTCTGGGCGTCATCGCCGAGGTTCGACTGGAAGATACCGGCCGCGCTGACCGGCAGGAAATCTTCGTACACCAGCGGTTCGGCGCGCAGGTATTGTTGCTCCACTAGCTGTTCCAACGACGTTGATGGCTCGATCGAGCCTTTGACGGCCAGGCCCTTTGGCGTGACGAAATAGCGGAAGTACGCCAGTGCCTGCTGGCGCAGCTCATCGTGAGTGTCCGGGAACGGAGCAAAGTGTTCGGCCATCAGCGTGTTGTAGCGCACGGCATTGGCCTCGTTGGGAAACTCCCCCAAGGCATCCCGCGCCGCGTTCAGCAACTGATCGTAGAGCGCACGGCCCTTGGGGGTGAGGGCGGCACCGCGTTGTTCGATTTCACCAAAGCGGGCGCTGTGACTGCCCTGGGCGTGTGGCTGGTCGATGAACGCGACGGGCTCGTCGAGCGCCTTGAAACTGGTCTGGCGCAGCAGGATCGGGCACTGGCGACGGGGCGGGCCTTCGACCACCGCCTTGGGGGTGATGCCATGCACAGGCATCTGTTCCTGGACGATGTCGATGTCCAGGGTGCGCGGTGTCAGGTGATTGATGTGTGGGCCCTTGAAGGCCACCACGTCGGCGATCAAACGGTGCTGGGCGCTGAGTTGACGGTACTGTTCGGCCGTGACGGTGGCGCTGTGGTGCCAGCGAAACGTTTCCAGGGCCTGTAGGACGAAGTCGTCGGCTTGGGCTTGCGTCAGGCCGCCCTGGCGTTCTGCAAGGTCGATGAGCTCAAGGGCCTGGGGCGTAAAAATCTGCCGTTCAGCCAGCACCGACTGGGCAAACGCCCGAAGCTCGGCGTTGTCGATCAGTTCCAGGCGCAGCAACGAGGTGAATACCCGGAACGGGCTGACCTGCAGAGCGGTTTCATGCACGGCGCGAAATGCCGTGGAGTGCACCGGCACCCCGGCGGGCGTGAGGTCGTAATAGCCGACCGGCTGCATGCCCATGACCGCGAACAACCGACTCAAGGTCGCCAGTTCCGCCGCGGTGCCGACCCGGATCGCGCCGTGGCGTTCGAGGTCCAGGCGCTCGCGTTCGCCGGTGCTGCTCAGGTGTTCGGCCAACTGCGGATCGTTGACCAGCACTTGGGTATTGGTTTGTTCCACCAGGTTCATCAGCGTGCCGTACAGAGGCACTTCGTCGCGGTACATGTCGGACATCGCCCTGGAGAAGCGTTGGCGGATCAGGTCGGGACTGACGAAGCTCATGGTAGGAGTTCCTGGTTCGGGCGGTGGGAATTGGGAATGAAAGTGGGACGAAAGATCGCAGCCTTCTCCAGCCCCGGCAAACGAAGAATCTTCAGGACTTCATTCTGCCAGGGACTGATCCAACAGCTCGTACACCGTCACTGCCCCAACCCCTTGAGAAACCCCCGATACAGCGCCGCAGTCCGTTCCGGTTTTTCAATCGGTGGCAAGTGACCCAGCCCTTCCCAGATTTCCACCCGCAGATCCGCGATGCCCTTGCTCCACACCGGCACGCAACTGACGTCGATCATCCGGTCCTGGTGGCCCCAGAGTAGCAGCGACGGGGCGCGGATGTCGGCCAGGCGCGGCTCCATCGGCGGGCTGGCGTTGAAGTCCGCGTAGATTTCCGCCAGCTCTTCCCGGCACTGCACATACTTCTCGGCCACCGCCGCCAACACCACCTTCGGTACCCAGGGCGGCGAGTCCATGGTCATCGCGTAGAACGGTGCGAAATCACTGCGCGAACGCATGAGGGACGGGTTCTTGCCGGCGGCCACCAGGCGATCCATGTCGCTGGGTTGGGGCGACGTGACGCCGGCCGGATTGAGCAGCGCCAGGGTCAGCACGCGCTCGGGTGAAGTGGCCGCCAGCCAGGCGGCCAGGTAACCGCCCATGGAGTTGCCGATCACATGGACCTTGTCCAGGCCGCAGGCGTCGAGCAGCTCGATCACCCGCCGGGCCTGGGTCGGAATGTCATAGCCGCCGCCGGCCTTGAAGCCGGTTTCGCCATGGCCGGCGAGGTCGGGGATCAGCACCCGGTAATCACGGACAAACTGCCGGGCAACCCGCAGCCAGAGGTTTTTGTCGGCACTGTAGCCATGCAGCATCAGGATGCTGCCGGACGCTTCGTAGGGGCCACCTTGCAGGGTCGATACCGTCATTTCGCTGATGGGTACGGTGATTTTATGCAGCCTTGAAAGACGCGTTTCCACGGCCATGCCCAGGTCGAACAGCACCTGGCCGATGCTCGGATAGGTCAGCCAGCTCCAGACGATGAATACAGCGAGGATCACCCACAACAGCATGCCTTTCTCTCCATGAACCACGACGCAATGTGTTCGGTCAGCCTGGGCCGATGGGGCTTGTTTGCGGATACCCCCTTGTCATGTATAGCCAAATCTGAAGAGGACTACAGGATTTAAATCCTCTGCCTTCGGGTGGCGGCTGCCCATTGGCTCGGGTAGGGTGCCCGTGCAGTCTTTCTATACGGAACAAGGATGAAATCATGATGATTACCGCTCTGCGCTCCCGTCTGGCCGTGAGTCTCGGCTTGAGCCTGGCCCTCGGCGCCTTGGCTCCCGCCGCTTTCGCGCAGCCCAATCAACAGGTACTCGCCGATGCCGAACAGTACAAGGGCGAGGCCCTGAAACTGCTCGAAAAACTGGTGAACATCGACTCCGGCTCCGGCTATGTGCCGGGGCTGACCCAGGTCGGCGACATTGCCATCGATGAGTTGAAGAAGCTGGGCGCCAGCATTGAAAAGGTGCCGAATTCCGACGGCAGCCAGCACATCCTGGCGACCCTCAAGGGCACCGGGAAAGCGAAGATCCTGCTGATGGCCCACATGGACACGGTGTTCAAGGAAGGCTCGGCTGCCGAGCGTCCGTTCCATATCAAGGATGGCCGCGCCTACGGGCCGGGTGTGATGGATGACAAGGGCGGCATCGTCGCCGGCATCTATGCGTTGAAGGTGCTCAAGAACCTGGACTTCAAGAATTACGCACAGATCACCTTCCTGCTCGACGCCAGCGAAGAAACCGGCTCGGACGTCGCCACCGACCTGATCAAGAAAACCGCCAAGGCCCATGACGTGACCCTCAACCTCGAACCGGGTCGTCCGGCCGACGGCCTGGTGGTGTGGCGCAAGGGCAGTGCCACGGCGCTGGTGGAGGTCAAAGGCAAGGCGTCCCACGCCGGTGTGGCGCCGGAACTGGGGCGCAATGCGGCGATGGAAGCGGCACACCAGATTCTCCAGCTCGGCAAGCTCGGCGACGCGGACAAGAAAACCACCATCAACTTCACGGTGCTCAACGCGGGCGACCGGACCAACGTGATCCCCGACAAGGCCACCGCCAAGGCCGACGTGCGGGCCGCGGTGCCGGAAGAGTTTGACCGTATCGAAAAAGACCTGGCCCGGGTGTCGCAGGACAAACTGATCGCCGACACCGAGGTCACCACCAGCCTGAAACGCGGCCTGCCGCCGATGCCGCAGACGGCGGAGTCGGATCGCCTGATGGCCATGGCCCAGGGCATCTACGGTGAGCTGGGACGCAAGCTCACCGAAGAAGGCAGCGGCGGCGCGGCAGACGCCAGCCTGTCGGCCGGGGTCGGCACGCCGACGTTGGATGGCTTCGGTATCGTCGGTGGCAACATCCACACCCCTGAGGAATACGCGGAAGTGGAAAGCGTGGTGCCGCGGGTGTATCTGCTGTCGCGGATGATCATGGAGTTGGCGGGACGGTAACCATCAGGCCCAGCGCAGAATCCTATGGCAAGGGCAAGTCCCTGTGGCGAGGGGATTTATCCCCGCTCGACTGCGTAGCAGTCGCAAATCGGCTGACACGGTTCATCCTGTTGCACCTCGGTGGCTGGTTTTGGGGCCGCTTCGCAGCCCAGCGGGGATAAATCCCCTCGCCACAGGGTTTGATGTCGGCCGGGAGATTTCAGTACACCCAGACCTCCACCCGCCGATTCCTGATCCGGCCTTCATCCTCGCTGTTGGCCGCCACCGGCATCAATGCGCCGAACCCGCGTACCTCCCGCAGCGTCACGCCGTTCCTGACCAGTTCGCGTCGCACCGCCATGGCCCGTAACTTGGACAGCAGGTCCGCTCGGGCCGGATCGTCCTTGGCGTCGCCGAAACCCACCAGTGTCACGTGCCGTTCGGTTTTACCGTGTTGCCGGATGTAATCGAGCACGCGGCTCAGGTCCTGGCGGGCCTTGTTGTCGAGGCTGGCGCTGCCTTCGGCGAAGCGGAAATTGACACTAAGGCGCTGGGCGCGGCGGCTCAAGGCCTGATAGCCCTCCGGCATCAAGGCGTTGGGCGTGACGGACATGGCCCGCACGGTTTGGGCGATGAATCCGTTCGCCGCGACGATGGCCTGGCCCTTGTCGCTTTGAGTGAACGCCACCAGCGCCTCGGCCCACGGGTTGCTCGCCTGGGGCGGCAAATAGAAGAACAACCGCCGGGACAACGGGTAGTCCTCGGTGGCAATCAGGTTGTTCAGCGGCAACATGGGTTGGGAGTCGCCGTCGGCAATCGCCAGCGCCTTGGCCTGGCGGACGTAGGGCAAACCGATGAAACCGATGCCTTGCGGGTCCTGGCTGACGGCGTCGGACAACTGTTCGCTGGATTCGAAGCGCAGGGCGGCAGGATCCAGCCGTTTGCCCTGGCGGTTGAGCACCAGTTCCTTGAAGGTATCGTAGGTGCCGGACTGGTCATCCCGGGCATAGAGCCGTATCGGTCCGCCGACGCTGCCCACCGACTCCCAGGTTTTCGCCTCGCCGCTGAAAATCTTCGCCAGTTGCACGGTATTAAGCTGACGCAACGGGTTCTGCGGGTGAAGAATGATCGCCAGGCCGTCGATGGCAATGACCTGCTCGGCCGTAGGGCTTTTCAGATCACCGAGGGGCAGCAGTTCCTTCAGTTCGTTGTCCTTGATTGGGCGGGAAGAGGCGGCCAGATCGGCGTCGCCCTGCTTGAGAGCAGCGAAACCGGTGCTGGAGCCATGGGCGGCGATGTCGATCTCCAGCCGTCGGCCATCGGCGGTCTGGCCGACGATGCGTTGCTCGTTGTCATGGCCGGTGATTTCGCTGCTGACCTTGAGCAGTCCCTGGTCTGTCATCAGCCCCTTGACCAGCGCCGGTCCGAGCGTCGCGCCAATGGTGTTCGAGCCCTGGATACGCAGGGCAGGACCCTGCTCGGGTACCGGCAGGTCGCTGGCCCAGGCCACCAGCGGCAGCCACAGCCCCACGAAAAAGCCCACCCAAAGCCGCATCTCGGCACCTTCTGAACCCAGAGAAATGCCGCAAGATTAAGTCAGTCAGGTTGCTGAAAAATGACAGCCACCCTCGACCTCTGTGGGAGCGAGCCTGCTCGCGATGACGGCGGCACATTCAACATCAATGCAAGCAGATCCACCGCTATCGCGAGCAGGCTCGCTCCCACTGGGCAGCGCGTGCTAGCTCAATTGCAGCCAGATCGGCGCATGATCCGAAGGCTTGTCCATGCCCCGCAGTTCATAGTCCACACCGGCGTCCTTGACCCGTGGCAGCAGGCCGTGGGAGGTCAGGATCAGGTCGATGCGCAGGCCACGCTTGGGTTCGTCCTCGAAGCCGCGGCTGCGGTAGTCGAACCAGCTGAAGCGGTCGGTGACGTCCGGGTTCAGGTGGCGGAAGCTGTCCACCAGGCCCCAGTTCTTCAGGCGGGCCATCCATTCGCGTTCTTCCGGCAGAAAGCTGCATTTGCCGGTTTTCAGCCAGCGCTTCATGTTGTCCGGGCCGATGCCGATGTCGCAGTCTTCCGGGGAAATGTTCACATCGCCCATCACCACCACGGGCTGGTCGTTGCGGAAGCGGCTTTCCAGCAGTTGCTGCAAATCGCTGTAGAAACGTTCCTTGGCCGGGAACTTGGTCGGATGATCGCGGCTTTCACCTTGTGGGAAATAGCCGTTCATGATGGTCACCGGCACGCCATTGGCGTCGGCGAAGGTGCCCCAGATAAAGCGCCGCTGGGCGTCTTCATCGTCGCTCTCGAAGCCTTTGTACAGGTTCAGCGGCGCCTGGCGGGAGAGCAGGGCGACGCCGTAGTGGCCTTTTTGCCCGTGGTAATGCACGTGGTAACCCAGGGCTTGCACTTCGGCCAGGGGGAATTGCTCGTCGTGGACCTTGGTTTCCTGCAGGCCGATCACGTCCGGCTGATGCTTCTCGATCAGTGCCGCCAACTGATGGGGGCGGGCGCGCAGCCCGTTGATGTTGAAGGAGACGATCTTCATGGTCGGCTGTCCTGGCAAAACTGCGATGCTAGCTGACATGTCGGAAGGGGGCCAGCGTGGCAGTAGGACAAATGCGCTGCTAATGTCCTGTGGCGAGAGAACTGATTCCGGTTCGGCTGCCCTGTAGGAGCTGCCGAAGGCTGCGATCTTTTGATCTTTTGCTTGAGACTCAATGGACAGTGAAAAGATCGCAGCCTCGTTGTACTCGTCAGCTCCTACAGCAACCTTAGACCTTGCCGAGGAGATCCACCCATGCCTGAAACCGCCACCGCCATCGCCGATATCCACATGCTCGACAGCGGCTATTCCCGCGAAGCCCGTTCGTTGCTGTACCAGGCCTATCGCCATGAGCCGACGTTCAGCTACCTGTTCGAGTCCGAACGCCCGGGCTATGAGCAGCGGGTGCGGGCAACGGTGCGTGAGTTGGTCAAACAGCATTTTCTCCAGGAGTTGCCGGCCATCGGCCTGCTGGTCAACGACCGGCTGATCGGCATCGCCCTGATCGCGCCCCCCCAACGACGCCTGGGTATCACCGAAAGCTGGGCCTGGCGCCTGCGCATGGTGTTGAGCACCGGTTTTCGCTGCACCCGGCGCTACCTTGAGTACCACGCGGCGGTGACAGGCTGCCTGCCGTCGGATGCGGTCCATGTGTTGCCGCTGTTGGGGGTGCATCCACAATTTCAAGGCAAGCATTTTGGCGAGCAGTTGCTCGAGGCGGTGCATAACTGGTGTGCGGTGGATGAGCACTCGCAAGGCGTGGTCCTGGACACCGGCAACCCGCGATACCTGGAGTTCTACAAGCGCCAGGGGTATGAGGAAATCGGTGAAATTGCGGTAGGACCGATCCGCGAGCACGTGTTCTTCCACCCCAATCCCCAGGTTTTGCAAAGCGCAACGGCCTGAAGCGCATCCTGGTCTGCGAACTTTTGAGACATGTCCGGTTCTATCAGGCTCCCAAGCCCGTGTTAGCATCCGCGCCATGAAACTCCCAGGACGAATAACCAGTGGCGCGTTTTTGCTGTCCCTCAGCTGCGCGGTACTGGCTCAAAGTGAATTGGATGTACGGGTCAAACCGTCCAATGACGCACTCAAGGCCAACGTAGAAGGTTACATCGGTGGCCTGGGTGATCGTGACGAAGAGGCCTTGCTGCGCTTCAGCCGTGGCGCCGAGGAACAGGCGCGCAAAGCCGCCCAGGCACTGGGCTACTATCAGCCGCGGATCGACAGCGAGGTCAAGGGTGGCAAGACGCCGCGCCTGGTCCTGAGCATCGACCCCGGCGAGCCCGTGCATGTGCGCAACATCACGGTACGCATCGACGGCCCGGCGGCGTCGCTCAAGGCCTTTCGCATACCCGACAACGCGGCCCTCAAGCCGGGCGCGGTGCTCAACCATGGTCGCTATGAAGACGCCAAGCGGCTGATCCAGAACCAGGCCTCGCGCTATGGTTTTTTCAGCGGACGATTCGTCAGCCAGAAATTGCAGGTGGACCCCCAGGCCGGTGTCGCCGATATCGAGCTGATCTACGATAGCGGGCCGCGCTACGCCCTGGGGCCGGTGAGTTTCGAGGGCGATACGCCGTTCGACGAAGAGCTGTTGCAACGCATGGTGCCGTTCAAGGCCGGTACGGCCTACGACTCCGAACTGATCGCCGAACTGAACCAGGCCCTGCAATCGAGCGGTTACTTCGAAGGCGTGCGCGTGGATGCGGCGCCCACCGCAGCAACGGACAACGTGATTCCGGTAGCGGTCAAGCTTGACACCCGCAAGCCGCGCACCATGGGCCTGGGCCTGGGGTTTTCCACCGACGTCGGCCCACGGGCCAAGGCCAACTGGACGCGCCACTGGGTCAATCCCCAGGGCCACAGCTACGGCTGGGAGACGGAGGTGTCGGCACCCCGGCAGAACGTCGGCCTGTGGTACGACGTACCGCTGGACCCACCGCTGACCGACAAACTGCGCTACGCCGGCGGCTATCAGTATGAAGAGTTGGCCGATACCGACAGCCTCAGCAAGCTGCTGACCGTCGGCCCCGAATGGCACAGCAAGTTGCCCAGCGGCTGGCAGCGGGTGGTGTCGCTCAAGTGGCAGCGCGAGGAGTATCGCCTGGGTGACGATTCGGGCCTGAGCACGCTGCTGATGCCGGGCGTCAGCTATTCGTACCTGCGCAGCGACAACCGCATCGACCCGCACAACGGTTATCGCTTGCAGTTCGACACCAAGGTCGCCAAGGAAGGGCTGGGGTCGGACAACAACGTGGTCTACGGCACGGCCCTGGTCAAGGGCCTGACCACGGTGTTCGACAAGCATCGCCTGCTGGCCCGGGCCCAGATAGGCGGCAGCGCCACCAATGGCTACAAATCCATTCCGCCGTCCCTGCGCTTTTTCGCCGGCGGCGACCAGAGCGTGCGCGGCTACGATTATCAGAGCCTGTCGCCGGAAAACAACGAAGGCGATCGCATCGGGGGGCGCTACATGGTCGCTGGCAGCCTCGAGTACCAATATTCGATTGCGGAAAAATGGCGGGTCGCGACCTTCGTCGATCAGGGGAACTCTTTTAACAGCCTTGAACTGCCGAGCCTCAAGACCGGCGTGGGCGTTGGCGTGCGCTGGGTATCGCCGGTAGGCCCGATCCGCCTCGACCTGGCCCATGCGTTGGACGACGAGGGCGGCATTCGATTGCACTTTTCCATGGGGCCTGAGCTGTGAGTCGTGGTTTGAAGAGAACACTGCTGGCGCTCGCTGCCTTGCTGGCGCTGGTGGTGCTGACCTTGAGCGCCCTGTTGGGTACGCAACCGGGCAGCCGTTGGACGCTTGGCCTGGTGCCGGGCCTGAGCGTGGAAAACTTCCAGGGGCGGCTGGGCGGACAGTGGCGTGCCGACCAGGTGTTGTGGCAGCAGGACAGCAGTCGTGTGGAGCTCGATGGGCTGATGGTCGCGTGGTCGCCGCTGTGCCTGGCGCGCATGACCCTGTGCATCGAACAGCTCAAGGTCGATAAGGCCAGCCTGCAACTGCCACCCTCTGCCGACGCGCCGAGCAGTGGTCCGCTCGCGTTGCCGGACCTGGACCTGCCGGTCGCCATCGAACTGGGCGAAGTACAGGTCGGCAGCCTGCTGTTCAACGGCAGCGAGCAGCTCAAGGGCTTGCAACTGGCTGCCCATTGGACCGCGGCGGGCTTGCAGATCGACGCGCTGCAATTGCAGCGTGACGAACTGAGCCTGAAACTCTCCGGGCTGTTGAAGCCCGCCGGCGACTGGCCACTGAAAGCCCAGGGCCAGTTGACCTTGCCGGCGCCGGGCGACACGCCGTGGGCATTGGACCTGAGTGTCGACGGCGAGCTGCTCAAGACCCTCAACCTCAACGCCGACAGCAGCGGCTACCTGCAAGGCCGTTTGACCGGTGAGCTGCAACCGCTGGCAGACAACCTCCCAGCCAAGGTGCGCATCACTGCCGACGGCTTCAAGGCCAGCGCCGATCTGCCGGACACGCTGTTGCTCAATCAACTGGAACTGACCGGTGAAGGCGACCTGAAGAGCGGTTATCAACTGCTCGGTAAGGCCACGTTGCCCGCCGAACAGGGGCCGGTGGCGTTGCTGTTACAAGGTCAGGTCGACGCCAATGGCGCCCAGATCGCGGGCCTGGACCTGAACGCCGGCGACCGGCAAAGCCTGAACCTGACCGGACAGGTGGACTGGCGCGAAGGCCTGAGCGCCGAAGCGAAAATCGCCTGGCTGGATTTCCCCTGGCATCGTCTCTACCCGCTGATCGACGAACCTCAGGTGACGCTGCAGAGCTTCAATGGCGAAGTCTCCTACACCGACGGTAAGTACCTGGGCAATTTCCAGGCAGCGCTGGACGGCCCCGCGGGCGCCTTCAGTCTTGGTAGCCCGTTCAGCGGCGACCTGACGCAGATCCACTTGCCGGAACTCAAGCTCGCAGCGGGGCAGGGCAAGGCCGAAGGTCACCTGGACCTGCAATTTGCCGAGGGCATTGCCTGGGATACGGCGCTGGACCTGTCGGCCATCAACCCGGCCTACTGGCTCGGCGAACTGCCCGGCACCCTGGCCGGACCGCTGCGCAGCAAAGGCTCGCTGAAAAACGACACCCTCAACCTCGACGCGGACCTCGACCTCAAGGGCAAGTTGCGCGGCCAACCGGCGCTGTTCCAGGCCAAGGCCAGCGGTGTCGGTGAACAATGGAATCTCAGCGCGCTGGACATCCGCCTGGGGGACAACCGCATCAACGGCAGTGCCAGCCTGCAACAGAAGCTGACCGGCCAGATCGACATCAAGCTCGCGCGACTGGCTCAGCTCTGGCCGCAACTGCGCGGCCAGCTCAACGGCCGTATCGATGTGGCCGGAACCCTCAAGGCCCCCCAAGGCAAGCTCGGCCTGCAAGGCACTCAACTTGCTTTCCAGGACAACCGCCTGCAGAGCCTGAGCCTGGACGCTACCCTCGACAGCACGCAACGGGGCAAAGTCGACCTCAAGGCCAGCGGTATCCACGCCGGCGACACCTCATTGGGCGTGCTGACCGTCAGCGGGCAGGGTGATATCAAGCAGCAAAAGCTCAACCTGGACCTGCAAGGGCCGCAACTGAAGACTGCCCTGGGGTTCGATGGCGCACTGGATCAAGGCAACTGGCGCGGGCGCCTGAACAGCGGTGACGTGCAGGCCGGTGGTCAGGATTGGCGCCTGCAAGCCCCGGCGAAGCTGGAGCGCCTGGCCAACGGCACGCTCAATTTCGGTGCCCACTGCTGGCGTTCTGGCCAGGCCAGCCTGTGTGGCGAAGACCAGCGCCTGATGCCGGAGCCGAAGCTGCGCTATCACCTCAAGCAGTTCCCTATCGAGAGCCTGGCCCAGTGGATGCCCAAGGATTTTGCCTGGCAGGGCCGGCTCAATGCCGATCTGCAGGTGGACCTGCCGGCCAGCGGTCCGAACGGGCGGATTCTGGTGGATGCCGGCGGCGGCACGCTACGGATTCGGGACAAGGAGCAGTGGCTGGACTTTCCCTACCAGACCCTGAAGCTGGACAGCCGCCTGACCCCCAGGCGCATCGACACTGAGCTGAATTTTGTCGGCGCCCGGCTCGGCGAACTGATGCTCCAGGCGCAGATCAATCCGTTACCGGCCAGCAAGCCCCTCAGCGGTTCGTTCCGCCTGACCGGCCTGGACCTGTCCGTGGCCCGGCCGTTCGTGCCGATGGTGGAAACCCTCACCGGGCACCTGAATGGCAGTGGCACGTTATCTGGTGGCCTGCTGGCGCCCCAGGTGAACGGCAATCTCGTGCTCAGCGATGGCGAAGTCTCCGGGCCGGAACTGCCGGTCAGCCTCGAAGCCTTGCAGGTACGGGCCATGATTGCCGGCGAAACGGTACGCCTCAACGGCGACTGGAAAAGTGGCAAGAGCGGACAGGGCAGCCTGAGCGGCGACATCGGCTGGGGTGAGGCCTTGAGCATGAACCTGGCACTCAAGGGTTCGCACCTGCCGGTCACCGTCGAGCCTTATGCGGTACTGGAGGCGGCGCCTGACCTCAACATCACCCTACACGGCGAGCGGCTGTCGATTGCCGGCAAGGTGCTGGTGCCCAAGGGTGAGATCACCATCCGCGAATTACCGCCCTCCACCGTCAAGGTTTCGGATGACACGGTGATCGTCGGCCACCAGACCGAAGAGGGCAAGGCGCCGCTGGCCATGGCGATGGACATCGATGTGATCGTAGGTCAGGAGAAACTCGCCTTTTCCGGTTTCGGCCTGACGGCCAACGTCCAGGGCCAGGTACACATCGGCGACAACATGGACACCCGTGGCGAACTCTGGCTCAACGACGGTCGTTACCGGGCCTACGGCCAGCGGCTGACGGTGCGCCGGGCGCGACTGTTGTTCGCCGGGCCCATTGACCAGCCGTATCTGGACGTCGAGGCGATTCGCCAGACCGATGACGTGATCGCCGGCATCCGCTTGAGCGGCAGCGCCGAACAGCCGGTCACGCAGATCTTCTCGGAACCGGCCATGAGCCAGGAGCAGGCGCTGTCCTACCTGGTGCTGGGTCGCCCCCTCAGCACCACCGGCGAGGACAACAACATGCTCGCCCAGGCCGCATTGGGCCTGGGTTTGATGGGCAGTTCGGGGGTGACCACCAGCCTGGCCAACGACTTGGGCATCAAGGATTTCCAGCTCGACAGTCAGGGCAGTGGCAACACCACCAGCGTGGTCGCCAGCGGCAACCTGTCGGAAAAACTCAGTCTGCGCTACGGCGTCGGGGTGTTCGAACCGGCCAACACCATCGCCCTGCGCTACAAGCTCAGCAAAAAGGTCTACCTCGAAGCCGCCAGCGGCGTCGCCAGTTCGCTGGATATCTTCTACAAGCGCGATTTCTAAACTTCCTCCCCAAAACCCAATGTGGGAGCGAGCCTGCTCGCGATAGCGGCATGTCAGTCACTGATGAGTTGACTGATACACCGCTATCGCGAGCAGGCTCGCTCCCACAGGTTTTTCTGCGTTCGTCGGACTTGTATGTAGCTTGCTAACGATTTGTTTGACATTTGCTGCCTAAGCAGTAATATCTCGACATACATTCACTGCCTAGGCAGCAAACGGTGACCGGATGAAGCACTTCACCCCAGACGAATTCCACAACTGCCATCTCGGCCTGCTGCTTGGGCGCGCCGCCATGCTCAAGGATCGGATCATCGATACCCACATGGAGCCTCTCGGCATTACCGCCGCGCAGTTCAAGGTGCTGATCATCATGGTCCAGTTCGGTTTCGACACGCCGGCCGAGCTGAGCCGGCACCTGCCCCTGGACAGCGGTTCGATGACCCGGATGCTCGACCGTCTGGAGCAGAAAGGTTTTCTCGTTCGCCAGCGTTCGGCGGATGACCGCCGCCAGGTGCGAGTGATATTGACCGACGCCGGCAAGGCCATGGCTGATCGCCTGCCTTATATCGGTGCCGACGCCATGAACCAGTTGGCCAACGTCATCACCCGCGAAGAGCTGGAAACCCTCGAACAGATTCTCAAGAAAATTCTTCTGGCGGCCGGTGATCCGCTCACCGTGTTGCGAATGGGTGGGAAATGAGCCGTACAACTTTGCGTACCCGCTTGAGCCTGGTACTGCTGGCCATGAGCCTCGCGGGCTGTGCCAGCTACAGCGGCCTGAAGACCGAGGGCGTCAGCCTTGAAGCCCAAAGCCTCAAGGCCGGACAATCCCTCAATGGCGTCAAGCTGTCGCCGGCTTCGTGGCCGAAGAGCGATTGGTGGAAAAGCCTCGGCGACCCGCAACTCGACGGTCTGATCCGTGAAGCGCTGCGCGACAGCCCGGACATGCAGATCGCCAGTGCCCGGGTGCATCAAGCCAGTGCCGCCGCCTACGCCGCCAACGCGGCGCGCCTGCCGACCCTGGATGCCAGCGGCAGCGTCAGCCGTTCGCGACTGGCCCGGGATCAGGATCCGGCGGGGCAGGGCGGCGCGTACAGCACCTTGCGTTCGCTGAGTGTGGATTTCAATTACAACTTCGACCTCTGGGGCGGCCAGCGGGCTAACTGGGAGGCCGCACTGGGCCAGGCTCGCGCGGCAGAAGTCGACCGCCAGGCCGCGCAGTTGACCCTGGCCGCCGACGTGGCCCGGGCCTACAGCGACCTGGGGCAGGCCCACATCATTCATGACCTGGCCGCCGAAGACCTCAAGCGCACCCGGCAAATGCTTGACCTGAGCAAGCGTCGTCTCAATGCCGGGATCGACAGCGAATACCAGTTCCAACAGACCGAAAGCCTGGAGGCCAGCGCGAGCGCGACCCTGATCGACACGGAAAAACGCCTGCAAAGCGCCAAGATCGCCTTGGCAGTGCTGCTGGGCAAGGGCCCGGACCGTGGCAACGAAATCGCCCGACCCAATGTGTTGCAAGCCAGTGCCGTCGCGTTGCCGTCGAACCTGCCGGCCGAGTTGCTGGGGCGACGTCCGGACCTGGTCGCGGCACGCTGGCGGGTCGAGGCGGCGGGCAAGAGCATCGAAGCCGGCAAGACCAACTTCTACCCCAACCTCAACCTGAGCGCGGCGGCGGGGGTGCAGTCGTTGTTGGGTGATGCGATGTTCGGTTCGGCCAGCCGCTTCTTCAATGTAGCGCCGACGGTGTCGCTGCCGATTTTCGACGGCGGGCGCCTGCGGGCGGACCTGGATGCCCGGGACGCCGACTACGACCTGGCGGTGGCGCAATACAACAAGAGCCTGGTCGCGGCCCTTGGGGATGTCAGCGACACCATCAACCAGTTGCGCGACATCGCTCGGCAGATCGGTGCCCAGCAACATGCTACCGATATCGCGCAGAGTTCCTACGACACCGTGGTCCAGCGCTACGGCTCGGGCATCGGCAATTATCTGGATGTGCTGAGTATCGAGCAGCAACTGCTCCAGGCCCAGCGCCAACTGGCGACCCTGAACGCCGAGCAGATCGATTTGTCGATCCAATTGATGCAGGCCCTGGGCGGCGGTTTCGAGACCGACACCCTGGCCTCGGCCACGGCGGTCTCCGCCACGCCGCATAACTGATTTGAGGTATTTGTCATGGCCACAGCAGAAGACACTCAAGCGTCCGAAAACCAACAGGACAACAACCCACGCAAGCGCAAAGTGATGCTGCTGGCGCTGACGGTGATCGTCATTCTCGCCAGCCTGGGTGTCTGGGCCTGGCATGAACTGTACGGCCGCTGGAGCGAAAGCACCGACGATGCCTACGTGAATGGCAACGTGGTGGAAATCACCCCGCAAGTCACCGGCACGGTGGTGAGCATCGGTGCCGATGACGGCGATCTGGTGCGCGAAGGCCAGGTGCTGGTGCAGTTCGACCCGAACGACTCCGAGGTCGGCCTGCAAAGTGCCCAGGCCAACCTGGCCCGCACCGTGCGCCAGGTGCGTGGTTTGTACAGCAACGTCGACGGCATGCGTGCGCAGGTCAATGCGCAGGAAGCTGAAGTGCAGAAGGCCCAGGAGAACTACAACCGGCGTAAAAACCTCGCGGCCGGCGGGGCGATTTCCCAGGAAGAACTGTCCCACGCCCGGGATGACCTGACCTCGGCGCAGAACGCCCTGGCCAATGCCCGGCAACAACTCAAGACCACCAGCGCCCTGGTGGATGACACCGTGGTGTCGTCCCATCCCGACGTGCAATCGGCCGCCGCGCAATTGCGCCAGGCCTACCTGAACAATGCCCGCAGCACCCTGATCGCGCCGGTCACCGGTTATGTCGCCAAGCGCACCGTGCAACTGGGGCAACGGGTCCAGCCGGGTACCGCGCTGATGGCGGTGATTCCGCTGGATCAGTTGTGGATCGACGCCAACTTCAAGGAAACCCAGCTGCGTGAGATGCGCATCGGCCAACCGGTGGAAATCGAAACCGACCTCTACGGCAGCGATGTGAAGTACAGCGGCACCATCGACAGCCTTGGCGCGGGAACGGGCAGCGCGTTTGCCTTGCTGCCGGCGCAGAACGCCACCGGTAACTGGATCAAGATTGTCCAGCGGGTGCCGGTGCGCATTCATGTCAATGCCCAGGAACTGGCCAGGCATCCGTTGCGGGTCGGGCTGTCCACCGAGGTCAACGTCAACCTGCGCGACCAGAGCGGCCCGGTCCTGGCCCAGCAGCCACCGCAGAAAGCCTCGTTCAGCACCCAGGTCTACGACCGTCAACTGGCCGATGCCGACGCGATGATCACGCGCCTGATCCATGAAAACAGCGCTGCTGCGAGCAAGACTGCGCAGCGTTGAAGCAGCGCAGCAGATCCTGTGGCGAGGGGATTTATCCCCGCTGGGCTGCGCAGCAGCCCCAAAACCCTGCGACTCGGTGTGTCAGGGTTTATGCATTCAATTCAGGGGCTGCTGCGCAGTCCAGCGGGGATGAATCCCCTCGCCACAAGGGCTGAGTTCGGTCTTATTCGGCCCGGCCGCGATTTCGCCATCTTCGCTTCCTAGGATTTCACAATGAGCAATAACGCGTCCTTCTCGCCGCCCAGCCTGTTGCTCAGTACCATCGGGCTGTCGCTGGCGACGTTCATGCAAGTGCTCGACACCACCATCGCCAACGTCGCCTTGCCGACCATTTCCGGCAACCTGGGCGTCAGTTCGGAGCAGGGCACCTGGGTGATCACTTCGTTCGCGGTGAGCAACGCCATCGCGCTGCCGCTGACCGGCTGGCTGAGCCGTCGGTTCGGCGAGGTGAAGCTGTTCTTGTGGGCAACCATGCTGTTCGTGCTTGCTTCGTTCCTGTGCGGCATTTCCACGTCGATGCCGGAGCTGATCGGCTTTCGCGTGCTCCAGGGCCTGGTGGCCGGGCCGCTGTACCCGATGACCCAGACCCTGCTGATTGCCGTGTATCCACCCGCCAGGCGCGGGATGGCCCTGGCGCTGCTGGCGATGGTCACGGTGGTGGCGCCGATTGCCGGGCCGATCCTGGGGGGCTGGATCACCGACAGCTACAGTTGGCCGTGGATCTTCTTCATCAACGTGCCCATCGGGGTCTTTGCAGTGATGGTGGTGCGCCAGCAGCTCAAGGCGCGACCGGTGGAGACCAGTCGTCAGCCGATGGATTACGTCGGGTTGATCACGTTGATCATCGGCGTCGGCGCGCTCCAGGTGATTCTCGACAAGGGCAACGACCTGGATTGGTTCGAGTCGAACTTCATCATCATCGGTGCGTTGATTTCGCTGGTGGCCCTGGCCGTGTTCGTGATCTGGGAAATGACCGACCGTCACCCGGTGGTCAATCTGCGGTTGTTCGCCTATCGCAATTTTCGCATCGGCACCATTGTGCTGGTGGGCGGCTATGCGGGGTTCTTCGGCATCAACCTGATCCTGCCGCAATGGTTGCAGACCCAGATGGGCTATACCGCCACCTGGGCCGGACTGGCCGTGGCGCCCATCGGCATCCTGCCGGTGTTGATGTCACCCTTCGTCGGCAAGTACGCCCACAGGTTCGACCTGCGCCTGCTGGCCGGGCTGGCGTTCCTGGCCATCGGCCTGAGCTGCTTCATGCGCGCCGGGTTTACCAACGAAGTGGATTTCCAGCACATCGCCATGGTGCAGCTGTTCATGGGCATCGGCGTGGCATTGTTCTTCATGCCGACCCTGAGCATCCTGATGTCCGACCTGCCGCCCCAGCAGATTGCCGATGGCGCGGGGCTGGCGACCTTCCTGCGGACCCTGGGCGGCAGCTTTGCCGCGTCCCTGACCACCTGGATCTGGATCCGCCGGGCGAACGAGCATCATGCCTATATGAGCGAGAGCATCAGCACGTTCGATCCGGCCACCCGCGAAGTGTTGAACCAGCTCGGTGGCCCGAGCGCCCCGGCCTATGCGCAGCTTGACCATGTCCTCACCAGCCAGGCGTACATGCTTTCCACCGTGGATTACTTCACGCTGCTGGGCTGGGCGTTCATGGGCTTGATCGTATTGGTGTGGCTGGCGAAGCCGCCGTTTGCGGCGAAGGCGGGGCCGGCGGCCAGTGGGCACTGACCGGGAGCTGAAATACAATCCAAATGTGGGAGCGAGCCTGCTCGCGATAGCGGTGTATCAGTCAACTCATCAGTGACTGGCATACCGCTATCGCGAGCAGGCTCGCTCCCACAAGGGATCTGTGTCTGGCGTCAGTGAGGTGGGGCTGCCAGCTGTGGCGGTGGGGCAAACCCAAACGGCGCCAACGCAAACCCCTGTTCATCCACCTGCAACGCCCAGCCCTGTTTGTCCCAATCCCCCAGCACGATGCGCCGGGCGGCCTGTTCGCCGAGTTGCAGCTTGTGGATGGCGGGGCGGTGGGTGTGGCCGTGGATCAGGGTCTTCACGCCATACTGCTGCATGATCCGTGGAATTTCCTCGGGCGTGACGTCGACGATGTCGTTGGCTTTCATCCTCACCTGTGTGGTGCTTTCACTGCGCAGCTTGCGCGCCAGTTTCTGGCGGCTGCCCAATGGCAGGTGGCGCAGGATGAACAGCGTGACCGGGTTGCGCAGCCAGCGCCGCAGCTTCATGTAGCCTTCGTCGCGGGTGCAGAGGCTGTCGCCGTGCATCAGCAACACCGGTTCGCCGTTGAACTGCACGACACTCGGGTCCTTGATCAGGGTGCAGCCGGCCGCTTTGCAGAAGGCTTGCCCCAGCATGAAGTCGCGATTGCCATGCATCAGGAAAATGGCCGTGCCGCTGTCGCTCAGTTCGCGCAGGGCCTGGCAGATGGAACGCTGGAACGGCGTCATGGCATCGTCACCGATCCACGCTTCGAAAAAGTCGCCGAGAATGTACAACGCCTGCGCCGAGCGGGCGCGGGTGGCGAGTAGATCCAGAAACGCCCGGGTGATGTCCGGGCGCTCCTCTTCCAGATGCAGATCTGAAATCAGTAGGATCACTCAATGATCTCGGCTTTCTCGATGATCACGTCATCCTTTGGAACGTCCTGGTGACCAGCCTTGGAGGTGGTGGCAACGCCTTCGATCTTGTCGACCACGTCCTGGCCTTCGATCACTTCACCGAACACGGCATAACCCCAGCCCTGGGCGTTCTTGGCGGTGTGGTTGAGGAAGCTGTTGTCGCTGGCATTGATGAAGAACTGCGCCGATGCCGAATGTGGATCCATGGTGCGCGCCATGGCGATGGAGTATTTCTTGTTCTTCAGGCCGTTATCGGCTTCGTTCTGGATGCTCGGGCTCTTGTCCTTCTTTTCCTGCATGCCAGGCTCGAAACCGCCGCCCTGGATCATGAAGCCCTTGATCACACGGTGGAACACGACGTTCTCGTAGTGACCCTTCTTGACGTACTCAATGAAGTTGGCAACGGTAATCGGCGCTTTCTCGGCGTTCAGTTCCAGGACGATGTCGCCGTGGTTGGTGGTCAGTTTGACTTTGCTCATGATGACTACTCTTTCAAGGAATTCGTGGGTTTCGCGGCCCGAAAGCCCGCAACCGGTCCGGCTGCAATCAGCCAGGTTGGGCAGTTTAGCGTGCCAGGCACGAAATTCGAGGCGGTTTTTCATCTGGCGGCCGATTAAATTCAATCGTTTGCCGGCCTGGCCTGTCAGCGGCTTGACAGCATCGGCTATGATACGGGCTTTGATTTATCAGGCCGCACCCGGCCGCGCACTTGTACGTTCAAGGATCCTATGAGCAAGCCCACTGTCGACCCTACCTCGAATTCCAAGACCGGCCCGGCCGTGCCGGTCAATTTCCTGCGCCCGATCATCCAGGCGGACCTGGATTCGGGTAAGCACACACAGATCGTCACCCGTTTCCCGCCGGAGCCCAACGGCTACCTGCACATCGGCCATGCCAAGTCGATCTGCGTGAACTTCGGCCTGGCCCAGGAGTTCGGTGGCGTCACGCACCTGCGTTTCGACGACACCAACCCGGCCAAGGAAGACCAGGAATACATCGACGCGATCGAAAGCGACGTCAAGTGGCTGGGCTTCGAATGGTCCGGTGAAGTGCGCTATGCCTCGCAATATTTCGACCAGTTGCACGACTGGGCGGTCGAGCTGATCAAGGCCGGCAAGGCCTATGTGTGCGACCTGACGCCGGAGCAGGCCCGGGAATACCGTGGCAGCCTGACCGAGCCGGGCAAAAACAGCCCGTTCCGTGAGCGCAGCGTCGAAGAGAACCTGGACCTGTTCGCCCGCATGCGCGCCGGCGAGTTCCCGGACGGCGCACGGGTGCTGCGGGCCAGGATCGACATGGCCTCGCCGAACATGAACCTGCGCGACCCGATCATGTACCGCATCCGCCATGCCCATCACCACCAGACCGGTGACAAGTGGTGCATCTACCCGAACTATGACTTCACCCACGGTCAGTCGGACGCCATCGAGGGCATCACCCACTCGATCTGCACCCTGGAGTTCGAAAGCCATCGTCCCTTGTACGAATGGTTCCTCGAGCACCTGCCGGTGCCGGCCACCCCGCGCCAGTACGAATTCAGCCGCCTGAACCTGAACTACACCATCACCAGCAAGCGCAAGCTCAAGCAACTGGTGGATGAACAGCACGTCAACGGCTGGGACGACCCACGCATGTCGACGCTGTCGGGCTTCCGTCGTCGTGGCTACACGCCGAAATCGATCCGCAATTTCTGCGAAATGGTCGGTACCAACCGTTCCGACGGCGTGGTGGACTTCGGCATGCTGGAGTTTAGCATCCGCGAAGACCTCGACCAGAGCGCCCCGCGTGCCATGTGCGTGCTGCGTCCGCTCAAGGTGGTGATCACCAATTACCCGGAAGGCCAGGTCGAGAACCTCGAGCTGCCGTGCCACCCGAAAGAAGACATGGGCGTGCGCGTCCTGCCGTTCGCCCGGGAAATCTACATCGACCGTGAAGACTTCATGGAAGAGCCGCCAAAAGGCTACAAGCGCCTGGAACCGGCTGGTGAAGTGCGCCTGCGCGGCAGCTACGTGATCCGCGCCGACGAGGCGATCAAGGACGCCGATGGCAACATCGTCGAACTGCGTTGCTCCTACGATCCCGACACCCTGGGCAAAAACCCAGAAGGTCGCAAGGTCAAGGGCGTGATCCACTGGGTGCCGGCCGCCGCCAGCGTCGAGTGCGAAGTGCGCCTGTACGATCGCCTGTTCCGTTCGCCGAACCCGGAAAAGGCCGAAGACAGCGCCAGCTTCCTGGACAACATCAACCCTGACTCCTTGCAAGTCCTCACCGGTTGTCGTGCCGAACCCTCGCTGGGCAACGCACAGCCGGAAGACCGGTTCCAGTTCGAGCGCGAAGGCTACTTCTGCGCGGATATCAAGGACTCGAAACCAGGTGCTCCGGTATTCAACCGTACCGTGACCTTGCGTGATTCCTGGGGTCAGTGATCAAGTCTTAAGGGAAACCCTGTGCTTACGATCTACAACACGCTCACCAAGAGCAAAGAAGTTTTCAAGCCGCTGGATGGCAACAAGGTGCGCATGTACGTGTGCGGCATGACCGTGTACGACTACTGCCACATCGGGCATGGTCGCAGCATGGTTGCTTTCGACCTGGTGACCCGCTGGTTGCGTTTCAGCGGTTATGACCTGACGTATGTACGCAACATCACCGACATCGACGACAAGATCATCAACCGTGCCAACGAGAACGGCGAGTCGTTCGAGGCGTTGACCGAGCGCATGATCGTGGCGATGCACGAGGATGAGGCGCGCCTCAATATCCTCAAGCCGGACATGGAGCCGCGGGCCACCGATCATATCCCTGGCATGCACGCGATGATCCAGACCCTGATCGACAAGGGTTATGCCTACGCGCCGGGCAATGGCGACGTGTACTACCGCGTCGGCAAGTTCATGGGCTACGGCAAGCTGTCGCGCAAGAAGATCGAAGACCTGCGCATCGGCGCGCGGATCGAAGTCGGCGAGTCGAAACAGGACCCGCTGGATTTCGTCCTGTGGAAAGCCGCCAAGCCGGGCGAACCGAGCTGGGATTCGCCGTGGGGCAAGGGCCGTCCGGGCTGGCACATCGAATGCTCGGTGATGTCGACCTGCTGCCTGGGCGAGACCTTCGATATTCATGGCGGCGGCAGCGACCTGGAATTCCCGCACCACGAAAACGAGATCGCCCAGAGCGAAGCGGCCACCGGCAAGACCTACGCCAACGCGTGGATGCATTGCGGCATGATCCGGATCAACGGCGAGAAGATGTCCAAGTCCTTGAACAACTTCTTCACCATCCGCGACGTGCTCGACAAGTACCACCCCGAGGTGGTGCGTTATCTGTTGGTGTCGAGCCACTACCGCAGCGCCATCAACTATTCGGAAGACAACCTCAAGGACGCCAAGGGCGCCCTGGAGCGTTTCTACCATGCGTTGAAAGGCCTGCCGAATGTGCCGGCGGCGGGTGGCGAAGCGTTCGTGGCGCGGTTTACCGAGGTGATGAACGATGACTTCGGTACCCCGGAAGCCTGCGCGGTGCTGTTCGAAATGGTGCGCGAGATCAACCGCCTGCGTGAGAGCGATCTCACCGCGGCGGCGGGCCTGGCGGCACGCCTGAAGGAACTGGCCAGTGTCCTGGGTGTGTTGCAGCTCGAGGCGGACGACTTCCTCCAGGCCGGTGCCGAAGGTCGCGTGGACGCGGCCGAGGTCGAGGCCTTGATCCAGGCGCGCCTGACTGCACGGGCCAACAAGGACTGGGCCGAATCCGACCGCATCCGCGACCAGCTCACCGCCATGGGCGTGGTGCTGGAAGACGGGAAGGGCGGCACGACCTGGCGTCTGGCTGACTGATGCTTAACCTGTGGGAGCGAGCCTGCTCGCGATGGCGTCAGATCAGTCAACATCGTCGTTGAATGCTAAGCCGCTATCGCGAGCAGGCTCGCTCCCACAGAGGTCGGTGGTGAACCTCGATTCTGGGTTAACCCCGGGACAATGTGGGAGCGAGCCTGCTCGCGATGGCGTCGGATCAGTCAACATCTTTGTTGAATGCTGAACCGCTTTCGCGAGCAGGCTCGCTCCCACAGAGGTCGGTGGTGAACCTCGATTCTGGGTTAACCCCGGGACAATGTGGGAGCGAGCTTGCTCGCGATGGCGTCGGATCAGTCAACATCTTTGTTGAATGCTGAACCGCTATCGCGAGCAAGCCCGCTCCCGCATTTTTTTGTGCCCTGTCTGCCGATCCTTCTTTTATGAGCTAGTACTGTCAGGTCGATTCGACGTTCTCTCTGACAGGTGCCTTCCATGTTGGCTCATTGGTCTCTCGCGGCAATTCATCTCCTGGCTTTCGCCCTCGGTTTCTGGGCGGTGCTCACCCGCGGCACGGCGCTGCGACGCCTGGCCGGCGGCGCGGATGCGGTTCGAAATGTATTGATGGCGGATAACGTGTGGGGCCTGTCGGCCCTGGTCCTGCTGGTGACCGGTGGGATGCGTGCCTTCGGCGGCTATGAAAAAGGCTCGGACTATTACCTGCATCAGCCTTTGTTTCACCTGAAGATGACCTTGTTCCTGCTGATCCTGCTGCTCGAACTCGCGCCGATGATCACCCTGATCAAATGGCGGATGGCACTGGGCAAAGGAGCGACGATCGATGCTTCAAGGGCCGGCCGGTTTGCCCGGATCAGCCACATCGAAGCCTTGCTGCTGGTACTGATGGTGATCGCCGCCACCGGCATGGCCCGTGGTGTGAGCTTGGGCTGACCGACACGAACACCCGCTTCATCGCCATTAAAACGAAACGTCCGACAGCCATGCTACGAGTCATGGCATTAATATCGGTTTCACGGGCTGGACAGAAAAAGCAGAGGCGGGGGGAAGCGGGGGGAAAAGGCGCGGACGGCCTGAATCTTTAGCCAGCCACTGCGATGATGCAAACGGGCTGGCTACGGACTGCTGCAAGGCTCAGGGAGTTTGCGGCTTGTCGGGGGCGGTAAGGCCCGCCTGAATACGCTGATAGATCTCTTCGCGATGCACCGCAACGTTTTTCGGGGCATTGATGCCGATCCGGACCTGTTGGCCGCTAACGCCCAGAATGGTGATCGTGATGTCGTCACCAATGTTTATGCTTTCACCGACTTTGCGGGTGAGTATCAGCATGGTGTTCTCCTTGATTGCTTTATTAGGGCACCTGATTCAGACAGTGCAGATGTCGGTACTGCTTATAGATTAGTGCTAAGTGTCACAATGTGGGTGCCTCTTTCTGACGTGCAGACGCAGCATTAATTCCCAGGGTGCGACTATACAGAGAGACCGGCCAGGATTCTCGTGTTTTGCGTACTGTTTGCGGGGTTCCTGGTGGATGTGAGTGCTAAAATCCCTCCCTCATGTCTTCCAGAGGAAACGTTGTGCGCAAATTGGCTTGGGTTATTGCGGTATTCATGCTGGCTGGGTGCGGTGAGGGGCGTGATGCCGAGGCGCCGAAGCCGAAACCCGCCGCGACCTCCGCGCCGTCTGCCGCTGCTGCGCCGCAATGGGCTGTCGAGGTTCGAGGCGAGACCCCGCAAGCGATCAGCGATCTGACCGGGTGGCTCATCGAGCACAGCTTCATGTCGACCGTAGTGCGGGAAAATGGCAAGGAGCGGGTGCTGGTCGGTCCTCTCGCTTCCCGAGCCGAAGCCGAGGCCAAGCAGGAGCAGGTCACTGCCGCCCTGGTCCGGGCCAAGAAGCGCAACATCGAGACCCAGGTGGTGGATTTCCCGACGGCTCAATGATCGGATAGAACAAACCCTGTGGGAGCGAGCCTGCTCGCGATAGCGGTATGTCAGTTACTTCTGCATCGACTGATTCACCGCTCTCGCGAGCAGGCTCGCTCCCACAGTTGCTTTGTGCGGTTCACAAATGCGCGGTCAGCCGCAGGCTTTCAGGTCCACCGGGCCGACGAACTCGTTCCCACGTCCCATAACACAGGCCACGCTCTGGTTGCGCTGGCGCTCCCAGCTTTCCACCGGATAGGTCTTGTCCCAGGCTTCGTACAGGCGCCGGTCCTGTTTCGAAAGCTGCAGGCCATATTGCTTGCTCATGTAGAAATACGTTCGGGCGATCATGCCCCGGATGGAAGGGCGGGGCATGACTTTCTTGGCCTTGAAGTCCACCTGGGTCAGGCATGAGCCGTATTGGCCCTTCTGCACCGGCAGCCAGCCGAAGCTGAAATTGTTCCGATCGCCATTCACTTCCCCGATGCTGGGCACCAGATTGTGAAGGTCGGCCTCGGCCCGTTGATAGACCGGGTCGTAGCGGGTGCAGTTCTTGCGTCCGCCCTGTTGCCAGCATTGGCGCTGATGACCGATCTGCCACGCCGGAACGATATGTTCCCATTCGATACGGGCGGCGCGACTGGCGTTCTTGCGCGGTACATAACCGCAGGCCTCCAGGTTCACGCGATTGCCGGTGTACTTGCAGCCGCAATAGAACTCAGTGGATTGCGGGGCGTAGAGTTTCCAGGCGATTTTCTTGGCTTCATTGAAGGTGCGGGGTGCCCCGGCCTGGGCGCCTGTGGCGATGAGCACAAGCAGTAAAGCAACGCAGCGGACATTCATCGGGCTCAATCTTCCTTCGGCACAACCCAGAAAACCTGCACACCACCATCGTCGCGATAGGCGAGGGTCACGTTGTCGTTCTCGTCGATTTCTTCCAGCAGGCGCTCCCATTCCTCCATCGGCTCGTCGGGAAGGCGAAAGATCAGGGCGGCCTTGGCCTTTTGTGCGGTAGGGGCGTTGATGATTTTCGAGACCCGCAGGCCGAGTTTTGTATAGGAATCTAAGGGGGTAGTTGCAGCGGAGGGCGTGGCCACAGGATTATCCTTATTAAGCTGTACGTGCATACAGTATTTAACCGTAGGCATTTACGCAACTGCTTAAAATTCAAGAAAATCGTCTGACAGCGCTTTTGACGTTTTAGTGTAGGAAAAAAATGTTTATTTATCGTTGCGACTGAAAAAGCTGACAGCCGTGACTTCAGCTACTCTGTGCAGCGCGAGCGTCAGGCGGGACGGCTTGGCCTGGGACCTGCGAATGCAATCGCAACGTTGACAAATCTCCAAAGCCTTACCATAGTTCACTTCACGCAAACGTTTGCGCGGCGTTCCGTGCACTGATTTGCTCACAATAATCATAAGATCGGAGTGAACCCATGAAGTTGCCATTCGCTGGACGCCTTCTCGCTGTCGCCATGCTCGCGGCCGCATCCACTGCGTTGCCGTTCTCCTCGGCATTCGCCCAGACCGCTGAAAAACCCAAGGTCGCCCTGGTCATGAAATCCCTGGCCAACGAATTCTTCCTGACCATGGAAGACGGCGCCAAGGCCTATCAGAAGGAACACTCCGCCGATTTCGACCTGATCTCCAACGGGATCAAGGATGAAACCGACACCGCCAACCAGATCCGCATTGTCGAGCAGATGATCGTGTCCAAGGTCGACGCCCTGATCATCGCGCCCGCCGATTCCAAGGCGATGGTGCCGGTGATCAAGAAAGCTGTCGACGCCGGTATCACGGTGATCAACATCGACAACCAGCTCGATCCAGCTGTGGTCAAGAGCAAGAACATCAACGTACCGTTCGTAGGCCCGGACAACCGCAAGGGCGCACGCCTGGTCGGTGAATACCTGGCCAAGCAGCTCAAGGCCGGTGACGAAGTCGGCATCATCGAAGGCGTGTCCACCACCACCAACGCTCAGGCGCGCACTGCTGGTTTCAAGGATGCGATGGAAGCGGCGCAGGTCAAGGTCGTGTCCCTGCAATCGGGTGACTGGGAAATCAACAAGGGCAACCAGGTGGCCGCGTCGATGCTCAGCGAATACCCGAACATCAAGGCGCTGCTGGCCGGCAACGACAGCATGGCCGTGGGTGCGGTATCCGCCGTGCGCGCTGCGGGCAAGGCCGGCAAGGTGCAAGTGGTCGGTTACGACAACATCAATGCCATCAAGCCTATGCTCAAGGACGGTCGTGTCCTGGCGACCGCCGACCAGTTTGCTGCCAAGCAGGCGGTCTTCGGTATCGAGACAGCCCTGAAAATGCTCAAGGGCGAGAAAGTCGACAGCGGTGCCAACGGCGTGATCGAAACGCCGGTCGAGCTGGTTACGAAGTAATCATCCTGGCGAAGTAGTGGTGCTCGCCCATCCGGGCGAGCGCATGGAGAGTTTTTATGTCCGTTTTCGACCCGAACGCTGTCTTGACTGTCAGCGGCATCGGCAAGACCTATGCCCAGCCTGTACTGACCGACATCGACCTGACGTTGATGCGCGGTGAAGTGTTGGCGCTGACCGGTGAAAATGGTGCCGGTAAAAGTACCCTGTCCAAGATCATCGGTGGACTGGTGACACCGACGACCGGGCAGATGCAATTCCAGGGGCAGGACTATCGCCCCGGCAGCCGTACCCAGGCCGAAGAGCTGGGTGTGCGAATGGTGATGCAGGAGCTCAACCTGCTGCCGACCCTGTCCGTGGCCGAAAACCTGTTTCTCGACAACCTGCCCAGCCGCGGTGGCTGGATCAGCCGCAAGCAGTTGCGCAAGGCCGCTATTGAAGCCATGGCCCAGGTGGGGCTCGACGCAATCGACCCCGACACCCTGGTCGGTGAGCTGGGCATCGGTCACCAGCAGATGGTCGAGATTGCCCGTAACCTGATTGGTGACTGCCATGTGCTGATCCTCGACGAGCCGACCGCCATGCTGACGGCGCGCGAGGTCGAGATGCTGTTCGAACAGATCACCCGCCTGCAGGCCCGGGGCGTTTCGATCATCTACATTTCCCATCGTCTCGAAGAACTGGCGCGGGTGGCCCAGCGCATTGCGGTGCTGCGTGACGGCAACCTGGTCTGTGTCGAGCCGATGGCCAACTATAACAGCGAGCAACTGGTGACCCTGATGGTCGGCCGGGAGCTGGGCGAGCACATCGACCTGGGTCCACGGCAGATCGGCGCGCCGGCACTGACCGTCAAGGGCCTGAGCCGATCCGACAAGGTCCGCGACGTGTCCTTCGAAGTGCGCAGTGGCGAGATCTTTGGCATCTCCGGCCTGATCGGGGCAGGGCGCACCGAACTGCTGCGGCTGATCTTCGGCGCCGACGCGGCCGACAGCGGCACCGTGGCGTTGGGTTCGCCAGCCACCGTCGCCAATATCCGTTCGCCGGCCGATGCGGTGGCCCATGGCATTGCCCTGATCACCGAGGACCGCAAGGGCGAGGGCCTGTTGCTGACCCAATCGATTGCCGCCAACATCGCCTTGGGTAACATGCCGGAGATTTCCAGTGCCGGGATCGTCAATGGCGGCGACGAACTGTCCCTGGCTCGGCGGCAGATCGATGCCATGCGCATCCGCAGTTCCAGCCCGACACAATTGGTCTCCGAGCTGTCGGGTGGCAATCAGCAGAAGGTGGTGATTGGCCGCTGGCTCGAACGGGATTGCTCGGTGCTGTTGTTCGACGAGCCGACCCGTGGTATCGACGTCGGCGCGAAGTTCGACATCTATGCACTGCTCGGCGAATTGACCCGCCAGGGCAAGGCACTGGTCGTGGTGTCCAGCGACCTGCGGGAGCTGATGCTGATCTGTGACCGGATCGGCGTGCTGTCCGCCGGACGCCTGATCGACACTTTCGAGCGCGACAGCTGGACCCAGGATGATTTGCTTGCCGCCGCATTTGCCGGCTACCAGAAACGTGACGCGTTGCTCAATGAAGCGGCGCCTAGGGAATTTTCATGAAAACCGCATCTGCCGTGGGCAAGCCGAGTGGCAACTTTTATGGCCTCGGCACCTATCTGGGCCTGGCCGGCGCGCTGCTGGCCATGGTCGCGCTGTTCTCGGTCCTGAGCAGCCACTTCCTCTCCTATGACACCTTCAGCACCCTGGCGAACCAGATTCCTGACCTCATGGTGCTGGCGGTCGGCATGACGTTCATCCTGATCATCGGCGGCATCGACCTGTCGGTGGGCTCGGTGCTGGCGCTGGCGGCATCGACCGTCAGCGTCGCGGTGCTCGGTTGGGGTTGGAGCGTCTGGCCATCGGCGTTGCTGGGCATGGCCGTGGCGGCGCTGGCGGGGACCGTGACCGGTTCGATTACCGTGGCGTGGCGGATTCCATCGTTCATCGTCTCCCTTGGCGTGCTGGAAATGGCCCGCGGCCTCGCGTACCAGATGACCGGCTCCCGGACAGCTTATATCGGCGATTCCTTTGCCTGGCTGTCCAATCCGATTGCGTTCGGTATTTCGCCGTCATTCATCATTGCCTTGCTGGTGATCTTCATTGCCCAGGCCGTTTTGACCCGCACGGTGTTCGGCCGCTACCTGATCGGCATCGGCACCAATGAAGAAGCGGTGCGCCTGGCCGGCATCAATCCGAAACCCTACAAGATCCTGGTATTCAGCCTGATGGGCTTGCTGGCCGGTGTGGCGGCGCTGTTCCAGATTTCCCGGCTGGAGGCGGCAGACCCGAATGCGGGCTCGGGGCTTGAGCTGCAAGTCATTGCCGCCGTGGTGATCGGTGGGACCAGCCTGATGGGTGGGCGCGGTTCGGTCATCAGCACCTTCTTTGGCGTGTTGATCATCTCCGTGTTGGCGGCGGGCCTGGCGCAGATCGGCGCTACCGAACCGACCAAGCGCATCATTACCGGTGCGGTGATCGTGGTCGCGGTGGTGCTGGATACCTACCGCAGCCAGCGCGCCAGTCGGCCGGCCTGAACCATGGCGACCATCAAGGATGTAGCGGCGCTCGCGGGGATTTCCTATACCACTGTGTCCCATGTGGTGAACAAGACCCGGCCGGTCAGCGAAGAAGTACGACTCAAGGTCGAGGCGGCGATCAAGCGTCTCGACTATGTGCCCAGCGCGGTGGCCCGTTCGCTCAAGGCCAAGACCACGGCGACCATCGGCCTGCTGGTGCCCAACAGCCTCAACCCGTACTTTGCCGAGCTGGCCCGGGGGATCGAGGATTACTGCGAGCGCAATGGTTACTGCGTGATCCTGTGCAACTCCGACGACAACCCGGACAAGCAGCGCAGTTACCTGCGGGTGCTGCTGGAAAAACGCATTGACGGCCTGATCGTCGCCTCCGCCGGTGGCGACGTCGGCCTGGCGCAGGGGCTGGCCGGCGTGCGCACGCCCATGGTCATCGTCGACCGTGGGCTTGATGGCGTCGATGCGGACCTGGTGCGCATCGATCACGAGTACGGCGCGTACCTGGCAACCCGACACCTGCTGGAGCTGGGGCACCGCGATATCGCCTTTATCGGTGGGCCGGCGGACACCAGTGTGGCGCAGATGCGTCTGGCCGGTTACTGCCGTGCGCTGAAAGAGGCGGGGATCGAATTGCCCGTCGAGCGCATGCTTGAGAGCGATTTCACCAGCACGGGCGGCTACCGCGCTGCGGCCGAGTTGCTTGAAGACCAGCCTCCCAGTGCGATTTTTGCGGCCAACGACATGATCGGCATCGGTGTGCTGCGAGCCGCCGCCGAGCGCAATGTGCGGGTGCCCAGCGAACTGTCGGTCATCGGTTTTGACGACATCCAGATGAGTCGCTATGTCTACCCGGCGCTGACCACGGTGGGGCAATCGATCCTGCAACTGGGCGAGATGGCGGCAGAAGTGTTGTTGCGGCGGATCGCCACGCCCGGGCTTGTCACCGATCAACGGATCGTGACGCCCAGCATTGTCTTGCGAGAGTCGACCGCGCCGCTGTCCGGTGCCTTCGCCCAATACCGCTGAACCGAATGGAATGAGTAGTGACGTATGTCTGCAAAAGTAGTGGTAATAGGCAGCCTGAACATGGACCTGGTGACCCGTGCGCCGCGTTTGCCCCGGGGCGGTGAAACGCTGATCGGCGAGTCGTTCTCCACCATTGCGGGAGGCAAGGGTGCCAACCAGGCGGTGGCCGCCGCGCGCCTGGGGGCTCAGGTTTCCATGGTCGGTTGTGTGGGCAGCGATGCCTATGGCCAGGAGTTGCGAGGCGCGCTGCTGGCCGAGGGCATCGATTGCCAGGCCGTCAGCGTCGTGGAGGGGGCCAGCGGCGTGGCGCTGATCGTGGTCGATGACAACAGCCAGAATGCGATTGTCATCGTCGCCGGTGCCAATGGCGTGCTGACGCCCGAGGTCCTGGACGGTTTCGACAAGGTGCTGCAAGGCGCCGATGTCATCATCTGCCAGCTTGAAGTGCCGGATGCCACGGTTGGCCATGCACTCAAGCGCGGCCGCGAGCTGGGCAAGATCGTCATCCTCAACCCGGCGCCGGCTTCCCGTGCGCTGCCGGCCGACTGGTACGCGTGTGTCGACTACCTGATTCCCAATGAAAGCGAAGCCGCCATGCTGAGCGGGCTGGCGGTGGACTCCCTGGAAACCGCCGAAGCTGCCGCGGCGCAGTTGATCGCCGCCGGCGCCGGCAAGGTCATCGTGACCCTGGGCGCCCAGGGGCTGATGTTCGCCAACGGCTCGAGCTTCGAACACTTCCCGGCGCCACGGGTCAAGGCTGTGGACACCACGGCGGCGGGGGATACCTTTGTCGGCGGCTTCGCGGCGGCCCTGGCCAACGGTAAAAGTGAGGTCGACGCGATCCGTTTCGGTCAGGTCGCCGCAGGGTTGTCGGTCACCCGCGTCGGGGCGCAGCCCTCCATTCCCACTTTGTCGGAAGTACAGGCTTTCAAATCATGAAAAAGACTCCCTTGTTGAATGTGGCGCTCTCGCGACTGATCGCCTCCCTCGGTCATGGCGATAAGGTGGTCATTGGCGACGCCGGGCTGCCGGTACCTCCCGGGGTCGAGTTGATCGACCTGGCCTTGACCCACGGCATTCCCGATTTCGTCAGTACCCTGAAAGTGGTGCTCAGTGAAATGCAGGTGGAAAGCCATGTGCTGGCCACGGAAATCTTCGATAAACAGCCGACGGCCCTGTCGACCCTCGAGTCGTTGCAGGCCGAAGGTGCAATGGGGGCGCGGGAGTTGGTCAGCCATGAGCAATTCAAGGTCCTCAGCCGACAAGCTCGAGCGATTATTCGCACAGGAGAATGCTCTCCGTACTGCAACGTTGTGCTGATTGCTGGAGTAACCTTCTAAAACCCCGCACAAGGAGTGCGCCATGCACCGCTATGCTCAGAAAATGCATCAACTGTTCCGGAGTCTGCTGCTGTTGTCACTGATCACCGCTACGAGCGCCCAGGCGGCGGAAAAAATCGATCTGATCATCGACACCGACCCGGGGGCCGATGACGTGGTCGCCTTGTTGTTCGCCCTGGCATCCCCTGAAGAACTGCAGATCCGCGCGCTGACCACTGTCGCCGGCAATGTGCGCCTGGACAAGACCTCGCGCAATGCTCGCCTGGCCCGGGAGTGGGCAGGGCGAGAAGAGGTGCCGGTGTACGCCGGTGCGCCGAAGCCGATGATGCGCACACCGATCTATGCGGAAAACATCCATGGCAAGGAAGGCCTGTCGGGTGTCACCGTGCATGAGCCGAAAAAGGGCCTGGCCAAGGGCAACGCCGTCAACTACCTGATCGACACCCTCAAGTCCGCCAAGCCCCACAGCATCACCATTGCCATGCTCGGTCCGCAGACCAACCTGGCCCTGGCGCTGATCCAGGAGCCGGACATCGTCCAGGGCATCAAGGAAGTGGTGATCATGGGTGGCGCGCACTTCAATGGCGGGAACATCACGCCGGTGGCCGAATTCAATCTGTTCGCCGACCCACAGGCGGCCGAGGTGGTCGCCAAAAGTGGTGTGAAACTGACCTACCTGCCGTTGGACGTGACCCACAAGATCCTCACCAGCGAAGCTCGCCTGAAGCAGATCGCGGCCGTGAACAACAATGCCAGCAAGCTGGTCGGCGATATCCTCAACGAGTACGTCAAGGGCGATATGGAGCACTACGGCATGTCGGGCGGACCGGTGCACGATGCGACGGTGATTGCCTACCTGCTCAAGCCACAGTTGTTCACTGGTCGCTCGGTCAACGTGGTGGTGGATAGCCGCGAGGGGCCGACCTTCGGGCAGACCATCGTTGACTGGTACGACGGCCTGAAGGCGCCCAAGAATGCGTTCTGGGTGGAAAACGGCGATGCCCAGGGTTTCTTTGACCTGTTGACCGAGCGCCTGGCTCGCCTCAAGTAACCTGCCTCAAGCACCAGACCTGTGGGAGCGAGCCTGCTCGCGATAGAATTGCCAGCCCGCCGCTATCGCGAGCAAGCTCGGTTCCCACAGGCTCTTTGCGTCGCCTCAGTCCGCAGCGTCGACGACGCTCGGGTAGCGTTCGAATGCCTGCTGGATGAAGTTGCGGGCAACCTCCGTCCCCAGTTCCTTCACCAACAGTTCTATCCCGATGATTGCCAGCTCCTCGGGGCTGCCAGGGCTGTAGGAGCTGTGGCCCTCCGACCATTTGGCATTGATGGTGGCTTCGATGCTGATGATGCTCATGGCAGGGCTCGCGGGTTGGGGGGGGCTGTAGGCTGAGTTAACCACTTTTGCCCGGGGTTTGGCACTGCGACTTAGGCATCAGGGGAGGGCTGTGCGACACTTGTTTTTTTGATTGTCCAAGGAACCCCTGCCGTGCAGATCGATTTGAATGCGCCTGACGGGCTGACCCTCGAAGCGGTCCGCCAGTTGCTGGCCTCGGCCAGTGATGAGGAACACACCCAATTGCGCGTGACCAAGGGGGGGATCGCCTATCTGTCTTCGGGCGTGGTGGGGGGTGCCGACATCGATGGTTTGCTGTTTCGGCTCGAGACGTGGGCAAAGGGGTCGGGGTATGTCGGACGGGTCGCTGCCAGTGACGAGGTCTGGGTCATGCAGATCTACAACGCCCTGAAGGATAATTGGCCGAACCCACCCTTCGACTACATTGATGTTTATTGAGCGCCAAACATATTCAGTCACGATTCATGCCTGACCAAGGGCGTCGGGCTCAGGCAAACTGCCGGTTTTCCAGGTGAGGGCATGACGGTGGCCCTTATGCTGAAACCAAGCTTCGTTTGGGTTGTCGCACGCTCTCTGTTTATTGATCAAAGAAAGGAGGCTTCATGCCTTGGAAGCTCGCGTCATTGGGTATTTTGCTGGCCGCCGGGTTCTTGCACGGTTGCAGCAGCAACGCTGAATCGTCCCCTGATCCGGTAGCCGCCGAGACCGCTTACGACCGCTGCGAAGCGAAGGCGGCCGAGTTCGCCATCGGTAAGCAGGCATCGCCACAATTGCTGGAGCAGGCTCGCACCCGTTCCGGCGCGCAGATTGCCCGGATCCTCAAGCCCAACGACATGGTGACGCTTGAGTATCGCTCTGATCGCCTGAATCTCAATACCGATGCCAACCTGGTGGTCAATCGGGTGAACTGCGGCTGATTGCCCTGGAGCAGGTTGGAGGATCGTTCCCATGCTCTGCTGGGAATGCAGCCAGGGACGCTCTGCGTTCCAACAGCCGCCCATAAAAAACCCCGTCACATGGACGGGGTTTTTTTAGCGCGCCGAGAAATTACTCTGGGCGAACTTGTGCAGCTTGCATACCCTTTTGGCCTTTCTCAGCCACGAAGGAAACGGTCTGGCCTTCTTTCAGGCTTTTGAAACCGTCGCTTTCGATAGCTTTGAAGTGTACGAACAGGTCGTCACCGCCACCTTGAGGAGTGATGAAGCCGAAGCCTTTTTCATCGTTGAACCATTTAACGGTGCCGGTTTGGCGATTAGACATGGTGTATCTCCAAGAAACATATATTTTCAGTAGTGCTGTGCTGCTCAGGCCAACTGGGCACACCTGGGTATCATAGTCGAAATGTTCGATTTGGGAGCCCCCCGGACGTGCTGTTTGCCGAACAGTCGTCTTTTCTTTACCGTCTTGACCCGCTGAAAGCCCCGGTTTTAAAGGCTTTCAGCCGAAAGTAAAGGCGATAAAAAAAGCTGTAAAACCTGCAAAATTCGTCTGAAAAAAGGCAAATTCAGGGCTTTTCATGGGCTCAGGCCGGTCTTGAAAGGCCTGTCTGCTCATTTTTTCTTCGAGGGATCGGCCTTGCATTTGGCGATCTGTCCCAGTGCTTTCTGCTGCAATTCCACGGGTGCCTTGTTGTCCATCAGGGCCTGGATGTCGGCGGCCGGGTAGGACTTGATTGCATCGGCACCACAGGCGCAATGGGATTTGGCCGCCGCCGCGCCGATCTGCGGTGTGGCCGCCTGAGTGCACTGGGTCATGTATTTCTCGCGTTCGCCTTTCGGCCAGTCGGCGTGGGCGGTCAGCGGGAGCAGCAGGGCGAGGGGGGCGACTGCTGCCAGTAACGTATTCAGACGCATGCTGGGATGCTCCTTTGGGTCGATGTCTTGTTATCAGAGGTGCTGCGGGGCGTTTCAGTTCAGCACTCTGGCATAAAAACCAGGGGTTTACGCTTGTGTCGCACTCGATACGGCGATGACCGTTCATCTGTGCTAGCATGCCGGGCTCGGGTATTTTCAGGCTCCGGATGACGACAGGTCCCGGCGGCGGCAAATGTTCGAAATAACCCTGATTTGAATCCCAGTCACTCTGGTTCGGTTTCCCGGTTGGCCGCAAGGCTCCTGCCGCTGTAAGGCAGGCGTTCATGATTGAATGGCCTGGACTGGATCTTGTACTGGCTCATCCCAACCCACGTGACCTTTGGTAGGGGTCACCACTAGGAGAGGAGGCGCCATGCCAACTATTACTCTTCCCGACGGCAGTCAACGTTCATTCGATCATCCGGTATCCGTAGCCGAGGTCGCCGCATCCATCGGTGCAGGCCTGGCCAAGGCCACCCTGGCCGGCAAGGTCAACGGCAAACTGGTGGATGCCAGTGATGTCATCGACAGCGACGCCACGCTGCAAATCATCACGCCCAAGGATGAAGAGGGACTGGAGATCATTCGCCACTCCTGCGCGCACCTGGTCGGCCATGCGGTCAAGCAGTTGTACCCGAGCGCGAAGATGGTCATCGGGCCGGTCATCGATGAAGGCTTCTATTACGACATCGCCTTCGAGCGTCCTTTTACCCCGGACGACATGGCTGCGATCGAACAGCGCATGCAGCAGCTGATCGAGAAGGACTACGACGTCATCAAGAAAGTCACCCCGCGCGCCGAAGTCATCGAAGTCTTCAAGGCCCGTGGCGAAGACTACAAGCTGCGTCTGGTGGAAGACATGCCGGACGAGCAGGCCATGGGCCTGTACTACCACGAAGAATACGTCGACATGTGCCGCGGTCCGCACGTGCCGAATACCCGTTTCCTGAAGTCCTTCAAGCTGACCAAGCTGTCCGGCGCCTACTGGCGTGGCGACGCGAAGAACGAGCAGTTGCAGCGTGTCTATGGCACTGCCTGGGCGGACAAGAAGCAACTGGCGGCCTACATCCAGCGCATCGAGGAAGCCGAGAAGCGCGATCACCGCAAGATCGGCAAGCGCCTGGGCCTGTTCCATACCCAGGAAGAATCCCCGGGCATGGTGTTCTGGCACCCGAACGGCTGGACGATGTACCAGGTGCTCGAGCAGTACATGCGTCAGGTCCAGCGTGAAAACGGCTACCTGGAGATCAAGACGCCGCAAGTGGTGGACCGCAGCCTGTGGGAAAAATCCGGGCACTGGGCCAACTACGCCGACAACATGTTCACCACCCAGTCGGAAAACCGCGACTACGCCATCAAGCCGATGAACTGCCCTTGCCACGTGCAGGTGTTCAACCAGGGCCTGAAAAGCTACCGCGAGCTGCCGATGCGCCTGGCCGAGTTCGGTGCCTGCCACCGCAACGAGCCGTCGGGTGCGCTGCATGGCATCATGCGCGTGCGTGCGTTTACCCAGGACGATGCGCACATCTTCTGCACCGAAGAGCAGATGCAGGCTGAATCCGCCGCGTTCATCAAGCTGACCATGGACGTCTACCGTGACTTCGGCTTCACCGAAGTCGAGATGAAGTTGTCCACTCGTCCGGAAAAACGCGTCGGCTCCGATGAGCTATGGGATCGCGCCGAAGCCGCTCTGGCCGCTGCGCTCGACAGCGCGGGCCTTGCGTACGACCTGCAGCCGGGCGAGGGGGCTTTCTACGGTCCGAAGATCGAATTCTCGCTGAAAGATTGTCTGGGTCGTGTCTGGCAATGTGGTACCTTGCAGCTCGATTTCAACCTGCCGATCCGTCTGGGCGCCGAATACGTGTCCGAAGACAACAGTCGCAAGCACCCGGTCATGCTTCACCGCGCGATCCTCGGTTCCTTCGAGCGTTTCGTCGGGATTCTGATCGAACATTACGAGGGCGCGTTCCCTGCGTGGCTGGCGCCGACCCAGGCAGTGATCATGAATATCACTGATAAACAGGCAGATTTTGCCGCCGAGGTCGAAAAAACCCTCAACCAAAGCGGATTTCGTGCCAAGTCTGACTTGAGAAATGAAAAGATCGGCTTTAAAATCCGCGAGCATACTTTGCTCAAGGTTCCCTATCTCTTGGTTATTGGAGATCGGGAGGTCGAGATGCAGACTGTCGCTGTGCGTACTCGTGAAGGTGCTGACCTGGGCTCGATGCCCGTCGCCGAATTCGCCGAGTTCCTCGCGCAAGCGGTTTCCCGGCGTGGTCGCCCAGATTCGGAGTAATTATTATTAAGCGTGAAATGAGACAAGATAAACGAGCTGCACCGAAGGCCCCGATCAACGAGAATATCTCGGCACGCGAGGTTCGGTTAATTGGCGCTGACGGCGAGCAGATTGGCATCGTCTCGATTGATGAAGCGCTTCGTATTGCTGAAGAAGCCAAGCTTGATCTGGTGGAAATTTCCGCAGACGCAGTCCCACCGGTTTGCCGGGTGATGGACTACGGCAAGTCGATCTTCGAGAAGAAGAAGCAGATTGCCGCGGCGAAGAAAAACCAGAAGCAGATTCAGGTAAAAGAAATCAAGTTTCGTCCAGGGACGGAGGAAGGGGATTACCAGGTAAAACTGCGCAACCTGGTACGTTTCCTGAGTGACGGGGACAGGGCCAAGGTATCCTTGCGATTCCGCGGCCGTGAGATGGCCCACCAGGAGCTGGGGATGGAACTCCTCAAGCGGGTTGAACAAGACCTGCTCGAGTACGGTTCGGTCGAACAGCATCCTAAGATGGAAGGACGCCAGCTGATCATGGTCATCGCCCCGAAAAAGAAGAAGTAATCACCAGGGCACGGCAGGCCTTGCGATTATGTTTATCAACTGAATGCGGAGTATCCGAACATGCCAAAGATGAAAACCAAAAGTGGTGCTGCCAAGCGGTTTCTGAAAACTGCCAACGGCATCAAGCACAAGCACGCTTTCAAGAGCCACATCCTGACCAAAATGTCGACCAAGCGTAAGCGTCAACTGCGCGGTAGCAGCTTGCTGCATCCGTCTGACGTGGCAAAAGTCGAGCGCATGCTGCGCCTTCGTTAATTTTTGGATCAAGAATAGAGGAAGTAACTCATGGCTCGTGTAAAGCGTGGCGTCATTGCCCGTAAGCGTCACAAGAAAATTATGAAACTTGCTAAAGGCTACTACGGTGCGCGTTCCCGCGTATTCCGTGTTGCCAAGCAAGCCGTAATCAAGGCAGGCCAATACGCCTACCGTGACCGTCGTCAGAAAAAACGTCAGTTCCGCGCTCTGTGGATCGCTCGTATCAATGCTGGTGCTCGTACCAACGGCCTGTCTTACAGCCGTTTGATCGCTGGCCTGAAAAAGGCGTCCATCGAGATCGACCGTAAGGTTCTGGCCGATCTGGCAGTGAACGAAAAAGCGGCGTTTGCTGCGATTGTCGAGAAAGCTAAAGCCACCTTGGCTTAAGTACCCCCGGCAGTCACCTGGGCCCACCTCTGTGGGCCCAGGTGTTAAACGTCATGAATAGGGGAAGAGCCTTAAAGCTCTTCCCCTATTTCGTATCTGGAGTCTGTACATGGAAAACCTGGATGCGCTGGTCTCTCAAGCACTAGAGGCTGTGCAAAGCGCTGAAGATATCAATGCCCTGGAGCAAATCCGGGTTCACTACCTTGGCAAGAAGGGCGAGTTGACTCAGGTGATGAAGACCCTGGGGAACCTGCCTGCCGAAGAGCGTCCGCAAGTCGGTGCGCTGATCAACGTTGCCAAGGAGCGTGTCACAGAGGTCCTCAATGCGCGCAAGGCGTTGTTCGAGGAGGCGGATCTGGCCGCCAAGCTCGCCGCCGAGTCTATCGACGTGACCCTGCCTGGCCGTGGCCAGACCTCCGGAGGCCTGCACCCGGTTACCCGGACCCTGGAACGTATCGAGCAATTCTTCACCCACATCGGCTACGGCATAGCCGAAGGTCCTGAGGTCGAAGACGACTACCACAACTTCGAAGCGCTCAACATCCCAGGCCATCACCCGGCCCGGTCGATGCACGACACCTTCTATTTCAACGCGAACATGCTGTTGCGCACCCATACCTCGCCGGTACAGGTCCGCACCATGGAATCGAAAAAGCCGCCGATCCGCATCGTCTGCCCAGGCCGTGTGTACCGTAGCGACTCGGATATCACCCACTCGCCGATGTTCCACCAGGTCGAAGGCCTGCTGGTCGATCGCGACATCAATTTCGCCGACCTCAAAGGCACCATCGAAGAATTCCTGCGGGTGTTCTTCGAAAAAGAGCTGGCGGTGCGTTTCCGCCCTTCGTACTTCCCGTTCACCGAGCCGTCGGCTGAAGTCGACATGGAATGCGTGATGTGCAGCGGCAAGGGCTGCCGGGTCTGCAAGCAGACCGGCTGGCTGGAAGTCATGGGCTGCGGCATGGTTCATCCGAACGTGCTGCGTATGTCCGGGATCGATCCGGAAGAGTTTTCGGGCTTTGCCTTCGGCATGGGCGTCGAGCGTCTGGCCATGCTGCGTTACGGTGTGAATGACTTGCGCCTGTTCTTCGACAACGACTTGCGGTTCCTTGCGCAATTTCGCTAGGTCGCAGCCCGTAACGAATCTATTAGGAGAGCAGGATGAAATTCAGTGAACAGTGGCTGCGCGGCTGGGTAAGCCCGCAGGTAAGCCGGGACGAGCTGGTTGCTCGCCTGTCGATGGCCGGTCTCGAGGTCGATAGCGTGACGCCGGCCGCCGGCGAATTCAACGGCGTGGTGGTGGGCGAGGTGCTGAGCACCGAGCAGCATCCCGACGCTGACAAGCTGCGGGTGTGCCAGGTCAGCAATGGCGCGGAAACCTTCCAGGTCGTGTGCGGCGCGCCGAACGTGCGTCCTGGCCTGAAGATTCCGTTCGCCATGATCGGTGCCGAGCTGCCGGGCGACTTCAAGATCAAGAAGGCCAAGCTGCGTGGTGTCGAGTCCAACGGCATGCTGTGCTCCCAGGCCGAACTGCAGATCGGCGAAGGCAACGATGGCCTGATGGAGCTTCCGGCCGATGCGCCGGTGGGCCAGGACATTCGTGAGTACCTGGGCCTGGACGATGCCAGCATCGAGGTCGACCTGACGCCTAACCGTGGCGACTGCCTGTCCCTGGCCGGTCTGGCCCGCGAAGTGGGCGCCTTGTACGACGCTGCGGTGGTTCGCCCGACGGTCGCGCCGGTCCCGGCAGTGCATGATGAAGTGCGTTCGGTCGAGGTCCTGGCACCGGCAGCGTGCCCGCGTTACCTGGGCCGGGTGATCCGTAACGTCGACCTGTCGAAGCCGACGCCGTTGTGGATGGTCGAGCGCCTGCGTCGCGCCGACGTGCGCAGCATCGACGCCGCCGTCGACATCACCAACTACGTGATGCTGGAGCTGGGTCAACCCCTGCATGCGTTCGATCTCGCCGAAATCAATGGCGGCATCCGCGTGCGCATGGCCGAGGAAGGCGAGAAGCTGGTCCTGCTCGACGGCCAGGAAGTCACCCTGCGCAGCGATACCCTGGTGATCGCCGACCATTCCCGCGCCCTGGCCATTGCCGGCGTGATGGGCGGCGAGCACAGCGGTGTTTCCGCGTCGACTCGCGATGTATTCCTGGAAAGCGCGTTCTTCGATCAGATCGCCGTGGCCGGCAAGGCCCGCTCCTATGGCCTGCACACCGATGCCTCGCATCGCTACGAGCGTGGCGTGGACTGGCAACTGGCCCGTGAAGCCATGGAGCGCGCCACCGGCTTGCTGCTGGAGATCACCGGCGGCGAAGCCGGCCCGATCATCGAAACCGTCAGCGAACAGCACCTGCCCAAGATCGCACCGGTCACTTTGCGTGCCCAACGCATCTCCCAGATGCTGGGCATGGACATGGATGCCCCCGAAGTCGAGCGTCTGCTCAGTGCCCTGGGCCTGAACATCAGCGCCGACGGAGCAGGGCAGTGGCGCGTCGAAGTGCCAAGCCATCGCTTCGACATCAGCCTGGAAGTCGACCTGATCGAAGAACTGGCCCGCCTGTACGGCTACAACCGCCTTCCGGTTCGCTACCCGCAAGCTCGCCTGGCTCCACAAGCCAAGGCTGAAGCCCGTAGCGACCTGCCGGAACTGCGCCGCCTGCTGGTGGCCCGTGGGTACCAGGAAGCGATCACCTACAGCTTCATCGATCCACGCCAGTTCGAACTGTTCAACCCGGGCGTCGAGCCGCTGTTGCTGGCCAATCCGATCTCCAACGACATGGCGGCCATGCGCTCGTCCCTGTGGCCGGGCCTGGTCAAGTCGCTGCAGCACAACCTGAACCGCCAGCAGGACCGCGTGCGTCTGTTCGAGAGCGGCCTGCGCTTCGTCGGCCAACTGGACGGCTTGAAGCAAGAGCCGATGCTGGCCGGTGTCGTCTGCGGCAGCCGTCTGCCGGAAGGTTGGGCGCAGGGTCGCGATGTCGTCGACTTCTTCGACGTCAAGGCTGACGTGGAAGCGGTACTTGGCTTCGCCGGTGCGCTCGACGCGTTCACCTTCGTGCCGGGCAAGCATCCAGCCTTGCACCCGGGGCAGACCGCGCGCATCGAGCGAGACGGGCGCGAAGTGGGTTATGTCGGCGCCATTCACCCGGAACTGTCGAAAGCCCTGGGCCTCGATCGTCCGGTGTTCGTCTTCGAGTTGGTCCTGGCCGAAGTGGCACTGGGGAAAATGCCGAAATTCCACGAGTTATCGCGCTTTCCTGAAGTGCGCCGTGACCTGGCACTGCTGGCTGACCGCGACGTTGCCTCCAGCGCTGTGCTGGACGTAATCCGTGAAAATGCAGGCGAATGGCTTACGGACCTCAGGCTATTTGACGTGTATCAGGGTAAAGGCATTGATCCGCATAGAAAAAGCCTGGCAGTCGGCTTGACCTGGCAGCATCCATCGCGCACTCTTAATGACGATGAGGTGAATACCGCAACGCAGAACATCCTCACCTCGCTCGAAAACAGGTTGAACGCCACGTTAAGGAAGTGACGTATGGGGGCTCTGACGAAAGCTGAGATGGCGGAACGTCTGTATGAGGAGCTGGGCCTGAATAAACGGGAGGCCAAAGAACTGGTCGAACTGTTTTTCGAAGAAATCAGGCACGCTCTCGAAGACAACGAGCAGGTCAAATTGTCCGGTTTCGGCAATTTCGACCTTCGGGACAAACGCCAGCGGCCTGGCCGCAATCCGAAAACGGGAGAAGAAATCCCGATCACGGCTCGCCGTGTGGTCACCTTTCGTCCAGGGCAGAAGTTGAAGGCCCGAGTTGAGGCTTATGCTGGAACCAAGTCATAACGACGAACTACCCGTCATCCCGGGCAAACGCTACTTCACCATTGGTGAAGTCAGCGAGCTGTGTGCGGTAAAACCACACGTGCTGCGTTATTGGGAGCAGGAGTTTCCTCAGCTCAACCCGGTCAAGCGCCGCGGAAACCGCCGGTACTATCAACGCCAGGACGTGTTGATGATCCGGCAGATCCGCGCGCTGCTGTACGATCAGGGCTTCACCATCGGCGGCGCGCGCCTGCGCCTCTCCGGTGACGAGGCCAAAGACGACACAACCCAGTACAAACAGATGATCCGCCAGATGATCGCCGAGCTTGAAGATGTGCTGGTGGTGCTCAAGAAATAAATTTCTGCTTTTAAATACTTCCAGTTTTCAAAAGCTTGCGATATATTCCTGAGCGTTCCGCTGAGAAGCGGAACAAGATTCACGCCTAGTCGGGGCGTAGCGCAGTCCGGTAGCGCACTAGCATGGGGTGCTAGGGGTCGAGTGTTCGAATCACTCCGTCCCGACCATATAATTCAAGGGGTTGCGAGATTTTATCTCGCGACCCCTTTTTATTTTTAGGCGTTTTTACCCCTACAAAAGCTCTGGCTCTTGGTGGAATCTTCAGCTGATACAAAGGTCATGGCGCGAGAAGAGTGCCTCGCTGTGTCCTGGTCGCTCGAGCAGAAGGGGACGACCGTTAAAGAGCCTTTTCCGGCGCCGGTTGGTCGTTGGGGTGGGCGATGATTGTTTTGAGTTCTACGCTCATGGGGAATTTGAGATTCAAGCCTTTGGGAGGGATGGGCTGAGTAAACCATTTATCGTAGATGGCGTTGATTTCGCCCGAGACGAAAAGTGACTTGATCGAGTCATCCACGACTTTTTTGAGATCCGGATCACCCCGACGCATTGTGCAACCATAGATTTCGTTGGATTGCGGGGTACCGGTCACCACCCAATCTTCCGGTTTCTTTGCCTTGGCCATCTCGCCCGCCAGCAATGCGTCGTCCTGCATAAACGCAATGGCGCGGCCGGACTCGAGCATTTGGTAAGACTCACCAATGTCTTTGGCAGAGATTACGTTCATGTTCATCTTTTTCTCGGCATTCATGACCTTGAGCATCCGCTCGGCAGTGCTGCCAGCAGTGGTCACCACGCTCTTGCCATTGAGATGGTCAAAGTCTTTGTAGGTCGAATCCTTTCGGACCAACAGTCGAGTGCTGGCTTCGAAGATGCCGACTGAAAATTCGACTTGCTGCGCCCTCTCTGCGGTATTGGTTGTAGAACCGCACTCCAGATCGACAGTACCGTTTTGCACAAGCGGGATGCGCGTTTGTGACGTCACCAGGTTGTACCGTACGTTCAGCTCGGGCATCTCAAGTTCCTGCTTGATAGCGTCGACAATTTTCAATTGGATGTCATGGGAGTAGCCAACTGGTTTGCCGGAAGCGTCGGCGATGTAGGAGAACGGAATTGAAGAGTCTCGGTGCCCCAGGGTTATGGTCCCCGAGTTCTTGATTTTTTTAAGTGTACCGGTAAATTCGGCAGCCATCGCTGGCATGAAGGTTAACGCCGCAGTCAGAGTAACGCCCAGCATTGCAGGGAAGACTCGCATCAAAAGCTCCTCATAAGGGTGGGGCGAGTCTTTTTCTGACTCGCCCATCTTTGGCTCAGCGGACGTTTTCGCTGGGCCTGGCGACTTGCTTGTTGTTAGTGACGGTCCAGCCAGACGGTCTGTGCATTACAGAATTCGCGCACACCGAAATGCGACAGCTCACGGCCAAACCCGCTTTTCTTTACACCGCCGAAGGTGACGCGTGGGTCGGTTGCGCAATAGCCATTGATGAACACGCCTCCGGTTTCCAGTTCGCCGGCCAGCTTCTGGGCCAGTTGGACATTGCGTGTGTAGATGGTCGAGGCGAGCCCGAATTCACTGTCATTGGCCAGTTCCAGGGCATGTGCGGCGTCCCGCGCAGTGATGATCGATGCCACGGGTCCAAACAATTCTTGTTTGAACGAGGTCATCTGGTCGGTGACATCACCGAACACCGTAGGCTCGTAGAAGTTTCCAGGCCCTTCAGCCTTTCTGCCGCCCAACAACAAGGTCGCGCCTTCTTCCAGGGTATCCTGGACCTGACGATCTAGTTCATCGCGCAGATCAAAGCGGGCCATGGGTCCGATGTAAGTGTCTGTGGCCAGTGGATCGCCAATGACCAACTTGCAGGTGGACTCGACAAACTTGCGGGTAAACTCCTCGACAACGCCTTGCTCGACAATCAGGCGTTTGGCAGCCGCGCAGACTTGTCCGGTGTTTTGATAGCGGCCAATCACAGCGGCTTTGACGGCTTCGTCTAGGTCGGCGTCGTTGAGCACAATGAATGGATCTGAGCCACCCAGTTCCAACACGCACTTCTTCAAGGCTGCACCCGCCTGCGCGCCAATAGCCATGCCAGCTCGAACACTGCCAGTGAGCGTCACTGCGGCGATGCGAGGATCTGCTATCGCAGTGGAGACACCGTCGGGCGTGACATTGATGACTTCGAACACACCTTCAGCAAAGCCGGCGTGCTTGAACGCGTCTTGCAGCAAATAGGCGCATCCCATCACGTTCGGCGCATGTTTGAGGACGTAGGTATTGCCGGCAATCAACGCCGGAACGGCGCCGCGCAGCACCTGCCAGACGGGAAAGTTCCACGGCATCACGGCGAGAATCGGGCCCAGTGGACGATATTCAATTCGTGCCTTTGCGCCCTCAACCTGTGTGGGTTCGGCGGTCAGCATGGCGGGGCCGTGTTCGGCGTACCACTCGCAGAGCTGCGCGCACTTTTCAATTTCACCGCGCGCCTGCGTGGTGGGTTTGCCCATCTCTTGAGTGATCATCTTCGCCATCGCTTCTGCGTTGTCGCGTAATGCCCTGGCCAGAGCGATCAGCGCCTGCGCACGTTTTTCGACGGAGTGGCTACGCCAGATGGAAAACCCGGTAATAGCTCGTGACAGTGAAGCCTCCAGTTCAGGTGTGGAATCGAAGAGGTAGTGGCCGATCTGCTCACCATTGGCGGGGTTGATCGAAATGGCATGGGTAAGGCTGGAAACGTTAGTCATGGCACCGTCCTGCGAGGTGGGAATGATTGCTCGGCTTCGTAGCAAACTGCCGCCGCTGAATCAGGTTGCGCGCGCCAGAATGGAGCGCGCGCGACCAATGACCGGTGCGTCGACCATTTGCCCATCCAGCACGAAGACGCCTTCACCTGAGCTGGCGGCTTCGATAATGCGTTGCGCCCAGCGCAATTCCTCAGGGCTTGGTTCTAACGCCTGATGGATGATTGCCACCTGGCTCGGATGGATACATAACGCGCCACCAAACCCCATGTCGCGGGCAAACTGAACGGTGCTATGCAGGCCGACGGTGTCCTGTATGGAAGGAAACACGCCATCCAGCGCCGGAGCGAGGCCGGCCACACGAGTCGCGAGCAGTACTGCGTATCGAGCGTGACTCAGGATCTCTTCGGCGGCATGGCTACCGGTGGTCAAGTTCAGGTCTAAGCCCAGATCGAGGCTTCCGAACGACAAGCGCTCAATACCCTGGGCCTGGGCAATCGCTTGGAGTTCGGCCAGGCCCTTGGCGCTTTCGATGATGGGCCAGATCGGCTTTTGGGTATTGGCAGCCGTGAGGACGTGCTCCGCGCTTTCTGCTTTGGGCAGCAAAACTCCGATCACGCCGGCGTGTCGTCGACAAAGCTCCAGATCTGCTACGTGGGCCCAGTGATCCGGGGCATTCACTCGCACCAGAATCGGGGCGTCCGGATTGTCACTCAAGAAGCGCTCCAGGTTATCCCTGGCCTGTTCCTTGAGGTTTTCCTGCACGGCATCTTCCAGATCAACAATGACCCGGTCCGCACCGGTGGTGATGGCTTTGGGTATGCGCTCTGGACGAGTGGCCGGCACAAACAGGGCGGAGCGAACAATGGACGTATTCATGGTGTTTCTCCTGCGCTGAACTCGACTTCGCCGATCTGCGCTGCACCGTCCTGATTGCCTGCCCAGAGCTGTGCCTTGCCGCTATCTATCAGCCGTCCGCCGACTTCGAAAGGGTGAGGCGAAATCAAAGGCCGGACGCCACGGAAGGTGAAGCGCTTCAAGCGCACGTTCGGGTGCGCTTTGGTAAAGGCACGCAGATTCAGGGTGGCGATCAAAGGACCATGCACCACCAATCCCGGGTAACCTTCGGTCTCTGTGACGTATGGCCAGTCATAGTGAATTCGATGGCCATTGAAGGTGACGGCGGAGTAGCGGAACAGCAGGGTCGCTGAGGGCTCGACCCGTGCCTGCCATTGGCTTTCAGGGAGTGCTTTGGTGTCGCTCAGTTTGGGAGGAGTGGGTTCACGGTAAACAATGTCCTGTTCATCTTGCAGGGCGCGTTGGCCGTCCTGGAAAAACTCATGGCGTACCGTGACGAACAGTAAGGAACCCGTGCGACCGTGCTTCTCCTCGACGTTGAGAATGGTCGATACACAGGTTACTTCAGCCTCCACCTTTAACGGCTGGTAAAACTCAATTCTGCTTCCAGCCCACATACGATTGCGGTTATGGGCCGGCGGCAAAAAGCCCCCAAGCGCTGGATGGCCATCTGGTCCCAGTTCGCTGGCGCCCACCGGCTCCTGAAAAAATGCCCAGTGCCACAGGGGCGGCAGCGGCTCACCAGGTTGTGGTGCCGACTCGCCCAATGTCGCGGCAATGCGTCTGACCAGAGTGAAACTGATCCGGTCCTGGCTTTCCTGACGTCGTCCAATCCAGGCGGAAAAATCGGAACTGCTGCTCATATTATTTGCTCCAACCGGTCAGTGATCAGGCCAGGGCGGCCATTTCTGGAATTGCTTCAAAAAGATCCGCCACCAGGCCGTAATCGGCCACCTGGAAGATCGGCGCTTCTTCATCCTTGTTGATCGCAACGATCACTTTGGAGTCCTTCATGCCGGCCAGGTGCTGGATCGCGCCGGAAATACCGACGGCGATGTACAGCTGTGGCGCGACGATCTTGCCGGTCTGACCGACTTGCATGTCGTTGGGTACGAACCCTGCGTCGACCGCGGCGCGGGAAGCACCGACGGCAGCGCCCAGCTTGTCGGCCAGGGCGTACAGGTGTTTGAAGTTGTCGCCGTTCTGCATGCCGCGACCGCCGGAAACGACGATTTTGGCAGCGGTCAGTTCCGGGCGATCGGACTTGGCCAGTTCTTCGCCAACGAAACTCGAAGTGCCGGCGTTGTGCGCAGCAGCGACGGCTTCAACGGCAGCCGAACCGCCTTCAGCGGCAACCGGGTCGAAACCGGTGGCACGCACGGTGATCACTTTCACTGCAGCGTTCGACTGAACGGTAGCGATGGCGTTACCGGCATAGATCGGGCGCTTGAAGGTGTCAGCGCTTTCTACCGAGATGATCTCGGAGATCTGGTCAACGTCCAGCTGGGCAGCAACGCGCGGCAGGATGTTTTTGCCGTTGGAAGTCGCGGCAGCCAGGATGTGGCTGTAGCCCGCAGCCCCTGCTTCTTGGGCAAGAGCTGCAACCAGCGGCGCGACGTTTTCCGGCAGTTGGTGAGCGTAGGCGGCGTTGTCGGCCACCAGCACTTTCGCCACGCCAGCGATTTTCGCAGCGGCCTCAGCCACCGCGCCAACGTTCTGGCCAGCGACCAGGACGTGGATGTCGCCAGCGATTTTCGCAGCGGCAGCCACGGTGTTCATGGTGGCCGGGGCCAGCGCCTTGTTATCGTGTTCGGCGATTACGAGGATAGTCATGATCAGATCACCTTCGCTTCGTTTTTCAGTTTCTCGACCAGTTCAGCCACCGACTTGACCTTGATGCCCGCGCTGCGTGCAGCCGGCGCTTCGACTTTCAGGGTCTTGTTGGTGGAGGCGGTGGAAACGCCCAAAGCGTCAGGCGTCAGCACTTCAAGCGGCTTCTTCTTGGCTTTCATGATGTTTGGCAGGGACGCGTAGCGCGGCTCGTTCAAACGCAGGTCGGTGGTGACGATAGCTGGCAGTTTCAGGGAAACGGTCTGCGCGCCGCCGTCGATTTCACGAGTCACGGCAACGCTGTTGCCAGACACTTCGACTTTCGAAGCGAAGGTGCCCTGACCGTAGCCGCTCAATGCAGCGAGCATCTGGCCAGTCTGGTTGTTGTCGCTGTCGATCGCTTGTTTGCCCAGGATCACCAACTGAGGCTGTTCCTTGTCGACAACAGCTTTCAACAGTTTGGCAACGGCCAGAGAAGTCAGCTCTTCAGCGGATTCGACGAGGATGGCGCGATCGGCACCCAGCGCCAGCGCAGTGCGCAGTTGCTCCTGGGCGGTGGTCGGGCCGATGGAGACGACGACGATTTCAGTCGCCACGCCTTTTTCTTTCAGGCGTACGGCTTCTTCCACGGCGATTTCGCAGAAAGGGTTCATCGACATCTTGACGTTGGCGAGGTCGACGCCGGAATTGTCCGCCTTGACGCGAACCTTGACGTTGTAGTCGACCACACGTTTCACAGCTACCAGGATTTTCATTGGGCAGTGTTCTCTCGAAAAACTTTGATCGTTGCAGGCAGGTTTTTTGTTTTCAGATCAAGGCTAAATCGCCCCGGCTGCGCGCATTTGTTCAATACGGTCTGTACCCAGCCCCAGTTCCCTGAGCACCTGTTCGGTGTGCTGACCGAGGCCCGGTACGGCATCCATACGTGGCTCGAACGCGCTGTTGCTGCCGGGAGGTATCAAGCTCGGAACGGTGCCGGCGGAGGTTTCGACTTCCCGCCAGCGGTCACGTGCCTGAAGTTGCGGATGGTCCCAAACACCTTGCATGTCATTGACCCGAGCATTAGCTATTTGCGCATGCTCCAACCGATCAAACACGGCATCGAAATTGAGTGTGGAGAACGATTCAACGATGAATGCCCGCAACGCTTGACGGTTATCGACGCGCTTGTAGTTGGCAGAGAAACGTTCGTCTTTCGCCAGTTCAGGAGTAAGCAGTACCTTGTCGCAAAATAGCTGCCACTCTCGCTCGTTCTGCAAACCCAGCATCACTGTCGTGCCGTCACCGATGGGGAAGGGACCATACGGGTAGATCGTGGCGTGCGCGGCGCCGGCGCGAGGGGGAGGTGTAGCGCCATCGTAGGCGTAGTACATCGGGTAGTTCATCCACTCGACCAGGCTTTCCAGCATGGACACATCGAGGTGGCTTCCTTCGCCAGTGCGTCCACGCAACAGCAAGGCAGACAGAATTCCGGTGTAGGCGTACATACCGGCCGCGATGTCAGCAATCGAACAACCGGCCTTGGCCATTTCTTCCTCACCCGGTCCGCCGGTGACCGATAGGAATCCTCCTTCGCTCTGGATCAACAGGTCATAGGCTTTTTTCTTTTCATAGGGACCGCCTGCGCCGTAGCCTGAAATGTCACAGACAATCAGGCGTGGAAATCGCTGATGCAATGCCTCAAATGAAAGTCCCATTCGTGCTGCTGCACCCGGTGCCAGGTTCTGCACCAGGACATCGGCGGTGGCCAGCAAACTGTCCAGCACCTCGGTGGCCGAATTTTGTTTCAAGTCGAGGGTCAGGCTTTCTTTCGAGCGATTGGTCCAGACGAAGTGCGAGGCGAGACCGTTGACGCGTTGGTCGTAACCTCTGGCGAAGTCACCCGTGCCTGGGCGTTCGACCTTGATGACACGCGCACCAAGGTCGGCCAATTGTCGGGTGCAGAAGGGCGCTGCAATCGCATGTTCAAGGCTGACGACGGTAATGCCATCAAGCGGACGGATGCCTTTGGGTTGGCTCATGATTATTATCTCTCTTGTCATGGCTCCCCAGTCGCGCCTGCTTGGGCCGACGCGCTGGGCTATACGCTTATCCTTTAGAAGGAGCGCGGCAGTTCGAGTAGGTGTTCGGCAACGTACGACAGGATCAGGTTGGTGGAGATGGGAGCAACCTGATACAGGCGGGTTTCACGGAATTTGCGCTCGACGTCGTACTCGCAGGCAAAACCAAAACCGCCGTGGGTCTGCAAGCACGCATTGGCGGCTTCCCAAGAGGCTTTCGCCGCCAGATATTTGGCCATGTTGGCGCTGGCCCCGGCGTTGATACCGCTGTCGTATTCCTCGCAAGCACGCCAGCGCATCAGGTCAGCCGCTTCGATTTCAATGTGTGCTTCAGCGATGGGGAACTGAACGCCTTGGTTCTGCCCGATAGGGCGACCGAACACGACGCGATCACGCGCATAGGCGCTGGCCTTTTCGATAAACCAGCGACCGTCACCGATGCATTCGGCGGCGATCAGGGTGCGTTCGGCATTCAGTCCATCGAGGATGTAGCGGAAGCCTTTGCCTTCCTCACCGATCAAACTGTCTGCGGGGATTTCCAGGTTGTCGAAGAACAACTCGTTGGTTTCGTGGTTGACCATGTTAGCGATAGGCTGCACGGTCAGCCCGTTACCGATGGCTTCGCGCAGGTCCACGAGGAAGATCGACATGCCTTCGGATTTTTTCTTAACATCGTCCAACGGCGTGGTCCGCGCCAGCAAGATCATCAGGTCGGAATGCTGGACGCGTGAGATCCACACCTTCTGCCCGTTGATCACGTACTTGTCACCTTTACGCACGGCGGTGGTCTTTATCTTTGTGGTGTCGGTACCAGTAGTGGGCTCGGTGACGCCCATCGATTGCAGGCGCAATTCACCGCTGGCCAGTTTCGGCAGGTAGTAGCTTTTCTGCGCCTCGCTGCCGTGTCGTAGCAGGGTGAACATGTTGTACATCTGCCCGTGGACGGTGCCGGAGTTGCCGCCGCAACGGTTCACTTCTTCAAGGATCACCGAGGCCTCGGCCAGCCCGAGGCCGGATCCGCCGTACTCGACAGGAATCATCGCCGCCAGCCAGCCGGCATCGGTCAGGGCCTTGACGAAGGTTTCCGGAAAGCCTTTTTCTTCGTCGACTTTGCGCCAGTAAGCCGCATCGAATTCAGCGCACAGGGCACGCACGCCCTCGCGGATGGCATTGAGTTCTTCAGAGTTACGGTCAGTCATTATTATTCTCCTCAACGCGTCACGCACGGCATCTGCCCTGCGTGACCGGGTCCGGGCAAAGAGCAATCAGATCGGGTTGAAACCCAAGGCGGCACGAAAGCGATTCTTGACGTAATGACCATCGCGCGGTGGCAGCACCCGTGACGGGTTTTCCGCTTTGATCTTTATCGTCGCGAGCTTGACGCCGTCGCGGCTCGCAAAGCGCTCGCGCAGGTCATGTACGCCTTCCATGTCGCGGATTTCATCGGTCCAACTGAAGCCGCAAGTCTTCGCCACCTGGTCCAGGGAAATACCAAAACCGGCGTGGCTGACTTGCATGCCGGTTTCACCAAAGTGACCGTTATCCAGCACCGCGATGGTCAGGTTGGCGGGCTTTTGCAGTGCTACCGTGGCCAGTGCACCGAAGCCCATGAGCAACTCGCCGTCACCGGTGACTACCACCACCGATTTGTCTGGCTGCGCATTTGCCAGGCCCAGACCCACAGTGATCGCGCTGCCCATGGCAGCCCACAGGTAATAATTCAGATCATTGTCACCGGCAGCCATGACGTCGTAGGACGCCGAACCGAGACCCGTCACGACCAGCACGTCTTTGCGGTCGGCCAGCAAGGCCTTGACCACTTCGCGGCGGCACAGAGTGTGGTTTGCGCTTACTTGACCCATTTCTTTTCTCCAATCAGGCGCTGACCGAGCAGCAGGGCAGTGGACGAATCACCGTTGAAGGCCATGGTCGCGGCACCGTGCAGCAGCGGGGCAACGTCTTCCGGGACGTCCGCGCGCCAGGTCATTACTTTCATCAGATTCAGGGAGGCTTCTGTGGCCTGGCCCATCGGGTTCTGCCACGCGTTGAATTCGGCCCAGTCGCCGCGCATGGTGACCACCATCAACAGCGGAAAGCCGGCACAGACTTGAAGTGCCAGGGTATTGATGCAGTTACCGACGCCGCTGGACTGCATCAAGAGAGCGCCGCGCTCGCCGCCAAGCCATGCGCCGGCGAGATAGCCGATGCCTTCTTCTTCGGTGGTGAGGACAACGGCCTTGATGTCCGGGTCTGCATACGACATACGGATCGCCGCCGAGTGGCCTGCATCCGGTACGAAGACCACGTGTTTGACGTCGTGGGCCTTGAGCACGCGAAACACGTCCTCCTGCCAATCCTGTCCCACGGTGTGTTCAGCTTCTGTTGACATGCCAATCTCCCAAGCAGTGCTGCTTTTGTGTTTTTACACATTCTGGGAGTGCTGGGAGCGGACTACGACTACCGTTTTTGTCTTTGAGATATGCCCATTTTGTATAGCAGGTAGGGTGAATGCGTGGCCTGCCGGGCAACGGCGATAGCCACGCATTATGGGAAGGGAAATGATTAACGCACAGAGGTGCAGAACGTACGGATCCCCTCGCAAGCCCGGCGCAATGAAGCGTCATCCAGGGCGTAGGCAATGCGTATGTAGGGGCCAAGTCCAAAAGCGCTGCCATGCACTACGGCGACATCCGCTTCGTCGAGCAGCGCATGCGCGACATCTTCGTCGGTGTGCAGTACTCGGCCACCCGCAGAGGTACGCCCGATCAATCCGGCACAGGACGCGAACGCGTAGAACGCCCCGGCTGGACTGACGCATTCAAGGCCTGGGGTGTCGTTCAGCAGCGCCACCATCAAATCGCGACGACTCTGGAATGCCACCCGGCTTTCACGGATGAAATCCTTGGGACCTTCCAGTGCCGCGAGCGCAGCCTGTTGTGACACAGAGCTGGCGCCAGAGGTTTGCTGACCTTGCAGTTTTTCCATGGCTTCCAGCAACCAGCGCGGCCCTGTGGCGAAACCGATTCGCCAGCCGGTCATGGCATAGGCCTTGGACACACCGTTCATGGTCAGGGTGCGAGGTGCCAGTCGTGGTTCAACCTGGGCCAGGGTGTAGAACGCTTGATCATCAAAAATCAGATGCTCGTAGATGTCATCGGCCAGAATCAGCACGTGAGGGTGAGCCAACAACACCTCAGCCAAGGCGTGCAGTTCTTCCCGGCTATACACCGCGCCGGTCGGGTTGGACGGCGAATTGAGGATCAACCAGCGGGTCTGCGGTGTGATCGCGGCGGCCAGCGCCGAGGGCGTCAGCTTGAAGCCAGTGTCGGCGTCGCAAGTAACGATTCGGGCTTCACCGCCACGCAATTGAACCATCTCCGGGTAACTGACCCAGTACGGCGCCGGCACGATAACTTCGTCACCCTCATTGAGGGTCGCGGCCAAGGCGTTGTAGATCACCTGTTTGCCACCGTTGCAGACAAGGGTGTCTTGCCAGGCCACGTCCAGACCGTTCTCACGACGGAACTTGGCGGCCACTGCTTCTCGCAGTGAACGTACACCGGCGACCTGGGTGTAGCGGGTGTGGCCGTGTTCAATGGCATGAATGGCTGCTTCACGCACATGCTTGGGCGTATCGAAATCCGGCTCGCCGGCACACAGCGAAATAATTTTCGCGCCTTGCGCCCGGCGCTCTGCCACCCGATCCATTATTCGGTAAGTCGCGGACGGTTGCGCATTGGCAAGACGCTGATTCAGACGTTGGATATCGGCGCTCATGCGCGAGTTCTCCACTCAGTCAGGTTCATCAGTTCCAGGGTCGAGCGGCCCTCGGTCAACGCCTGCATCATCTGCGCTTCCTTGTCCGCCCGCGCTTCACCTTCTGCCAGGGTGCGTGCGGCATCCGCCTTGGGAATGATGATCACACCATCATCGTCGGCCACCACCCAGTCGCCCTGTGTCACGAAAGCACCATTGAAATTGAACGGCTGCCCCACCGAAGGCGCACTGGCCTTGATTGTGCCTTTCAGCGAGATGCCGCGGGCGAACACCGGGAACTGGCGTTTCTTCAGGGCCGCAATATCGCGTACGCCACCATCGATCACCAGCCCGACCACGCCAGCCGCTTCGGCCGCCACGGTCAGCACTTCGCCCCAATAACCGGCGATGAAGCTGCCCGTGCCTACGACCAGCACGCTGCCACGGGGTACACGTTCCATCGCCAGGTGCAGGGCGAGGTTGTCGCCGGGCGAGCATTCCAGAGGGTAAGCGGGAGCGGAGATAAAGGCACCGTCCCAGATCGGGCGGATCGCGCTGTCGACCGCGCAAGGCAGATGAGATGCTTCATACAGCGTCGAACTGCCCAGAACTTTTGCCCGTGCGTAAGAATCCAGGGGGAGGGGGAGCATAGTCATCAGACTTTCCTCTGCAGGCTGTGGTAACCCAGTGCGACCCGGGCTTCTTTAAGGGTTTTGCCTTGGCTGATCAGCGCGCGAATGTCGGCTTCGACCGATTCGATCTGACGGGCACACGCTGCCACTTCAGCTGCACGAGCCCGGGGGACGACGACCACACCGTTGGCGTCGGCGACTACGATGTCGCGGGCACAGACCCGGGCGGCACCGATGGACACCGGCTGGTTGACCGACTGAACCTGTACGCGGTCTTTGCCGGTACGCATGAAACGGCCTTTGCTGAAGATCGGGTAGCCATCGCCCAGTGCTTTGTTCACGTCACGGCAAACACCGTCGATGACTGTGGCAGCGATCTGCCGAGTACCAGCGTACTGGGTCATGATGTCGCCCCAGACGGTGCAATCAGTGCGGCCGCCGTTGTCGATGACCACCACATCGCCGGGCGCGACGTCTTCGATGAAATCGCCAACGGTGCCCGGAGGTACGCTGGCCGAGACGTACTGCACGGTAAACGCCGGGCCGACGATAACCTTGCTGTAGTTGTCCAGTGGCGCCACACCGAGGCATTGGCCGGGCAGGCCGAGTTTGTCCAGCGCATCGGAAACACCCGGGGTGTCCAGGCCTTCAAACAAGGCGACCAGTTCTTTGTCTTCGATGTTCATCAGGCGTGCTCCGTGTGGATCGCTTCGAATTGGGTGTCATGCATCACTTCGGCGACAGAGCGACCGCTGCGAACAGCCTCGACCATGCCGTCCTGGCGGCGGGCAATACGCTCGCCAAGGTCGACCACTTTCTCGATATAGGCTGAGGGCACGAACACGGTGCCGCAGGTATCGGCGATAACATAGTCGTTCTCGCTGACGTCGACGCCGGCCACGTTGATGGTTACGGCGGCATCGATCTGCACCACCCGATTGCGGGCACTGATCATGGTCACGCCGCGGCCGTAAACCGGGTAGCCAATCGACTCGCTGCCGTCGATGTCACGGCTGAAACCGTCGATTACCGTGCCGCGCACTTTCTTGCTGGCCGCTGCATTGGCGAGGATGTCGCCCCAACAGGAGATGCCTTCGATTCCACCTGCGATCACCAGCACACGGTCATCGCTGTCGATCTGTTCCACCACGGGGGTAATCAGGTGCACAGTGGGGGCGTTGTCGGATTTAGGAGCCAGCAACACGGTGCTGGCGCGGCCGACAATCTTTGGGCAGTTCCACAACGGGCGCAGCCCAACGGTGGCACCCGGCAAGCCGAGGAAGTCGAGCGCATCGGAAACCGTGTTGGTATCCAGCGCCGCCAAGCGATCCAGCAAACTCTTATTGATCATGGGAAAGCCCCAGTGGTGACGGAGGCGTCCAGTGTCAGTGAGACAATTTGATAGGTATATTACTAATCACAGATGCGTTAGATACGTTAAACCTATGGATTAATCATGATCAATTTTCGACTGATTCGTCATCTCTGGTTGTTCCTAGCGGTGGCCGAAGAACAGAACTTCGGCCGTGCGGCCAAGCGTTTGGGCATGTCCCAGCCACCGCTGAGCGAGCAGATCCAAGTGTTGGAGCAGGCGCTCAAGGTCAAGCTGTTTGATCGCTCGCGACGCGGTGCGAAGCTGACCCCGGTGGGAGCGGCGATTCTGCCGGCCGTGCGCAAGTTCGCCGACCAATTGGAACGGCTGGAGCTCGCCGTGGAGGAGGCGGTGGTGGGGCAGTCGGGGATGTTGACCATCGGCGCGATTTCTACGGCCATGTTTGATGTCTTGCCGGGTTTGATCGAGCAACTGAAGAGCGATTACCCGCACCTCACCGTGTCTGTACGGGAGATCGACAGCGTCGAAGCGGTGCCGGCGCTGGAAGCCGGGGACATCGACCTGGCCTTCGCCCGGCTGGACGGTGATCTGGGGGCCTCGATCAAATCACTGCCGCTGACTCAGGACCGCCTGGTTGTGGCCCTGCCCAGCGATCACCCCTTGGCTGCGCGCACGCGAATCAGCCTGTCCAGCCTGGCCACTGAACCCTTGGTGATGTTTTCCCGAAAGGTTAGTCCGGTCTACTTCGACAATCTGATCGCGACTTGCCGCGCCAGCGGTTTTTCCCCGCGCGTGCTGCATGAAGTGCGCTCGGTCGCCTCGCAAATTGCCTTTGTCAGCTGCGGCCAGGGTATCGCACTGGTACCAGCGTCGCTGAAAAAACTGGCACCGGACAATGTGGTATTTCGAGCACTGATCCAGAAGCTCAATGTCGTGACCACAGCGGTGGCCTGGAATGCAGATCGGCCCAATCCGCTAGTGCAGGAGCTGGTCACCCGTCTCCAGTCCCGTGTGTGAGTCGACCAAGGCCCTGTGCGTGAACAGGAGTGATAGGTTTGGCGTATGAAAGCCTTCCCGTATTAGGAATTTACAGAAGGCTCGATTCCCTTGAAATTGCGAGTCTGGCTGCCGGCAACCCAGGTTCGGCGCTACCTTTTCGTTCAAGGAGTCAACAACGTGTCTTCTCCAGAAACGTTCACTCATGTGCAACTCCCTCTGACGGTGGAGGGTGTCCAACTGAACGTGGCCGCCATCCATCGCGACGGCGTCCTTGCGCCGATCGTGTTCCTGCATGGTTTTGGTTCGAGCAAGGAGGACTATGCCGACATCGTGCAGCAGCCCGCGTTCGCCGGTCACCCTTTCGTGGCTTACGACGCACCGGGTTGTGGTGAAAGCCAGTGCGATGATCTTTCCAGGATTTCCATTCCCTTTCTGCTGCAGACAGCGCTGCAGGTGCTGGCACATTTCGGCATCGAACGCTTCCATCTGGTCGGCCATTCCATGGGCGGTCTGACCGCATTGATGCTGGCGCATCAGTTCCCGGACCGGGTGCTCAGTTTCGTCGATATCGAGGGCAATATCGCCCCGGAAGACTGCTTCCTCAGCCGGCAGATCATCGACTATCCGAGCAACGATCCCGAGGTGTTTTTCGCCGCCTTCATCGAACGTGCCCGGCACGCTCCGGCCTATGCCAGTGCACTCTATTCCGCGAGCTTGCGGCACAAGGTGCGTGCCGGTGCGGTGCGGGGGATATTCCAGTCGATGGTAGATCTTTCCGATAATACCGATCTGATGAGCAAATTCCTCGGCTTGAAATGCCCACGAATGTTCATGTACGGCGAGCAGAACGCGTCACTGTCCTATCTGCCGCATATCCAGGCCGAAGGTGTCCGGCTGGCCCCCATTCCTGATTGCGGGCATTTCCCGATGTATTCCAACCCCATCGCGATGTGGCAACAGATCGCCGATTTCCAGGTGAGCAGCCTTACCGGGTAAGCCCGGTCGTCCTGAGGGCTTCCTGATCATTCGCGGGAGCCTGGCCAGGCTACGAAGTTGAAATTCAAAAGCTGATTCAGTCACTTCTCCTGCCTTCGGGCGGCGACTTGTGCAGGCGCGTGCGTGCCTGGAATCCGTGTACCTATAACAACAAGAGGTTCGACCCATGCTTGATGTCATTAATGATTTTCTCTCCGGCAAGCTTCTGATCGTGCTCATCGTAGGCCTGGGCGGCTACTTCACGGTGCGTTCACGCTTTGTCCAGTTCCGCCATTTTCTGCATATGTTCGGCGCCTTCCGCGATAGCGTGCAAAAGAGTGCCGGGCAGATCAGCTCATTCCAGGCATTGATGCTTAGCCTGGCGGGGCGCGTAGGTGCGGGCAATATCGCCGGTGTCGGGTTGGCGGTAACGTTGGGCGGCCCGGGCGCGGTGTTCTGGATGTGGGTTACCGCGCTGGTGGGCATGTCCACCAGCTTCTTTGAGTGCAGCCTGGGGCAGTTGTACAAACGGTGTGATGCTAACGGACAGTTCCGCGGCGGGCCGTCGTATTACATCCAGTACGGACTGAAACAACCCTGGCTGGGCAAGGTCATGGCGTTACTGCTATTGGTGACCTTTGGTTTCGCCTTCAACGGACTGCAATCCCATGCCGTGACTCACTCGCTGAATAATGCGTTCGGTTTCTCTACGACCTACTCCGCAATTACGATTGCCATATTGCTTGGCCTGGTGTTCATGGGCGGCATCAAGCGCATCGCCGCGGTCTCGGACCTGCTGGTGCCGGTCAAAACGCTGGCTTACATTGGCGTGACCGTTTATGTGATCGTGCTCCAGTTTGATCATGTTCCCGGAATGCTGATGACCATCTTCAAAAGTGCTTTCGGCCTGGATCAGGCGTTTGCCGGCCTGGTCGGCAGTGCCATTGTCATGGGCGTCAAACGTGGGGTGTTTGCCAACGAGGCGGGCCTGGGGAGTGCTCCCAACGTAGCCGCGGTGGCGAAAGTGGATCACCCGGCGGCTCAAGGAGTGGTTCAGGCCTTCAGCGTTTTTCTCGATACCTTTGTGATCTGTACCTGTACGGCGCTGCTGATTCTGCTGTCAGGCTTTTACACGGCTGGTTTTGAAGGCGATGGCCTGGTGCTGACTCAGAACGCGTTGGCGGCAGTGGTCGGAGACTGGGGACGCACCTTCATCAGCGTGGCGTTGGCGCTGTTTGTCTTCACGTCGATCCTCTACAACTACTACCTGGGCGAGAATAACCTGCGCTTTCTGCTGGGCGACAAGCGCGCTGCAGTCATTGTCTATCGTGGTTTGGTGCTGCTGCTGATCCTTTGGGGAGCCGTACAAAATCTGGGCACTGTGTTCGCTTTTGCCGATATCACCATGACGCTGCTGGCCTTCGTGAATCTGATCGCCCTGGCGCTGTTGTTCAATGTAGGCATGCGCTTGCTGCGCGACTATGACCAGCAACGCAAAGCCGGCATCAAAACACCTGTCTTCGATTCAAGTCAGTTCAAGGATCTTGATCTTGATTTGCAGGCATGGCCGAACCGGGAACACGCGGCCAATGTCCCCGCCGAAACTGTCACTCAAGTTGCACCTGCATCCGCTACCCAGTGATGCAAAGAGGGCCCATGGATCTCATGGCCCCTTTTCAAATACCTGCTGTAATCGTCAGTGCTTCAAACGCTCGCAGCGTGTGACTTTGCGCAACCCTTTAAACCGGTGCGCTCTTCGATCTCACCGGAACCGCTGATGTACCCATAGCGCGAAAGATTCGGCATCAGCATCGCGGCGATGAAAGTGATGGTCACGACGGCCGCGACATAGAAGAAGAAATACTCTTCAATGCCTTGGGACCGGAGCGACAAGGCGACGTATTCGGCGGTACCGCCAAATGCCGCATTGCCGACGGCATACGGAAAGCCCACGCCCAATGCACGTACCGCAGGCGGGAACAGTTCCGCTTTGACGATCCCGGCAATCGGGGTGTAGAACGACGCGATGGCCAGGCCGCCAAACACCAGCAGGAACGCCGTAAACGGGCTGCTGACCGATTGCAGCGAATAGAGCAGGGGGATCACCAGCACCAGGGCCAACCCTGAAAACATCAGCATGTGCGCCTTGATCCCGATACGGTCCGCCAGCAAGCCAAACAGTGGCTGGCAGAACATGAAGCCGACCAGAGCCGCCGTCATGATGAAGCTCACCGTTTCCGGACTGAAGCCAGCGGAGATCACCAGGAACTTCTGCATGTAAGTGGTGAAGGTGTAGAAGTACAAAGAACCACCGATGGTAAACGCTACCACCAGCGCGACCGCCCGTTTGTGCTTGAACATGCCGCGCAGCGAGCCGGCGTCTTTGCGGTTCATGTCTTTCTTGGTGGCGGTTTCATGCATGGCGCGGCGCAGATACACCACCACGATAGAGCTCAGGGCGCCGATGAAGAACGGAATCCTCCAGCCCCATTCGCGCAATTCTTCGCCGGTGAGGGTTTGCTGGAGAATGACCACAGTCATCAATGCCATGAGCTGACCGGCAATGATGGTGAAGTACTGGAATGAACCATAGAAACAGCGACGCCCAGGTGTAGCGATCTCACTGATGTAGGTGGCACCGGTGCCGTACTCCGCGCCGACTGACAGCCCCTGAATCAACCTGGCGACGACAAGCAAAACTGGCGCCGCCACACCAATGGTTTCATAGGTCGGCATGACGGCAATCAGCAGGGAGCCGGCGCACATCATAAACACCGAGATAATCATCGAGACCTTGCGGCCGCGAGTGTCGGCAATCCAGCCGAAAATCCAGCCGCCGAGAGGCCGCATGAAAAAGCCGACGGCGAAGACGCCGGCGGTTGCGAGCAACTGACTGGTGGTGTCACCTTTGGGGAAAAACGAGCTCGCAAAATAGATGGCGGTATAGGCGTAAATGAAAAAGTCGTACCACTCCACCAGATTGCCCGAGCAGGCACCCATGATGGCTCTGACGCGATTCGGACTTTTTATCTGATCGGACTTTTCAGTGTGGAGTGTTGAGTCGCTGGTTGATGCAGACATTCTGTTCACCCTTTTTTCAAGGCGAGACGATACGAGGCGCACGCTGATGCGTGTCCGACGTTGCAAGCTCGATGGGTTGATGGGCTTAACGCAGTTGCAGTGATCCTTTGACGACCAAGGCACATGAAGAGGGGGGATGTATATGAGAGGTCAGCTGCTTGCTGACTGTGTAAGGCGGGTCAGTCAGGTAACGAGAAATGCAGTAAATCATGACGTAAGCCCTCGAATCTTATTCTTGTAGTCAGTCGAGTGCTCTTGGCGTCGACGTTGATTGCACGCTACCGCAGAGTGACGAGGGTAATAAGCCGTCAGCCAGGCCTAACTGATATATCGAAATTTTATAGCTTGCCTTGCAACCCGTGCGGGCTGGGGGATACAGCCGGCTCGAAAGTCGCAAGGCCCCATGCGGCGCGGGCCCTGTGGCATTCCAAGGAACGCTAATGCGTTTACACTCATACTACTTTCGACGCATTTCGCGCCGAGCCCGACTTTGACTGGCCAGGTAATGGATGTCGTTCAACTCAAGACCCTAATTCATGTGGCCGAGCTTGGCAGTCTTAGCAAGGCCTCCGACCGGCTTCACATCGCACAACCGGCACTGAGTAGGCAAATTCGTCTGTTGGAAAAGGAACTCGGGGCCTACCTTTTTGATCGGCATGGACGAGGCATGGAAATTACCGATGCCGGCCGTGAAGTCTTGGCGCATGCCACTCGAATCATGGAAGAAATGGAGTCCATTCGAAGTTCTGTGGTGGGCGGAAAGACCTCTTTTCGGGGAACGGTCGTCATCGGTACGACGCCGACGGTAGCGGAAATCGTCACCGTTCCTCTAGTGCGCAAAATCAAAGAGGCGCATCCGAATCTTGCCGTCAGGTTTTCCTCGGCCTTCAGCGGCTATCTGCTGGATTGGGTTCAGCGTGGCGAATTGGAACTGGCGATTTCTTACGATCCCCAACCCCTGCATACGCTGCGTATAGTGCCGGTGATGATGGAAAATCTGCTGCTGGTCGGCCCCGCCAGCGCCAACCTGCGTCTTGATACACCGGTGTCGTTCGAGTCTTTGGCCGAGCAGCCATTGGTGTTGCCAAGCGCTCGACATAGCCTTCGCGTGATTCTGGATGATTGTGCGCGTGAACTCGGGATCAAGCTCAAGACCAGTGTCGAAGCGGATTCCTTTGGCGCGATGATTGCCTTGGTCTGCAATGGGTTCGGTTTGACCGCTTTGCCTTTGGCATCGATTTACGCCCAAATCGAAGCTGGCGTGCTCAGTGCCGCCCCCTTGATTGACCCCATTCCCATGCGCAAACTTGTTCAGGTTTTTCCTGCCGACAGGCGTGTCAGTCCGGCTGCCAAATTCGTCGGGGATGCCTTCATCGAAATTGCTGCCGACCTGGTCAATCGTAAGATTTGGGCTGGGCACATGCTTTGAGCCAACGGATTCGTTGGCTAGGTGAATCGTTCGTTTAAACGTAATTGCGACCCAAGCAAGGTGAGTGACGCTTCCCCTTGGGCCAAACGATTTGTTGAGACGCGTGAACTGCGTATGTGAATTAGACAGCCTGCCACGTATGCGGCAATCTCACTCGCCCGCCTCTTTAAGATCCGTCTTATTCACCTGCCGCCTCGCCACGCTTAACCTCTCGGCGATGAAACTTAAACATTTCCTGCAACCTCTCGCCCCTCCCTTTTCGGCCGAGCAAGTGCACATCATCCGAGGCGAGGTGGGTAATATCTGGATTTTCAGCAGCTCTGCGTATCAACCCGCCGCTGTGCAGGTGTTGCGTCAGTATCATCCCAGTGCCTCGGTGAAATCGAGCGGCTGGGCCTGGAAACCCAACGGTTGACTTGCATCCTCGCCCCGACCATGGCCGCCCAGGTCCAATGGGTACGACTGGGTGACCGACTGTCGATCAACATTCCCACCCCTCTGCTCTCCCAGGTGCAGAGCCGCGATGCCGAGCCCCGGCAAATCACCTTCGAATTGATGGAAGCTCCACCACGCTGCTGCCTGGTGACTACTACGCTGGTGCATGGCGGTGCGCAAAAGGGTGGCTCAGAGCTATCAATTATCTGCGTGGCCAGGGTCACACAGTCAAGAAGCCCGAAGGAAGGGTCGCCCGGCCAGCCGGGCGTTATTGGTCAATGCCGGGACCGAGTATAAGCCCCACGTCCTGGTTCAGGCTTCTGCGGTGCTGATGATGAAACATGCAAGTCTGCGCCTGGATAAACTGGCGCAAAGCTCACAACGCCTGAACAAAGCCCTGTTGCTGCTGGCAGGGCTCGCCTTGTTGCTGTCCAGCAGTTGCTACTGGGCGGTGTCGCGGTTGCTCGACGCCGAACAGGAAAAGATCGAGTTCCACTTCGCCCGCCTGGTGGAGATCATCCACGAACATGAGGTGTTCCTGCGCAACGTAGCCAGCGGTTACAGCCGTGGCAATGCGCCGCCGTTGCCTTCAGTGCAGTCCACCTCGGTGGCGCAATTGCAGCGCGATGCGGGGCAGGTGGTGTTGCAGGCCAAAGGGTTTGCCTTGTCGCTGCCGTTTACCTTGTCTCACGATACGCGGTTCTCGACGGACGACACGCACCGGGCGCTGGCGTTTGGCGTGCAACTGACCGATTACTATGGCGGCTACTGGGCCAGCTCGTTTTACGTCTCGCCGCAGCTGTTCGTGTTCACCCCCAATGACGTCGCCAGCCTCGCCGTGCCAGGCATTGGCGGCTTGCGCCAGCACCAGCCACTGTTGCGTGAGCAGTATCGCGAAGTGGTAAGCCGCTTGTACGAACTGCAGGAGAGCCAACGCCTGTTACTGACCGATAGTCGCGTGCGCTGGATGCGTGCGCCGTTGCAACTGTATCGGAACAGTCGCAGCGTGGTGGCTATGATCGGCATCGACGCGCCCACCGCCATACTGCCGGCCGGTCAGCCTCAGGGCTTGCTGACCCTGGCGGCTGTGGTGGACACGTCCCAGGTCGATGAATTCGAGCGAGTGCTGCAGTTGTCGGTCTACAACCAGTTCACCCTGATTTCACCCCAGGGCGATGTGTTGCTCGGCAGTCTCGACGATGAAAACATGGCGCCCTTGGGCTTGAGCTTCAACAGCCATGGTTTGCGCTTCAAGATGCTCAGCGAAGGCGGCGAGTATTGGACCGGCTTGTATGCCATCAGCTTTCAGGATTTTCTGCGCTACGCCAAATGGCCGCTGCTGGGCCTGGGCCTGACGTTTCTGGCGGCTGTACTGCTGGGTTGGTGGATCAACCATTGGTACAAGACCCGCATCGTCAATCCGGCAAAGCGCGCGCAGGAACGGTTGTTCGAGAGCGAGGCGTTCAACCGCATCATGCTGCACAACGCCCCGGTGGGCCTGTGCGTGGTACGGCGCAGTGACCACCAGTTGCTCCTGGAGAACCAGCGCGCCTTGCAACTGCGCGGTACTGCACCGTTGCTCGATGTGCTTAAAGCCAACGATGGCCCGGACACCCCTGGCGAGATGTGTCTGGCGGTAGAGGGGCGCTACTTGCAGGTTGTAGTGGTGGCGGCGCGCTACGAAGGCGAGGACGTGTTCCTCTGTGGTTGCAATGACATCACCCGGCATGTTGACGAAGCCCAGTTACTGAACCAGGCGCGCCAGGAGGCCACCGAAGCCAATGAGGCCAAGACCTTGTTCCTGGCAACGATGAGCCATGAAATCCGCACCCCGCTATATGGCGTGCTGGGCAACCTGGAACTGATGGCCCTGACCGACATGAGCGAGCGCCAGCGTTACTACCTGGACATTATCCAGGGCTCGTCCACCGTGCTGTTTCAACTGATCAGTAATGTGCTGGACGTGTCGAAAATCGAGTCCGGGCAAATGGCCGTGGAAGCGGCGCCGTTCAACCCGCGCCAACTGGCGGAGGAGTCGGTGCTTGGGTTTACCGCCACGGCCCGCAATAAGGGCTTGCAGATCGATGCGCAGATTGACTCGCAAGTACCGCGGCAATTGTTGGGGGATGGGGGGCGGATCCGACAGATCCTGCATAATCTGTTGGGCAATGCGATCAAGTTCACCGAATCGGGGCGCGTGCGCTTGCGTCTGACCGTGCAGCAATTGCTTGAAGATAAAGTTGCCCTGCAATGGCAGGTCACCGACACCGGCGTGGGCATTCCGGAAAAGGCCCTGGAGCAGTTGTTCAGGCCTTTCTATCAAGTGGCCGGCGGCCAGGATGGCAACGGCGCCGGGCTGGGCTTGTCGATCTGTTCGCGCTTGAGTGAATTGATGGGCGGCACCATGCGCGTGGTCAGTGAGCCGGGGCTGGGCAGCAGTTTTTCGTTGTTCATCACTTTGCCGATCCTGCGCAACGCACCGTCTGCCGTTAGTCCGGCGCAGGCGGAGCCGTGCCTGGATGCACCGTGTTTGAATGTGCGCGTGCTGGTCGCCGAAGACAACCCAGTCAGCCAGGCCGTGCTGCAAGAGCAACTCGAAGCCCTGGGTGCCCAGGCCACCGTGGCCCGGGACGGCGAGCACGCCCTGCAAATATGGGGCTCGCAGCCGTTCGACCTGGTGATCACCGACATCAACATGCCGCGCCTCAATGGCTATGACCTGGCCCGTGCCTTGCGTGAACAGGGCGTGCAGGTACCGATTATCGGTGTTACCGCCAACGCGCTGCGCGAGGCGGGCGAGCGCTGCCTGGCGGTAGGCATGAACGCGTGGGTGGTCAAGCCGCTGAGTATAAGCATGCTGCGCCAGGCCTTGATGGCCCATTGTCGCTGCGCGACAGCCCCGGCGATGCCATCGCCGGACCGCGACCGTGAAGGCTGGATCGAATTGTCCCCAGCCATGCGCCAGTTGATGGGCGATACCTTGTTGGTTGACGTGCAGCACATCGAGCAGGGCTTGGCGGACGGGGATTCCAACCGGGTTCGCCAATACCTGCACTGCCTCAATGGCGCGCTGGCCAGTGTGCGCGCCGAGGCTTTATCCAATGCTTGTCAGAAATGGGAGAACGCGCTGTGCGACGGCCGCCTGGATACCCACGCCACCGCGCAGATCCAAGTGCTGTGCGCACGGTTGACTGCGGTGGCGCAGTGCTTGCTGGCAGGGTCTTCAACTGAATGAGCGCCATCTGCCCGCTACAAGGAGGATAAATGATGCGAGAAATGAACGTCGTCATCGCAGATGACCACCCGATTGTGCTGGTGGGCGTGCGCGAGATCGTGCAGCGCGATTCACGCTATCGCCTGGTGGGCGAGGCGGTCAGTTCCAGCCAGTTGGTCGAACAGTTACGCGCCCATCAGCCCCAAGTGCTGATCACCGATTTCAACATGCCGGGTGACGACACCTATGGCGATGGCTTGAAGCTGATCGAGTACATCCTGCGCCATTTCCCCGAGACCCAGGTGTTGGTGTTGACCATGATTTCCAACAACCTGATCCTCACCCGCTTGCAGGAATTGGGCGTGGCTGGCGTGATTCAGAAAAACCACCTGCACGGCGAAATCGTAAAAGCCCTGGGCGCGATTAGTGCCCGACGCAGCTACGAGGCGCCCGCGCCTGTCGCGACCACTGTGGTGGGTAAATTGTTTCAGGTGCAAGAGCGGTTCCAAAGCCTGTCGCCCCGCGAGCTGGAAGTGTTGCGTTTGTTTGTAACGGGAATGAGCGTCAGCGACATTGCGCGGCAATTGAACCGCAGCAATAAGACCGTCAGCGCGCAAAAGATCTCGGCCATGCGCAAGCTGGAGGTGGACAGTGATCAGGCGTTGCTGACCTATTGCATCGAGGCCCGGCAGTTTCAATAGTCAGCGATAGATTATCTGGGTCAGCAGTTGGGCTGGCCTTCATATAGCATGTAAGGCACAGACGAGAACGACTGAGTAAACACCTGACGCTGGCCATCGGGGCTTTCCGCCGTTGAGCAACGAGTCCATTTTACTTCAATCCAGCCGACGCCCAAAAACGGAACGGCGAGTAGCCACCAGCAACAACGACTGCGGCCCCACTCCTTGCGGATGCTGCGGCTCCTGCAACCCAGCCAGCCCAAATCCCCCCATATCCAGCGCATTCAACCAACTGGAAAGCGTGCGGAAGTACCACGGCATGGGTTGCCACTGCCCCTTGAACCCCGCGAAGGTTTCCTGTCGCCAGCCATCCTGATAGACACCCGCCGCCGTGCTCCACGGATGCAGGGTCTGGATCACCAGCTTGCCACCAGGGACGAGCAGGGCATGCATGGTGGTGAGCAGGGGGATGATGTCCTGGTGCAGGAGGGCGAAGTTGGCGCAGATCAGGTCGTAGCCGCTGCCAATGTCGACTTTTGCCTGGACCAGTTCCTCATAACTCGCCAAATGGACCGCTGGAGAGCCGGCTGCTCGCGCTGCTTCGACCAGCGTCGCATCGCCATCCACTCCGACCGCATCGATGGCCCGTTTGGCCAGGGCGCGCAACAGCCAGCCTTCACCGCAGCCCAGGTCGAGCACGTGCTCGGGTTGCTGGCTCAGCACTGCCAGCAGAATCGCCTGGTCGGTGACTTCGCGTCGGCTTTCGATGGCGCCGGTGCGGATGGCGTCGATCCAGGCGCGGGCGTTGTGATGCCAGCTATGAAGAAGCTCTGATTCGGAGGCGGGCATGTCGGTGTCCGGTGTAGAGGCGGGAAGGTAAGGATAGGACACACTCTTCACGCTGCCAGACTGCTCTGAAGCACCCAGGGTCAAGAAGGCTGCGTCTCGGGTTTCAAGTCAACAAAATGTACTGTGGTGTACATGCGTCGGTCGGCAGGGTACATTCCAATCACGTTTTTGAAGAAGGTTCAGCGAGATGTCGCAGTTGGGGAAGGCGCGTGGCAAGGCCCAGGACACCGGTTGGCGCGGGTCGCCGGAGGGCTGGCTGGAGGCTGCCTACGATGCCTTGAAGGAGTCGGGTATCGACGCTGTCCGGGTCATGCCGCTCGCCAAGCGCCTTGGTTTGTCGCGAACCAGTTTCTACTGGTTTTTTCGAGGATCGCGAACAGTTGCTGGCCGCTTTGCTTTCCCGTTGGCGGGAAACCAACACGGGAGGCTTGATCCGCCAGAGCGAAAGCTATGCAGAGAGTATTTCCGAAGCGATCCTGAATGTGTTCGAGTGTTGGCTCAACCCGCAATTGTTCGATTCGCAATTCGAATTTGCCGTGCGCAGTTGGGCGCTGCAGTCGGCTGAGGTGGCTCAGGAGGTCGCTACCGTGGACGAACAGCGGATCAGTGCACTGGCGAGCATGTTCAAGCGGTTTGGCTATGACAACCAGGGTGCCGATACCCGGGCCCGCACGATTTACCTGACCCAGATCGGCTATATCAGCATGAACACCCATGAGCTGATCACCACGCGTTTCCAGCGTATTCCTCATTACGTCAGCATTTTTACCGGCAAGGCCCCCAAGCGACGCGAGCTGGATCGTTTCTACGGGAAGTTCGGCTACGCCGAAAAAGAGCCTGGGGTTTTTCGTTCCCTTGACGGACACGTTCGAAGGCTCCGCCGATGATCAATGAAACCCTGGGGATCATCGGTGGCACCGGCTGGTTGGGCGGGGCAATCGCCAAGGCGCTGCTGGAGCAGGCACTGGTGCCGGTGGGTAATCTGGTCATTTCCAACCGCTCGGGTAGCCACCCCTTGGCCCAGCAGGGCGTTTGCCTGGTCACAGACAATCAGGTGCTGGTAGAGCGCTGCGACGTGGTGATTGTCGCGGTGCGCCCCGAGCATTTTGCCAGCCTGAATATCGACGCGAGGGGCAAGACAATCGTTTCCCTGATGGCCGGAATCACGGCGCAGGCGATTGCCGCGCAAACCTCGGCTTCGGCTGTCGTGCGGGCGATGCCCAACGCGGCGGTGGAAATACGGCAGTCCTTTACGCCATGGTTTTGCTGGGGGGAGGTGGACGCGGCAACGAGGAATCTGGTGCGGCTTCTGTTCGAATCCGTAGGCACGGCGGCCGAGGTTCTCGAAGAGGATTTTATCGACTACCTGTCTGCGCTGTCGGGCACCGGCCCTGCTTTTCCGGCCTTGCTGATGACTGCCCTGACCAACCAGGCAGTGGCGGCCGGCCTTCCTGCCGATATCGCACAATTGGCGGCAAAGAACGTCGTGGTCAATAGCAGCCAGCTTCTGGAAAACCACGATGCGCTGCAGATGATCGAGGCGTTGGTGGCCTATCGAGGCGTCACGGCCGCGGCGTTGCAATCAATGATCGATAGTCGCTTCGAAGAGCGGATCGGCCAGGCGCTGCAAGCAGGCGCTGCGGTTGCCCGCAAAGGGCTACATGCCTGATGGGGACTCTTCCAGGTCCCTCGCCATAAAACCGCGTGGCGAGGGAGCTTGCTCCCGCTGGACTGCGTAGCAGGCCCCCGGCGCCTGACGCCAGGGGCATGATGTTCAAATGTCCTTGAGCAACCGCAGCGCGTCGTAGATGGCGGCATGGGTATTGCGCGCCGACACGGCGTCGCCAATCCGGAACAACTGGAAACGGCCCTCAGGGTTGGTCACGATATTCTGGGTTTTCCCGGCGATCAGATCATGCTGTTCAACTGCACCGTTGTTGCGCGAATGGGGGCGCAGTTCGAAGTACAGGTCGTCGAGGGGCAGGGTGCCATGGTTGATCACGACCTGATCCACCACGCGCTGTTTATGCACCCGGCCATAATCGCTGCCGAAGTTCGCCACTAATTGCCCGTCGCGTTTTTCTACGGAATCGACCCGATAGGTGACCGTAAAGGTGACGTTCAGGTCTTGAAGGCTGCGCATGTAGGGCACCAGATTCATCGCCATCACCTCCGGCGCGAACGAGCGGTCCGGTGTGACGATCTCCAGTTTCGCCCCGCTGTTGGCGATGAGCTCGGCCGCCTGTAGCGCCGCGTGGTCGCCTGCGTCGTCGAAGATCAGCACGTTCTGGCCGGGTTTGACGTCACCGGAAATGATGTCCCAGCTCGACACCACCAGTTCATTGCCGTGCTTGAGCACCTCGGTATGGGGCAGGCCGCCGGTGGCGACAATCACCACGTCCGGTTCTTCCGCCAACACCGTATCGGCCTCGGCCCAGGTATTGAAATGGAATTTCACGCCCAAGCGTTCGCATTGCGCCATGCGCCAGTCGATGATGCTGATCATCTCGCGACGCCGCTCGCTGAGGGCGGTCAGGCGGATCTGGCCGCCGGGCTGGTCGGCCGCTTCGAATACCGTGACGTCATGGCCACGTTCACCGGCGACCCGTGCAGCCTCCAGGCCCGCCGGGCCGGTGCCGATCACCACCACTTTGCGCTTGGCCGGGGCCTTGGGGAGTTCGTGGGGCATGGTGGTTTCGCGCCCGGTGGCGGCGTTGTGGATGCAGTACGCCGCGCCGCCCTGATAGATGCGGTCCAGGCAGTAGTTGGCGCCTACGCAGGGGCGGATCTCTTCTTCGCGTTTCTCGATGATCTTGCGCACGATGTGCGGATCGGTCATGTGCGCCCGGGTCATGCCGATCATGTCCACCTTGCCGGAGGCGATGGCGTGGCGTGCGGTGGCGACGTCCGGGATCTTGGCGGCATGGAAGGTGGGGAAGCCGGTGGCCGAGCGGATCTCGCCGGCAAAATCCAGGTGCGGGGAGTTGCGCATGCCCTGGATCGGAATCACGTCGGTGAGGCCGGCATCGGTGTCGATGTGCCCACGAACGACGTTGAGGAAGTCGACCAGGCCACTGTCCTTGAGCATGTGCGAGATCTGGATGCCGTCGCTTGCGTCGAAGCCACCGGGCAAGTCTTCATCGCCGGTGTAGCGAACTCCCAGCAAGAAGTCCTCGCCGCAGCGCTGGCGAATGCCTCGCAGGACATCGAAGGTAAAGCGCAACCGGTTCTCCAGCGAACCGCCGTAGGGGCCATCAAGGTCGTTGGTCAGTGGCGACCAGAACTGATCCATGAGGTGTCCGTAGGCCTGCAGTTCCAAGCCATCGAGCCCGGCGGCCTTCATGCGTTCGGCGGCATCCACATAGTCCTTGATGATGCGGTCGATGTCCCAGTCTTCCAGCTTTTTCGGAAAGGCCCGGTGGGACGCTTCCCGGCGATGGGAAGGTGAGACGACCGGCAGCCAGTCAGCCTTGTCCCAACGTGTGCGCCTGCCGAGGTGAGTCAGCTGAATCATTACCGCCGCGCCGTGCTCGTGACATTCGTCGGTCAGGTCCTTCATCCATTTGACCACTTCATCCTGGTACGCCAGCACGTTGTTGAACACCGGCGGGCTGTCCCGGGAAACCGCGGCGGAGCCCGCGGTCATGGTCAGCGCCACACCAGCCTTCGCCCGTTCGACGTGGTACGCCCGATAAAGCTCCTTCGGCATGCCGTCGACCGGATAGGCCGGCTCATGGGAGGTGGTCATGATCCGGTTCTTGAGAGTCAGGTGCTTGATCTTGTAGGGCTGCAGCAAGGGATCGCTGGACATGTTGTGCTCCGGGGACAGAACATCAGGCTTGGTTTTGACATGACGGTATGTCCAATGTACGCCTATGTCAACGTGGCTTGACATGAGTGTACATTTCGCTTGCCCAACAAAAAAACCGGGATTACTATCGGCCTGAAATTTTTCTGCTGCCCTGCCAATAACTACTAATACAGACGCGGAGATGAACCATGATTACCTTATCCGGTAGAACCTGTTTCGGTTGGCTCGCAGGCCTGGCGATGGCGTCCAGTTGCCTGATTGCCCAAGCCGAGGAACCTACGCCCATCCGGATTGGATGGGTGAACTGGTCGGATACGGAAATCGCTGTAAAACTGGCAGACACGGCACTGCGAGACCATCTGAAACAGCCGGTCAAACTGGTCCTGGCCGATATCGGCATCCAGTTCCAGGCGCTGGCGAACGGCAGTATCGACCTGATTCCGATGGTCTGGCTGCCGGGTACGCACAAGTCGTTCTATGACAAGTACAAAGACAAGCTTGAAGACCTCGGCGCGTTGTATGAAGGTCGGATCGGCATGGCGGTGCCGACGACCATTGCGACCAGTGAGATTGCCAGTATCGAAGACCTCAACAAGCCCGAAGTGCGAGAGAAACTCGGCGGCAAGATCCTCACCTCCGAAGTGGGCAATGGTCAGTACAAGCTCACGGAGAAAGCCATCCAGGAGTACAAGCTCGATGGCTACAAGATGGTCGCTTCTTCAGAGTCCGGAATGCTGAGCGAGCTGGACCGTAACCTCAAGCGTGGCAAATGGTCGTTGATCAATGCCTGGAGCCCGCACTGGATGTTCTCCAAGTGGTCCCTGCGCTACCTGGATGATCCTAAGCACATTTTCGGTGGTGCCGAGCAGATCCACGCGGTTGCCCGCAAAGGTTTCAGTGCGGAACATCCTGACGTTGCCAGGTTCTTTGCCAACTTCAAGATTCCCCAGGCTGATCTTGAGAAGTTGATGGCGACTGCACGCGACAGTTCTGCCGACAAGGTGGTGGCTGAATACTACGCTGCCAACAAGCCGCGCTTTGAGGCAATGTTTGGCAATCAAGCTGTCTCCGCGACGACTGGCCAGCAATGAGGCCGCTTTTTCACGGTTATTTGCAGTTCGGTTCCCTTGACGGACGTGAAGGGCTCCGGCTGCATCGATCAACGTCAAGACCTCGGGGTTGTAAACGAGACCGATAGTCGTAGGAGGGTGAGATATGCCAGCTACAACGATGGGGATCAAGTTGGATGCGGCAACACGCGCCAGGCTGAAGTCGGCGTCGGCAACGCTGGATCGCACTGCTCAGTCCTCGGCCAGCGCATCCAAGCGGTTCTTTTCACGCCAGAAGTCGAGAAACGCCCGCAGCTTTGGAAGCACCTGGTTTCGATGGGGGAAGTAGGCAAAGAAACCCGGGCTTTCAGGCATGAAAGTTTCCAGGCACGGCTCCAGCAATCCCTGATCAATCAACGGTTGAACGTTGGTTGAAATGTTATAGGCCAGCCCAACGCCGGACACAGCAGCAGCCAGGCTGGTCGCGGGGCCGTTGACGATCATCGGTCCCTTCACGTCTATCGCAAAGACTCTGGTTGTTCCCTGGATATCCCGCTCCACGAAACCCCATCGATAGAGGGCGCCGCTGACCAACCGGATGTTGATGCAGGCATGTTCGCCAAGTTGATCGGGATGCAGTGGTTTCCCTCGCTTGGCAAAGTATCCGGGCGACCCTACCACGCTCAGTGCTGAGGGCCTGCTGAGGCGCACGCCCACCATGTCCTGGGCGATCATATCGCCGATGCGGATCCCTGCGTCGTAGCCTTCGGCAACGATATCGACGTAACGGTCCTCAAAGACCAGTTCCAACTCCACGTCGGGGTACGCAGCGGTAAATCCGGGGAGCATCGGCTCGATCAGGGGCTGCGCCACGTAGGGCACACTCAGGCGCAGCAAGCCTCGTGGATGCAAGCCAAAGCGCTGCGCGGCGTCAAACGCCACGCCTATATGGGCCATGCCGGTTTCGACCTGTTCGAGGAATACCTTACCTGCTTCGGTCAGTCCCACGGAGCGTGTCGTGCGTGCTAAAAGAGGCATGCCGACGCGTGCCTCGAGCCGCTTGATGCTCCAACTCACCGCAGCAGGTGTGACACCCAGTTCCAGCGCGGCGGCGGTAAAACTGCGTTTCTGCGCGACGCGGGTAAAAACAACAATGCCATCCAGAAAGTCCGCGCGCATTATTAAATCCAACTTATAAGTTCATCAAAAAATACACGTACTATTAAATGATGAGCAAGTATCCAGATCCTCTATGCTTCTGACATGAAAGCGAACCCATCCCCTTCACTGATCACGCGACGGACGTTTTGCCTGGTTGTCGGGGCGAGCACCGTGCTCTTTACCGTAGGAAATACCATGTCAGAGACACTTACCGAACGTAGTCGGCCCAAACCGCAGAAAGTGAGCTTTCCAAGCGGAGACGGGATCGTTGTCGCGCACCTGTACCTCCCTGAGGGCTATGATCCTGCGCGTCGTTATCCCGCTGTCGCAATTGGTGGTTCGATGAGCTCGGTGAAGGAGCAGATGAGTGGCAACTACGCCGGTGAGCTTGCCCGGCGTGGGCTCATTGCTCTGGCACTGGATTATCGCAACTACGGCGAGAGCAGCGGAGCCAGGCGTCAGTATGAAGACCAGGTATCCAAGGCGCAGGACTTGTCCGCCGCTCTCATCTTCCTGAGAAAACGCCCGGACGTGACTGGAACGGGTCTGTTGGGTATCTGCACATCGGGGGGAACGGTCCTCTATGCGGCAGCAAAAGACCCTGATGTGGGAGCGGTGGCGAGTGTCGCGGGTTATTTCTCTGACCCGGAGTTATTGCTCATGCTGTTTGGCGGCGAAGCCCCTCTCGAGCAGCGGAGGGCAGCCGGTCGCCAGGCACGCCAGCGTTATGAAGAAACGGGCGTGATCGAAACCATTCCCGCCTACAGCCCCATCGACATGACGGCCGTGAGCACCAGCCCCAGCGAGTACTACATGGATCAAACCCGTGGCGGCGGGGTGCGTGCCTGGCGCAACGAGTTCGCGGTGATGGCCTGGGAGCCCTGGCTGGATTTCAATCCCGTGGCACAAGCTCCACACGTCACCGCCCCCGCGTTGATCATTCATTCGGACGGCTCGGCCTTTCCCGATCAGGCCCGCAAGGTCTATGAACGCTTGGCCGGGCCAAAGGTACTGGATTGGGCCGAAGGGAGGCACTTCGATTTCTACGATCAGGCCGACACGGTGCGCCAGGCGGCAGACCGGTTGGCTGCGCATTTCCGCGACACGCTTGTTTGAAGCCCGGGCCCTGGCGAGCGTTTGAAAGGTGAGGTCGTCATCCGAAGCAAGAAGTCAATTTTGTGACCTTGTCATGATATGGTCACAGGTTGTCATGCCCTTGACGGATAGGTAAGCTGGCGGCATGAATCAAGTATCCTTTCCTGTGCAGAACACCCGTGGTCCTGTCGACCATGAAATCCGAGCCCAGATTGTCGCAGCGGCGAACGAGCATTTCAGCCGCTATGGCTACAGCAAAACCACGGTATCGGACCTGGCCAAGGCCATTGGCTTTTCCAAGGCCTACATCTACAAGTTCTTCGATTCGAAACAGGCAATCGGAGAGGCTATCTGTGCCAATTGCCTGGAGGCGATTGTCGCGGCAGTGGACGAGGCTACCAGCGTAGAGTCCATTACGCCCACCGAACGCTTTCGCCGCCTGGTGAAAGCCGCGGTGCTCACTGGTGTCAGCCTGTTCTTCAACGACCGCAAGCTCTACGACATTGCGGCATTCGCGGCCTCTGAGCGCTGGCCCTGCACTCAGTTCTACGAGGGCAGAATCCAGGCGTTCGTCACGCAGATCATCTCTGATGGACGTGAACTGGGCGAGTTCGAGCGCAAGACGCCCCTGGACGAAACGGTGGGGGCAATCTGTCTGGCATTGCGTCCGTACATCAATCCGTTGCTGTTGCAGTACAGCCTTGATGGCGTCGAAGAGATGTCCACGCGCATTGCCAATCTGGTCCTGCGCAGCCTCATGCCTTGAGTCACGGCCGTCACTTTACGGCGGCCAGTTGTTCTGCAACAGCGTTTCCATGACGACATACGCTGAGCCTATTCGATAGAAGCAAGGATAAGGGCTGGTGCTCCCCGGTGAACATTGCTGCGCATGGGTTGTGACCATTGACTAAATTGGTTACTAGGTACAAAGTGGATGCCTTGACCCTCCTTCAATAGAGAACATGCTATGTCGAACCCTGAAGTTGTCGTTGTTACCGGTGTTTCATCAGGCATCGGACGCGCCACCGCGCAACTGTTTGTCAAGCAGGGCTGCCGAGTGTTTGGCACTGTGCGCAGTATTGCGAAAGTGGACGCATTGCCAGGTGTCGAGCTTGTGGAAATGGACGTTCGCGATGATGCGTCCGTCCAGCGTGCAGTCGAGGCCGTGATCGTGCAGGCCAAGCGTATTGATGTGCTCGTCAACAGCGCGGGCGGTTCGCTGGTGGGTTCGGTAGAAGAAACGTCGATCGCCGAAGCCCAGGCATTGTTCGACACCAACGTGTGGGGTGCCTTGCGTACAGCACAAGCGGTACTGCCGCACATGCGTGAGCAACGTGCGGGAAGAATCGTCAACGTCAGCTCGGTACTGGGTTTTCTTCCTGCCCCGTACATGGGCCTCTACTCGGCGTCCAAGCACGCCGTTGAGGGGATGTCCGAGTCCCTGGACCATGAGGTGCGCAAGTTCGGCATCCGTGTGGTGCTGGTCGAGCCTTCATTCACCAAGACCAACCTGGATCTCAATGCGCCGCAAGCGGTTGGCAAAATCCCGGCCTATGACAAGGATCGCGACACAGTGACCCGCGCGATTGTTAAAAGTGTCCAGGGCGCCCCAAGTCCTGATGGTGTGGCAGCGACGATTGTCGAGGCTGCTCTGGGTGCATGGAAAATGCGCCGTACGCCCAAGGGCGAGGCCTCTCTTTTGCGCAAGCTGCGTCGTTTCATGCCTGCTGGCCCGGTTGATTCCAGCCTGAGAAAAACCTTCGGTCTGGGCTGAAAGCATGCCTGTTTGCTGAGGCGCCAGAGATGCTCTTCTCTTGGACCTGAGCCCCGCAGTTTTCGCAGCTTCTTTGCGCACGATCATCAGTTTGACAGACGTTCGCCGGCAGCTCAGGTGCTCCCTGATCTGCCGGCCCGCTCGCGGATGCGCTTATCACACGACGACCGTCTTACCTGCGAGAGCTGGGGAGTGTGCAGTCAACGAATCGCCACCGGTTGGCTTTCAGAAGGCTGCCAACCACCCCCAAGCGCCCGGAACGCCGCGACTGCCGCGCGTGCCGATTCTGTCTGGGCCTGCGCCCTGGCGTCGGATGCCTGCAACAGGGTTTCATCGGCGTGCAGAACGTCGATCAGGCTGGCCGAGCCTTTCTGATAGGCGATGAAGGACGATTGCCGGGCACTGGTCAACGCGCTTTCACCTCCGGTCAGCGTAGCGGCCTGCGCCTCGCGGTTGACCAGCGAGGAGAACGCGTTCTCGACGTCTTCGGTGGCACGCAGCACTGACTGGCGGTAGGCGGCAAGCGCTTCGGCTTCCTGTCCTTTCGCCTGATCGATCTGCGCGTTGATGCGGCCGAAATCGAAGAGCCTCCAGCGCAGGCCCAAAACGCCCGAGGCCTGGCTGGCCCCACTGGAAAACAGATTGCCGCTGGAAACCGCTGTTGCGCTGCCAATCAAGGCACTGAGTGAAAACTTCGGATAGTACTCGCTGATCGCCACGCCAATGCGCGCATTGGAAGCCGCCAGTTTGCGCTCGGCCACGATGAGGTCTGGCCGCCGGCGCAGCAGATCGGCCGGCGTTCCCGCCGAGGTAATCTGTGGTGCCTGGGGAATCGCCGCCGTCGCGGTCAACTGAGCGCGGTGGGTGCCGGGAGGGGTGCCGAGCATGACATCCAGTGCGTTCATCGCAGCGTCCAGGCCTGTGTTGAGGACTGGCACTGAAGCCTGGACCTGGGCAAGCGCCCCCTCGGTCTGGCGAACCTGGTACTCGGCGGCAAGTCCCTTGCTGTGGAGCAGTTGTACTTTCTCCAGCAGGTCCTGTTGCGTCTTGACCTGTCGATTGGCAATGTCCAGTCGGGCTTGCAGGCCGCGCAGGGTGATATAGATATCAGCGGTCTGCGCGGCGACGGCCAGGCGCGTCGCCGTGAGACCGGCTTCGGACGCCTGGTATTCAGCCAGTTCCGCCTCACGGCCCCGACGCAGGCCACCGAACACATCCAGCTCCCAGCTTGCACCGAGGTCGAGTTCATACAGATTGCCATAGCGATCATAGCCAGGCGTCGAGTTGAGCATCTGGCCCTGCGGCGTTTCGACGGATTGATAAGCACGTGCGGCTTGTCCGCTGATGTTGCCCGACGGCAACAGGGCGGCGGTTGCCGCGCCAAGTCCTGCGCGTGCCTGAGTGACCCGCGCCGACGCCTGGGCCAGATCCAGGTTCTGCGCAAGCGCCTTGGCAATGAAGTCATTCAGCAAGGGATCACCAAAGCCTTCCCACCAGCCGGCAAAATTTGCCGGGCGGGTTGCCGTTCTTTGCTGGACGGCAGATTGACCCTGATAGCTCTCCGATAACGGAGCGTCTGGACGATGGTAGTTCGGACCCACCGCGCATCCCGCCATTAAACCGGTGTTCACAAGCAGAGCAAGCGTTCGGAGGGAAGGCATGACGACTCCTGATTCAGTCAAATATTGTTCGTGACTATATTACCTAATGGTCACTCGTTGTCAATCGAGGTCCATGGGGCTAAGCTGGAAAAATGACTAAACACATGAATCCACCCCAGTCGCGTGGGCCATCAGACCATAGCGTCCGCGATCAAGTCGTGGAGGCCGCCACCCAGCACTTCGGACGCTATGGGTATGAGAAGACCACGGTGTCTGACATTGCCAAGACCATTGGCTTCTCCAAGGCCTACATCTATAAGTTTTTCGATTCCAAGCAGGCGATTGGAGAGGTGATCTGTACGAATCGTCTCGTCATGATCATGGCGATTGTGGATTCGGCAGTCGCGGATGCGCCGACGGCTTCCGAAAAACTGAGGCGTCTGTTCCGGGTATTGGCAGAAGCAGGCAGCGACCTGTTCTTCCATGACCGCAAGCTCTACGACATTGCCGCTGTTGCCGCTCGCGAACAGTGGCTTCCTGCGCAGGCGTATGACGAGCGCTTGCGCCAGCTTATCCGGCAAATTCTTCTGCTGGGTCGTGAGTCCGGGGAGTTCGAACGCAAAACCCCATTGGATGAGGCGGCTCAGGCGATCTACCTGGTCATGAGGCCTTATTCCAATCCCGTGCAACTGCAATACAACCTGGATACGGCGTCATCGGCCGCAGGGCTTCTATCGATGTTGCTGTTACGAGGTCTTTCAACTCAATAGTCATCAAGGTTGTGACTGTTGACATTATTGGTCACTAGCCTGAAGATGTCTCCCTGTTCTATTAATTGAGTAGAGAATCATGCTTCGGCTAAAACCTGCTGCCGTTTGCTTATTGCCTCTGGTCCTGGCGGCGTGTGGTAACCCATCGCCTACCGTCGATGCACGTACTCAGCCCCCTCTGGTGAGAGTGGCTGGCGTCGAGAATTCGGTCGATGTATCGCGTTCATTCACCGGTGTTGTGGTGGCTCGCGTCCAGAGCGATCTTGGTTTTCGAGTGTCAGGCAAAGTGCAGGAGCGGCTGGTGGATGCCGGCCAGGCTGTCAAGCGCGGCCAGCCACTCATGCGCCTGGATCCGATTGACCTTGGCTTGCAGGCGCGTGCGCAGCAGCAGGCCGTGGCCGCTGCCCGGGCGCAGGCCAAGCAGACCGCGGATGATGAGGCTCGCAATCGCGAGCTGGTGGCGGCAGGGGCGATTTCGGCATCGGCCTACGACCAGGCAAAGGCTGCGGCTGACACGGCAAAGGCGCAGCTCAGCGCCGCGCAGGCGCAGGCCGATGTAGCCAGTAACGCCACGGGGTATGCGACCCTGCTGGCCGACGCTGATGGTGTTGTGATGGATACCCTGGCCGAACCCGGCCAGGTCGTCAGCGCGGGGCAACCGGTGGTCAAGCTGGCGCGCGCCGGACAACGCGAAGCGAGTGTGGATCTGCCCGAGACGCTGCGCCCGGCCGTCGGCTCGGTGGCCCAGGCAACGTTGTACGGCAATGGCAAGATAGCGACCGCCGCAAAATTGCGGCTGCTTTCCGATGCTGCCGATCCGGTAACGCGCACCTTCGAGGCCAGGTACGTGCTTGAAGGTGCGCTCGCTAATGCACCGCTCGGTTCCACCGTCACGCTCAATATCGCTCAGGACAAGTTGCCGGCGCAGGCACTGCGAGTGCCTGTCGCGGCTGTGTTTGATGCAGGTAAAGGCCCCGGTGTATGGGGGATTTCCGGTGAGCCGGCAAAAGTCTCATGGCGTCCGGTTCAGGTCCTTGGCCTGGGCGATGACACGGCGACGATCACCGGCGATCTCAAGCTGGGTGAGCAGGTGGTGGCCTTGGGCGCGCATTTGCTGCACGAGGGCGACGAAGTCCGAGTGGCGCAACAGGGCGACATCGTTGCCACAGGGAGCCAGCCATGAGCGAGGGGCGTTTCAATCTTTCGGCCCTCGCCGTTCGCGAGCGATCGATCACCCTTTTCCTGATCTTTCTGATCACGATTGCCGGCGTCCTCGCGTTCTTCGGTTTGGGGCGTGCGGAAGATCCGCCCTTCACCGTCAAGCAGATGACGATCATCTCAGCCTGGCCGGGTGCCACTGCGCAGGAAATGCAGGACCAGGTGGCCGAGCCGCTGGAAAAGCGCTTGCAGGAACTGAAGTGGTACGACCGCACCGAAACCTACACGCGGCCGGGACTGGCGTTCACCATGGTGTCGCTGCTGGACACCACACCTCCGGCAGAAGTGCAGGAAGAGTTCTACCAGGCCCGCAAGAAAATCTCGGATGAGGCAAAAACATTGCCGGCCGGTGTCATCGGGCCAATGGTCAACGATGAATTCTCGGACGTGACCTTTGCGCTGTTCGCATTGAAAGCCAAGGGCGAGCCACAGCGCTTGTTGGCACGCGATGCCGAGTCGTTGCGCCAGCGTCTGTTGCATGTGCCAGGTGTGAAAAAGGTCAACATCATCGGCGAGCAATCCGAGCGCATTTTTGTGTCGTTCGCCCATGATCGACTGGCGACGCTTGGGCTTTCTCCCCAGGACATTTTTGCCGCGCTGAACAGCCAGAACGTGTTGACGCCCGCCGGCTCGATTGACACCCAGGGACCGCAGGTATTCGTGCGCCTGGACGGTGCATTCGACAAGCTCGAGAAAATTCGCGATACGCCCATCATCGTGCAGGGGCGCGCCCTGAAGCTTTCGGACGTGGCGACGGTCGAGCGTGGCTACGAAGATCCGGCGACCTTTCTGGTGCGCAACAAAGGTGAGCCAGCCCTGTTACTGGGTATCGTGATGCGAGAGGGCTGGAACGGCCTGGATCTGGGTAAGGCACTGGATGCAGAGACAGCCAGTATCAACCAAGGCATGCCGTTGGGCATGACGTTCACCAAGGTCACCGATCAGTCGGTGAATATCAGCTCGTCTGTCGACGAGTTCATGATCAAGTTCTTCGTCGCGTTACTGGTGGTGATGCTGGTCTGTTTCCTCAGCATGGGCTGGCGTGTGGGCGTGGTGGTGGCCGCGGCCGTGCCGCTGACCCTCGCCGTGGTGTTCATGGTCATGGCCGCCACCGGCAAGAACTTCGACCGCATTACCCTCGGCTCGCTGATCCTGGCGCTGGGCCTGCTGGTGGATGACGCCATCATCGCCATCGAAATGATGATGGTCAAAATGGAGGAGGGCTACGACCGGACCAAGGCCGCCGCCTATGCCTGGAGCCATACGGCCGCCCCGATGCTCGCCGGTACCCTGGTGACGGCTGTCGGCTTCATGCCCAACGGTTTTGCCCACTCGACCGCGGGCGAATACACCAGCAACATGTTCTGGATCGTCGGCATCGCCCTGATCGCGTCCTGGGTGGTCGCGGTGGCCTTCACGCCTTACCTGGGTGTGAAGCTGTTGCCGAACATCAAAAAGGTCGAGGGTGGCCACGCGGCCATCTATAACACCCGCCACTACAACCGCTTTCGCCGGTTGCTGACACGCGTCATCAGCCACAAATGGCTGGTGGCCGGCTCGGTGATTGCCTTGTTTGTCGTGGCTATCCTCGGCATGGGCGTGGTCAAGAAGCAGTTTTTCCCGGCCTCCGACCGTCCGGAAGTGCTGATCGAAGTGCAAATGCCCTATGGCACCTCCATCGAGCAGACCAGCGCGACGACGGCGAAGATTGAAACCTGGCTGCAAAAACAGGACGAAGCGAAAATCGTCACGTCCTACATCGGCCAGGGCTCACCGCGTTTCTACCTGGCGATGGCGCCGGAGCTGCCGGATCCATCGTTCGCCAAGATTGTGGTGCTGACAGGCAGCCAGGAGGAGCGCGAAACCCTCAAGCACCGTATTCGCCAAGCGGCGGCCGACGGGCTCGCGCCTGAGGCCCGTGTCCGGGTAACCCAACTGGTATTCGGTCCGTATTCACCCTTTCCCGTCGCTTATCGGGTGATGGGCCCGGACCCCGCCAAGTTGCGCGAAATTGCAGACCGGGTCGAGGCCGTCATGCGGGCAAGTCCGATGATGAGGACCGTCAACACCGACTGGGGCTCGCGGATACCGACGCTGCATTTCTCGTTGGACCAGAACCGCTTGCAGGCGGTGGGGCTGACGTCGAGTGCGGTTGGTCAGCAATTGCAGTTCCTGCTTTCGGGCATCCCTATCACTTCTGTGCGCGAGGACATTCGTTCAGTGCAGGTCGTGGGCCGCGCAGCGGGGGATATCCGGCTCGATCCGGCAAAAATACAGGGCTTCACGTTAGTGGGCTCGGCCGGTCAGCGTGTTCCGCTGTCGCAGATCGGCAGTGTCGAGGTGCGCATGGAGGATCCAGTCCTGCGGCGTCGTGACCGTACGCCCACCATTACGGTGCGCGGGGACATCGCCGAGGATCTGCAACCGCCGGACGTTTCCACGAAGATCATGAGCGAGTTGCAGCCGATCATCAGCACGCTTCCAGCCGGATACCGCATCGAACAGGCCGGTTCTATCGAGGAGTCGGCGAAAGCCTCGAAAGCGATGTTGCCGCTGTTCCCGATCATGATTGCCCTGACGCTACTGATCATCATTTTGCAGGTGCGTTCGATGTCGGCGATGGTGATGGTCTTCCTCACGGCGCCGCTGGGATTGATTGGCGTGGTGCCGACCTTGCTCATCTTCCATCAGCCGTTTGGCATCAACGCCTTGGTGGGTCTGATCGCACTGTCCGGCATCCTGATGCGCAACACGCTGATTCTGATTGGGCAGATCGATGACAACCAGAAAGAAGGGCTCGATCCCTTCCACGCGGTGATAGAGGCCACGGTGCAACGCGCCAGGCCCGTATTGCTGACGGCGATGGCGGCCATCCTGGCCTTTATCCCACTGACCCATTCCGTGTTCTGGGGCGCCCTGGCTTACACCCTGATCGGCGGAACACTCGTTGGGACCGTGATGACGCTGGTGTTCCTGCCAGCGATGTATGCCATCTGGTTCAAGATCCGTCCTGACAACGCAGCAAGAACCGAAGCACTGGCAGCCAGGTAAAAACGCCGACTGAGAATGAAGAGGGCCTGATGATGAATTCCAATGATCAAAAGCGAATCGTAGTAACCGGCGGCGGTATTGTCGGACCCCTGGGGTGCGGCATGGAGGAGGTCTGGCGCAGGTTGCTGGACGGCCGCTCCGGCATCCGGAGTCTGCCGGATGCAATCGGTGAGGGCACTGGCGTCGCCGTGGCGGGGCAAGTGCCGACCCTGGAAGAAGATCCCGTCGCCGGTTACGCGCCCGACCGGATCATTGCGCCCAAAGAGCGCAAGAAGATGGACCGGTTCATCGAGTTCGCCCTCGTCGCCGCACATGAAGCGCTGGCGCAGGCAGGCTGGCATCCCACGGACGAAGCGGACCAGCAGCGGACCGCGACGATTATCGCTTCCGGCGTCGGCGGCTTCGGTGCGATTGCCGATGCCGTCCGTACCACGGATGCCCGTGGACCGCGTAGATTATCGCCGTTCACCGCGCCGTCGTTTCTCGCCAATATGGCCGCCGGTCACGTCTCTATCCAGAACGGTTTCAAGGGCCCACTCGGCGCACCAGTGACGGCCTGTGCCGCCGGGGTACAAGCCATTGGCGATGCGGCGCGACTGATCAGAAGCGGGGAGGCCGATATCGCCATTTGCGGCGGCACCGAAGCGGCGATCGATCGGGTGACGCTCGGTTGCTTTGCTGCCGCACGTGCGCTTTCCACCGGGTTTGCTGATCGCCCGCAGGAAGCATCGCGTCCGTTTGATCGCGATCGCGACGGGTTTGTCATGGCAGAAGGCGCAGGGTTGCTGGTGATTGAGTCACTGGAGCACGCGCTCGCCCGTGGCGCGACGCCTCTGGCCGAGTTGGTGGGGTATGGCACCAGCGCGGATGCCTATCACCTGACTGCGGGGCCGGAAGATGGCAGTGGGGCTCGCCGCGCCATGGAGCAGGCCTTGCGCCAGGCCGGTGTAAGTGCTGGTGACATACAGCACATCAACGCACACGCGACCTCGACGCAGGTTGGCGACAAGGGTGAACTGGCGGCAATCCGGTCCGTGTTCGGCAGCCAGTCAGGCGTGGCGATCAGCTCGACCAAGTCCGCTACGGGGCATTTGCTGGGAGCTGCTGGCGGCATTGAAGCGCTCTTTGCGGTGTTGGCTTTGCGCGATCAGATCATTCCCCCGACGTTGAATCTGCTCCATCCCGATGAGGCCGCCAGCGGTCTCGACCTGGTTGGCCTGACGGCACGCAAGGCATCGATGACCTACGCGCTTTCGAATGGGTTTGGCTTCGGCGGCGTCAATGCCAGCGTCCTGTTCCGTCGCTGGGAGGCGGCGTCATGATCGCGACGCGAATGTCCTGCGCCAGTTCTCGTCGCGAACCTCAATCCTGGTGCTCGCCCACTGGCTGCAAGGCCTGAACTGTTTCCCCTGCAACACACCATCTGCTATCACCCTAGAGAGCCAACAATGAAAAAAATGATGCTCAACACGCCACTTGGCCTCGCTGTCGCGCTGGCCTCTTCACAATTGTTTGCCGGCGGTTTTGCTCTCAATGAACAAAGCGTCAGCGCAATGGGCACCGGCTTTGCCGGTCGATCCTCTTCCGCTGATGATGCGAGCACCGTTTTCGGTAACCCGGCGGGCATGTCTCGTTTGAAGAGCGAACAAGTCAGTGTGGGCGCCGCGACGCTTTTCGCCAAATCAGACATCAGCCAGACCCGCAGCACCTTCGGCGGCCAGCAAGACGGCGACATGGTCCCGACGACCACGGTGCCCATGGGCTACTACGTCAATCCCATCGATGAACATTGGGCGTTCGGTGTCGGTTTCTATGTGCCGTTCGGTCTGATTACGGATTATGGCAGTGGGTTTGCTGGCCGTTACTTCACCAACAAAAGCGAAGTCACTACGCTGACCTTTCAACCGACCGTCAGCTACGCCTTCAATGACAAGGTTTCGATCGGTTTCGGTCCAACGATCAACCGCATCAGTGGTGAGTTGTCGGCAATGGTATTGAACCCCTTCAGTCCCGGTACCAACGACGGCAAGCTCACAAGCAAGGGCGACGACACGGCCCTTGGTTTCAACGCCGGTATTCTGGTTCAGGCCACGGACAGCACCCGGGTGGGCATGACTTACCATTCCAAGGTCAGTTACCACCTGGACAATGCCAAAACCAAAGTCTCCGGAGGCGCCTTTTCCCTTCTGGGGCTCAGCGGCGAAAGCTACGACGCTTCGCTGGATGTGGACACCCCCGAGTCCGTGGACTTTTCAGCGACACATCAACTCAATGACGATTGGACCCTTTACCTGGGCAGCACCTGGACGCGTTGGAGTCGCTTCAAAGACATCACCATCGAGAACAGCGGCTTGCCTCCCGCGTTAAGCGGCGCGTTGAGTCGCGTCTCTGAAGAAGAGAATTGGCACGACACCTGGGCACACGCAGTGGGCGCGTCGTACCAACTCAATAAGCAATGGGTATTACGCACGGGCTTTTCGGTGGATCAGTCGCCCACCAACAACACCAACCGTTCGCCGCGTATTCCGACGGGTGACCGCACGGTGGTCAGCCTGGGTGCCGGATGGACGCCGGTGGACAATGTCACGGTCGACCTTGCCTACTCCTATCTGTGGGAAGAGCGTGTGAAGGTCAACGACGCTTCAGCAACCAGGGGCGCGTACAGCGCCAAATACAAGAACAGCGCCAGTGGTTTCGGTACTTCCGTTACCTATAGGTTCTGATTCACTAAAACCAGGCGCACCCCCAACAGGGGGAGCGCTTTTCAGCATTGTTGAAGTAAGTCCCCACGATTCACGATCCGACTGACGATCACATGGATCTGCCGCCGCTTGGTCTGAGCGCTCGCCAGTGCACTCTGTAGGCAGATACCTACTGGAACAGCCGCAAAGCCTACCTCCAAAACAGCATGGGCTGATGGCTAGTTGCCTCTAGAAGACTGCATCATGTATTGCCAGGTCCAATACGAGATCCTTGGCCATACATGACCTGTTTGCAGGTCTGCTCATCGGACGGGAAGTCCACTTCAGGTTCCACAAACGATTTCCCAGGCCCCCTGGAAGTCCCGTGAAGCGCGTTCCTCCTTCGGCAAACAAGATGATAAGTACCTCTGCAAGTCCTGCCTCCAACGATTCCTCCGTTGGCACTTCGCTCGCCGAACAAATGGATATCCGCAATCGGCTCTACCATAAAGCCTTCGAACGTACCGCCGATTGTCTGGCTTTTTATGAGTTCGCCGAGGACGGCCGTTTACGCATTCGTGAAGTCAACCCCGTCTTTGAACGGTTGCTCGGCCTGGCTAAAGCTGCATCGCCCGGACGGTATTTGGATGAGCTTCTGTCTGAAGCCAGCGCCCAACGGATAA